>CAITYL010000193.1 GCA_903896595.1 uncultured Lentisphaerota bacterium
GGCCCCGATTCGTACCAATAGGTGGTGTCGCCCGTAAAATGGATCGCGCAGGAACAGTTATTGAAGAAACAGTCCTCGACCAGAGTCTTGCCCCCGCTGGAAAGCAAAAACCCCCGCGGACGGTTTCGCCCTGTTTTGCAGCGGCGGATTTCGATGTACGGCATCGCGGTGTTTTCGATCAAATCTCCCGCCGCCGCGTCAACCGGCCGGTCAAACCGGACCACAATCTCCCGGTCGCGGGGATAGTCCGCGCTCAGCACGGTATAGCTTCCGTTCATCTCCTGAGTTTTTCCGCGGTAAATATTCAGGATATCGCCTTTTTTGTACCACTTGATCGTGTCGAGTCCGGCGGCGGCGACGTGCGCCGTAATTTCATTTTTATCCGCGGCGGTGACCCGCGTGTAGTTGCCGTGAATATTAATCGCGTCGTCAAGCATATTTTCAAAAATACAATCCTCGATCCGGATCTTACCCGTGCAGTGGAAGCAGTGCACGCTGTCCGCATTGATTGAGATTAACCCTTTGGTTTTTTCGTCCAGGTACATGTCGAAGTTTTTGAGCGTGATATTTTCCGAGAACATGCCGACAAAACCCATGGCGGCGGCGTGAATGAGGCGGACATTTTCCACCAGAATGTTTTGGCTGTGTTCGACGAGAATTGCATTCTTGTCGCGGGGTTCATGAGTCATGGTCAGTACTTGCCCCGCCTTGTAGGTTGCGGGAAAATCACCGTAAAAGAGTATCGAGCCATCCGTGCCCTCCGCAAGCGAAAGGTGATGAATCGGCAGGGGTGGATTCTTGTCATCCGCTTCGGGTCCAACGACCGCGAGGATACAGCCGGCGGCATAAGCGGGCGAACGCGTTTTGGCGTCATACGGCTGAAAGAGCATATTATGTTGGTCAAATGGTTGTTCCCACGTCTCACTGACGGCATAAAAAACGCCATTTCTCACGCGATACGGAAAGCCATCTGAAATGCGCAATTTAAGATGCGTGGAATCCGCTTCCAAGATCTCGCCCTGCGTGTAGAACGGGCGGTCGTAATCGATGGAAAAATTTTTCAAGGTGATGTTCTGGCAATTGGTCATGACAAATGGCGCGATTCTACCGTGAAAAATCAGCGCCGCGCCGCCAAGGTCAAGGGTGACATTCGCGAGGTCCTTTAAGAAAAACGCCGTCAATAGTTCATCCGTTTGCTTGGTATATCCATAGCCGCTGGTATTGACGGTGTCCTTGAGATAAATATGGTATTCGCTCTTGTCCCCGTAATAACAAGTGCCACTTTCCAATGGCATGCCAATCTTAAAGGTGGTCTTTTTTATATTTTGCATGGTGCCATATGTTTCTTCTTCGATGTATCTTCGTGCTCTTCGTGGCTTCGTGGTGAATCCGAATGTTTAAGTGCTATTTTACCGCCATAAAGCTGAAGATCTTGCAGTTGGTGCCCTTGCAGTCTTCGCGGTTGCCATGCGTCACCTTAAGCTCGAAAAGATGCGTACCGCCGCCCAAGTCGTCGGCGAAGAGTACCGGCCGGCACCAGTTTTTATCAGGCACCCACGCGCATCTTTCACCCACAAACTCCCGCCATTCGCCGCCGTCAACGCGGTAGTTGAGGATTCCCGACATCTTGCCGAAATTAAGCATGGCGCAGAGGGCGCGCCCCGTGAAGCTCAAGGAAAGTCCCGCGCCGTCCGCCGCCGTGGATAACACCGTGCGGTACCACGGCAGGATGACCTCGCGCCTCTCCGCCCACGGCCCATGCAGGTCGATAGCGTCAAAGGGGATTTCATCAATGTGTTGGAAGTGGTTTGGGTTGTGGGGCGCGGGCAGCGCCGTCCCGTGGGAAATGGGCGAATGATCCGGGGCGTTAAGCTCGTTTTCGAGATACTTGATCACCGGCTCGGCATAGACACCGCTCCCCATGTATTCGGGATGCAGCCCCTCGGGAAGCCAGGCCTCCCACGACATCCGGCCCGCCTTCACCTCGTTGTAGGCGTGAAGCCCCATCCAGATGGAGGGGATATTATAGTGCTCCGCAAGTAGTTCCAGCTCGGCAATGGACGGCGGCAGGTTGCCCTCGGCCATCGCCGCGTACATATGCTGGCAGTACGTATAAACGAAGACCACGTCCCGTTTTTCCTCCAGGAGTTTTCGCACTAGGCCTTCGCGTGTGCGCATCGTCTCTTCGCCTGGCCCGTCGTTCACGGCGTATTCGACAAAGACAATGTCGCAGCGGGTGTCGATCAAGTCGCGTTGGGCGCGCATGATCCCGCTGAGACTGCCGGTGCCGCCAATGGCCGCGTTTTCCCAAACATACCGGACGGCGGGAAATTTTTTGACAAACCAGCCGTTGACAAAGTACGGCCAGTTGGATTCCCGGTGCGCTTCGGTTATCGAACCGCCAATAAACCCCATCCTGACGTTTTTCGCCCGGATGGCTTCTTTGAAACAGGCGAGCGAGCCGCGCGCTATTATTATTTCGTTCATTTTCACTCCGTGTACCGACACTTGGGATGCAAGTACGGATAAGCTCCAAGTAATAACGACGCCCACTACTCATCGCTTATATGCAACATACAACGGTTATGCCCCGCCGTCCCAATTCTACTTTGTTGGATTGAAAAGCGTCGCCGTTATCGTGCTCGTCGTCGTCAACGAATCCAGTGCGAAAGACGACAACCAGAACAATGCCGGACACACACGTCGAGTCCGACCGACCAGGCCGACTTTAATTGCAAATAGTAGGTTTGACCCCGCGCGATGACCGGCCGGCGGCGTGGAGGCTGTCTCCGGTCCTCTCGCATTGCGTGAGATGAACCGTGCCAGCCACCACGCCAAAACTCGCCTTGCCGCCACGCTATTCCAAGATGAACAATTTGGCGACATTGATCTTGAACTTAGCCCGGATCGTGCCGGCCGCATCCGCCTTGACCACCTGATCCAGAAGAACGTTGTTCCACGCATCGCGAACCTTATACGTCCGCTGGGGAACGCCCGCCTTGTTCCAGGTGACTTCAACTTCGGTCACGCCCACCGCCGCCGCGACTTGCTCCACCTTGTCGCCGTCATCGCCGTACGGGCCGTCCATGGCGATCTTTTCTTCTTTCGGGTTGATTAGGGCAATCGCCAGCCGGTTGCCGTTGAGGCGATATCCGCAGGTAAACCAGTCTTCCGGAGCGGCCTTGCAGACCGGCGGGCAGCCCAGTGACGCAAACAGGTCGCTCAGCACCTTGTAGCAAACCGCATCGGGGTCGCCGGCGACGGAAATGTTGCCGAGCGGCAAACCGGAATAAA
Organism: uncultured Lentisphaerota bacterium; assembly: GCA_903896595.1. GTDB lineage: Bacteria > Verrucomicrobiota > Lentisphaeria > Oligosphaerales > CAITYL01 > CAITYL01. The sequence goes on from CAITYL010000193.1 coordinate 3,295, forward strand.
TCACGGAATTGGCGTCAATTGCGAGCTGCCAGACCACCGGTACTCCGCGTTCGCTCTCCACCAGGGTTTTGGCGCCCGGCGGCGGCGTCACAACCAAACACGGAAGCGGGTGGGCGGGCGAATATGCCGCCTTCCCCATGACGCGCAACGTGTTCACCGGGGTCAACACCGGCTGCCCCCACGCCAGTCCCAAATCACCCCAACCATTTTGGGAACGCCATTGGATTTCCTGGATTTCGGGGCCGTTCAAGTAATTGATCTGCAACGGACTGGCATGGTTGATGAACAAGATCCGCCCTTTGGCCTGACGGTTGCGCAACCATGCCTGAACCACCGGCAGATCCCCCTTCATGTAGCGTTCCGCCGCCAGGCAGACGATCCGATAGTTGGCCAGCAGTTGCGTGTCCCACAACGGTGTTTCAATGGCGTGGGAGGGAATGCCGGCGCGCCAAGTAAAATCCCCCATCGTCAGAATGCGGTGTTCCGGATTTTTCAGGTCCCAGCGGTAGTTGCCGCGCGCATTGTCCGGGTAATACGAATTGTTGTTATAAACCATCAGGATCTCGGCGCCGGCCGTACAGGGGGTTGCCTGGGTGTCGACGGCCACCTGAAAGCCTTTGAACATCGCCTTTTCCTCGGCTAGCCGGTACGTCTTGGTCAGGGTGTGAAAGAAATCGACTTGCAGGTCGGGATACGGCAAAGCGGCGCGTTTGGTGAACAGGCTGACGAAGCTGGTCTCCGCGGTCCGGTAGGGCGCCCACTGGCCGGCGCCAATCTCTTCATGCACGCCGACCCGGCGGCCAAAACGGGCCGCCGTTTCCAAAAACGTCCGTTCGCCGCCGTAGGTGACGGACTGGGCCTGAATGTACGCGCTACGGAACAGCCAACGGCTATTGGTGTCGATGTAAGGCAAGCGATAATATTGGCTGGACAACTGCCCCAACAGCGGCCCGTCACCGCCGATGACGCAATGAATTTCCGGCGCAAACGCCCGCAGGTTGACCGATAAATCATCCAACTGCTTCAAGTGCGAATAATTGCGCAGATAATAATGAATGCGGCATTTCAATTCTTCGGCCTTGCCGCCAAAAAAACCGCCCTCGTTGCGCGAGGTACTTTTGTAGGGAATGTAATCATCCCAGGAAGCAAACCCGAGCACCTGGGGGACTGGCAACGCCTCGTCATAGGTCAGCTCATACATCTCCTTGAAGGAGTAGCGCCGCATCGTCCGGCCGCCGGGATCGAGCATGCGCACGCCTTCGTCCCGCCCGGCCAGGGCCTCACGATAATTGGGAATGGCGCGGGGGGTATACCCCAAAAAATGGGAATAACGGCCATCGCGCTTGGGATCCGCTCCCGGCGGTTCATAGCCCGCCACGGCTTCCACCAGATTGACGATGTCCGGCTTGCCGTCAAGATGACGCTGAAAGTGGGAACGGGAATGTTGCCGCACCAGCCAGGAGGTGACGTCTTCAGCGTGGACATCCATCAATTTTGCTGCGGAAACGCCGGCGCCGTTGCAGTCGTCAAGCTTCCACTCCGCCAACATCGGGTAATTGGTGATGATTTGGCCGTAATTGCAGGTAAAATCGTTCTGCCTCAACCAGTCGCGGGACGTTCCCGGCAATTGAAACACCATCACCCCGCGGAACAGCGGCATCTCCCGGCGCCATTGTAACAGATTATTGGTCAGAGCGTTGGTCTCGGAGGCAAACTGGCTGCCGTCGAGCGCCCGGAACATGGTCGGGCGCCGATCCAGCGCGCGGTTGTGATCGGCATACTCAAGCCGGTTGAACGAAGTGTGGATGACCCCGTCATCGGCAACAATCGACGCCTTGAGCCGAAGATCCTCGCCCTGTTTCGGCGCCAGCGAAAACGCAAAGGTGGTGATGTTGGATTGCGGTGTCCGCCGGACCTCCAGTTTCTTTTCCGCCACCGTCGTCCAAGCGCCGCCCGCGGCGGGTTGTGCTTCGACCAAGACACGGGTGGGATACCGGCCGAGAAAGCTGCGGATGCCCACCGTGACCGTGCGGGTGTCCGCCGGATTGGCCGGGTAAATGGGATCGAGGTCCAGGTAGGCGATGGCGGCGGGCGGCAGAACCTGAAAACAGGTACTGCTTTTAAGACCAAGATCGGAGATGAACTCGATCCGATAGACACCCCACTCTTGTGCTGCTGGCATCGGGATGGTGAACGTGTTTTTTACATGGCCATTCCTGGCCAACGTCAGCTTTTTCTCAAAAACCACCACCGGGTCGCGCGTGATGCCAAACAGCGGTTCCTTGCTCACCACCGCCTGATAGGTCAGCGTGATGGGTTGGGCATGCGGGTTGTCCAGGACGACCGTGGCGGCAACGGTTTTATCCTGGCCGCTGATCCATTCATCCTTGGCGACGGTCACCGCCACCTTCGGCAGCGGCGCCGCCAGGAATGCCAGCAACCGCCCCCATACCTGGGCGCCGTCAAGCGGGTTGAATGCCCCCCGCTCCAGTGGCAATGTGCTCACAAACAGAAACTTGCCATTATTGGGAAAACAGACCACCGCCACCGGATGGATGCCGTCGAGGGACGCCAGTGGAATCAGGTCATGGCCATCGTCGACGGCGGTGATGCCGCGCGAGCCGGACTGAATGCCCGCCTCACGCCCCAGGACACGCTTGCCACACCCGGACAGCGGGGCGACCTTATCCTCGGGGATGAAGCCGCCCTCAAACGCCGCCAACTCCCGCTGGACGCCGCCGCCGCTTCTGAGCTGCCGGCCGGTCGGGTCAACCACATACCAAAGCGGCATGCCGCCGCCGGTAATGAAGATGCCGCCGCGATTGAGGAACGGCTTGATTTTGGCGGCCATCGCTTCGGGCACGGTTTCGCATGGCTCATAGACGACCAGGGCGGTGGCCGGATCGTCCAAGGACTGCGCCCATTCCTGGGGGAGCGCCAGCCGTTTTACCGTGTACCCGGCCTGCCCCAACCGCTTCGCGAGCTTGTCCCGCGCCTGTGGCGTTTCCACAAAGTTGGCGCTGCCGGTGGTGCAGATCACCGCGGTCTTCAGATCGGCGCCAAAGATGGAACCCCCACCCAGCCACAGGCACGCCAACAGCAACCGTCCAACGCTCATCACCAATGAGTTGCGCATCATGAAGAAAAAACCTCTGAGTTGTGAAGTGTCTTGCCTGGAGCGGACGGGTGGCATTCCAGCCACGGCCGCCATTGGTGAGAGGATGATTATTGTAGAAAGTAGAACTGGAGTGACGCCAACGTTCCTCCCGAGAACGGGCGGCGCCCCAATAAAAACGTTCAACTCATCAAAATGGGAGGCGCTGAAGGTCCGTTCCGGGTCACTCAATTTTAACCGAGATATCAACCCACTGGTCGGCCGCCACATCCGGCCAGCCGGCATAACCGCCGTACTGCCCCGGCGGCGCCGTGTTGCGCACCCAGGCCACATGTCCGTCCACGTACAGCAGGTTGGCACCCCGGTTGTGCCGCGCTTCCGGCATCAGGTACGAAATAGTGGCCCAATGTGTTGAAACCAACCACTCGTACCAGGCCGACGAGGAGGATGCGGAGTCCGCATTCTGAATCTTTTGGCTGGGGGCGGCGATCCGATCCCGCCGCCAGTATAACCACATTTGCCAAGGCAGGTCCACTTGCGCAATGGAGGATCCGTAAAGAGTCTCGGGGTGCAGCGTGGTCGCGGTCGGGCATTGCAGTTTGAGTTTTCCCAGGGTCGGGTCGAACGTTCCCTGCTGATTTTCAATGTAGGGCGAGACCAGCCAACGCCATGTCCCATTGACCGCCGGCGGACACACCCCCTGGTAATCCCCGGCATACAAGTCGTAGACCACGCCAAACTGTTTGAGGTTGGACTTGCACACGGTGGCCCGCCCCGCTTCACGGGCCTGCTGCAACCCCGGCAGCAGCATGGAGGCCAGGATGGCGATGATCGCGATCACCACCAGCAGCTCAATCAAGGTAAAAGGAGGGCGATTTGACATATCCGGCTCTTGTCGTTTGGTTAAAGGTGATTCGGGGGATGCGGATCGTGCGGGCATCCGCATCCCCCGAACGCGATCACGCGTCTTTACCGTCGGCGGCGCATCATGAGGCCGGTAACGCCCCCCAGCAAAACCACGAGTGCCGCGGGTTCAGGAACGGGAGCCACCGCCAAATTATCCCACCGTGCACCCCCGCAACTGTAGGCCCACATCCCGAAATACTGCGCACCCGATGCAATGGTGTCCGTGCCGGTGAGTTGTGCGGCACTGCCATCCGTCTTGAAATAATGCACCGCGTAGTCCAGGCCCGTGCCGCTCGTTCTAGTAAGGCTGATCGTGGCCGGCCCCTTCGTGAAGCTGAGGTCGGTGAGCTCCTCTTTGCCCTGCCATTTCATAACCCCGCCAGTCTGGTTTTGGATAAAGTACTGTTTCGCGTCCGCTTCAGCGTCCGGCACCGTCAAACTCCTGTTGAGGCCCAGACCGGCTGCCTGCCAGAGATTGGGAACCGCGCAAACATTGATCAAAACAGAGCTTCCAATATCAAATGTATAACCGTCATTACGCAGCCAAATGGTATGCTCTCCAGACCAGGTAGGCGCGAACTGGTCGTCGGCAATACCATAGGCTGCGTGTGAACCACTGATATGTACCGTGTTGTATTTTCCGCTGCTGTCGATGCTGAAGTCGTCGATGATGACTGCGGCCCGGGTGCCGCTGGTCGCCAGCAGGCACAGGATTGCAATGGATAGTGTATTCTTCATCTTTGCGTTTTCCTTCGATTCCGTTTTTTGGGTTTGGTTACTTGTTCTTCTAGCCGATCCTCGATGTTATTTCACCTCCTTTTGTCAAGACCGTTTATTTTGGCCTCGAAATTAGCTTTTTCATGGTGCCTTCTCCTGTTGTCCCTTGGGCTTGGTTGCGCTTCGGGGCGGACAGTGTCATGTCGGTTTCTCCCTGGACTTTTTTTGGGGGGGGCTAGGGTACTCCATCATCACGTGCCAGGCATTGCTTGAGCCATGTTTCCCCCCACCGCCGCCACAGACTCGCGGACCATCAGGCGGTTGGGGATGGAAATCTTTTGGATCGGCCGGGTGCGGTTGGCCAGGCGGTCCTCCATCAACTGAATCGTGGTTTCCGCCGCCCGCGTGAACGGGTGGGCGACCGTGGTCAAAGAGGGGATAAGTTCCCGGGCAAAGGCGACGTCGTTGAAACCGGCGATCGACACGTCCTGCGGCACCCGGACGCCTTCCTGCCACAAGCGGTGCATGAGCTGCCGCGCCAGCCAGTCGCTGTAGGCGAAAATCGCCGTCGCCGGCCGGGGGGCGCGGATCATCTTCAACACGGCCTGCATCGTTTTCGGGCCGGGCTCCTGGCCATAGGTGTGGTTGACCACGAGATCCAGGTCCAGGCCGATCCCAGCCTTGACCAGGCAATCCCGGTAGGTCTCGTACCGCCCCATGGTGGTCATTTTTCCCAAAAACGGATCGGGCGGAATTTCCACGCCGACATAGCCGATCCGGCGGTGTCCGAGCTGGAGAAAATGTTCCATCAACTGCTCGACGCCGACCCGGGCATCGACGTCAATGGTGTCAATCGGCATGGTGTAGTGATAGGTCGGCCCCGGAAAAAAGACGACCGCCGCCGGAAATTCACGCCCCAAGACTTCTATGCGCGGCACCGCATCAATGGCGTGATGCAGAAACACACAGACGCCGTCCAGACGCATGTCGGAAAAGGTCTCGATCAATTTGCTCCCGCCTAAGTGGGCATCGAAGTCGGTCTGGGCGGAAACCAGGCGGATGCCGCGCTCGCGGCAGACGGCCGAATAGGCCAGCAGGACCTGGGTCTCCTCATGAATGTCATCCGGCTTGCCGGTGCGCTCAAAGATCAGTCCCAGCGTCCGCAGCTTTTGTGACTGGCGGGCCTTGCCGGACTGCAGGCTGACAAAACTGCCGCGGCCCTTCTCCGTGCGGATCAGTTCCCGATGTTCAAGGGTGGCCAGGGCTTGCCGGATGGTGGAGACGCTGACCTGATACTTGTCGACCAGTTCGGTCTGGCTGGGCAGTTTGTCACCCAGCTTGAACACGCCCCTACGCATGTCGGCCAGGATCTGGCTGGAGATGTGCAGGTGCAGCTTCTGCCGCGTCCCCTCACCGGCCATTGACTTGAGCTTTGCGTTCACCATGCGCCAACCACCTTATCCGCACAGAAACAAAACATATTCGTATATGTTTAGAACTATACCGTATAGGATTAAAAAAGCAAATAGCCGAATCGTTTTTTTAAAAGAGACGCGAGTTTTCCCATAATGCCGATATTAAAAAGCGGCAAAGGAATTGCCGCACTCCAAGAACGGTGCCACATGGATCAAAACGGGTGACAACTTAATTACCTTCAGCCTAAAAGGCGTGCCGTAGGTACGCCGCGAACCGTACGGCCACTCTGACCGCGAAAGCCAGGGGACGTGTCAAAGTATCGCGGCAACCCTGCCTGGCCCCTTTCGCCTCGTACCTACGGCACGCGAAATGGGGGGTGGCAAAACAGGGGCTGAAGCCCCTGCCTATTCCCGCTCCGTCCCGCTGGGACGGGAAAACCACAACCGTGGAGTTCTGCCAAACTCCAGGGGCAGGCATTCCTGCCTGCCTGGGATGCGCCGTAATGCCGTGACCGCCTTCCGTGCCACTAGGCCGGGAGAGCCACCACCCGCAAATTAATTACCAGAAATAATTTTTTGTTTATTTTTCACTACTTTGGTTGTTTTTTTGCCTAATTACTCTATACTGGTAATTAAACAGCGGGGACGTGACCACCATGGCGATTCTCACCAAAAGCAGTTATAACAGCCGCTCGATCCGCCTGTTCGATGAACTGCTGGCGGATCTCAAGAACGGACGCTTCGCCGGGGGCGAGTTGTTGCCGCCGGAACGGGAACTGGCGGCCTTGTACGGGGTGTCCCGCCCCACCCTCCGCCGGACCGTCGAACAATTGGCGGTGGCCAACTATTTAATCAAGCAGCCTCAGCGCGGGGTGATGGTGCCGGACGGCCGCAACGGCAACACCCGGCACCAGGTGTCCTGGGTGACGACGGGGGTATCGGAAAATGTACTGGAGTACGGACGCGGGCTGCAAAACGCCCTAGATCCAGACCGCTACACCCTGGCCACCTATTGCAGTCATGCCGACCTTGGCCTGTATCACAAGCTGATCGACAAGGTGGTGGCCATGGGCGCCGCGGGCATCGTCCTGCAAGGCGAAGGCTTGCACCATGACCGCAAGCCGTCCCACAACCCCCGCGAACTGGTACGCTCGGGGATTCCCCTGGTGGTGATCGGCGGCGACGACCATTTCAACCTGCCATGCGACCGGGTCTTCGCCTCCCGCACCTATACCAGCCGGAAAGCCGCCGAGTACCTGATCAGCAAAAACTATCGGGACGTGGCAATGGTCAGCCTGTTCCTCCCGGAGTTTCGAAAGCCGATGGTCGCCGAGTTGCGGAATGTGCTGGGGCCGGCCGGCATCGAACTGCCGGATGAGCGGATTTTTTCTTTTGAAGCACCCCGCGGGTGGATGCAACCGCCCGATCCCTATATCGATGCCCAGGAACAGATGGCCCGCCTGCTGGCGGCCGGCTTCCGTTGCGGCACCATCCTCGTGGACCACGATTACCCGGCCGTCGGCGTGCTGCGCGCCCTGCTGGCCGCCGGCATCCGCGTGCCGGAAGAAACGCAGGTCATTTCCATGCTCAAATGCCAGGTGGAAGGCGTTTCCCCGCTGCGTTTGACCACCATTGACCATCACCGGTATGACATCGGCTATTTCGCCGGCGAGATCCTGCGGCGCCGCATGGCCGGCTATGCCGGGGCACTCGAAGTCCACCATGTCCTGGCCGGCGAAGTGATCGTCGGTGAAACCGGCTGACGCCCGCCCGCATCATCCACCCTTACTTGTTCACACGTAGCCACGAAGGCACGAAGCAAACACAAGAAGCAACACCACCACATGCCTATTTCCCAAGCCAATTATCGATCCTCTTGGATGGCCGCCGCGCTACCGGCGTTGTTGCTGATCCTGCCGGCGGCGGCCGGGACGGATTCCGGCACGGCCCCGGCCACGACGGAACTGGTGTGTTCCCAGGTTCCAGAAACGTTCTCCGTCCAAACCCCGTGGAGTGACTGGAGCCGGTATCCGGCCATTGCCCTGACCCCCGATGCCGGCCTCGACTTCACTGGCCCCGAGGATCTTTCCGCCCAAACCGTGGTGGCGTGGAACTCACAGTTTTTCTTCATGGTCGTCCGGGTGATTGACGACGTCTTCCGCCCCGCCGATTCCATGACCGACTTCTGGAACGGCGACAGCATCCAGTTCGGCATCGACCCGCTGGACAACACGCCGCCGAACCCGGGCTGCGATGACGATGATATCATGGGCGGCGCCACCGACCTCGCCTTTGGCCGCAAAGTGCTGCCCACCTTGGCGCCAGCAGGACTACCGAAGGGCGCCTGGCCCGTCCCCTTCACCGCCGTTCACGACGGCCACACCGTCACCTATGCCATCGCCCTGCCCTGGAGCTATCTGGGGCCGCTCAACCCCCTGCGTGACCAGCCGTTCCGCTTCAATTTGATCGTCAACGACAACGATGACGGCAAACGGCGCGGCTATCTCAAAATCAGCGACGGCATCGGCGACGGCGCCAATGCCGGCAAGTTCCGCCGGATGCGCTTCACCCGTTCCGGCACCGCCACCATCCTGCACGTGGCGGCGGCCAAGGCGCAATTCCCCCTGACCGAAACCGTCCGGGCCACCGTGACGGCGCGCAACCTGCCGGCCGGTGCCGTGGTCCGCCTGACCGCCGGGGCGCAGGCCCAGGAACAGGCCGTCCCGGCCGGCGCCGTGGCCGAGGTGCCGTTCAGTTTCCCCGCCGGCCGCCTGCCCGTGGGCACCACCCCCTTGAAGGCGTGCTGGAGCGGCGGCACCGCCGCCGCTGAAACCACGGTGGCCGTGAACGATCCCGGCGCCGCGCCGCGTCAGCTCGCCCGGGCGGAACGGCTGGCCGACGAGATCGAGCAACTGCTAAAGAAGGAACAGGCGCGCGGCCGCGCCGTGGACTATTTCCAACTGCGGCTGAGCCTGCTCCGCCACGCCTTCCAGATTGCCGCCATGGCCCAGCGCGGCTACCGCGGCCGGGAAGACGGCCAGCTCCACACGTATCCCCAAGTGTTTGAGCGCGCCACCACCTACGCCAACCAGGCCGCGCCCAAACTGCGGGCCGATTTGCTGGCATTCGTCGCCAACCCGAACCCGCCCGCCCTGGCCATTCCCCGCTTTGACCTGCTCGGCCAGCCATGGTCGGTCAAGGGCGGCGAGCTGCTGGCCGGCCAAACCCCGGTCACCCTTCAGGGATTCGTCTGGACCTATTCCCAAAAGGATCACAGCGTCCGGCTGGCCGAGCTGGGGCTTAACTTCGAGAACTTCGAAATCGGCCCCAATTCGTACATGGCCCAGCCGTTTGTCCTCAATCCCAACCTGCGCCAGACCGACGAAGTCGCCGGCCGGCGGAACAACGCCACCGAGGCCCAGGCCTGGGGCGAGCCCGTCGACCTGCTGAACAGCACCCATTACCTGCCCAATTGGTTCCAGCCCGGCGGCGAGGGCGCCAATGCCTGGATGGACACCCCGGAGGGAAAAAAACTGCTCGACCTGCTCCTCCAGGGCCATGCCCAGGCCTTCGGCGACCTCCCAAACATCAAGACCCTTGACCTGGCCAACGAATGGGTCTTCGCCAACCAGTCGCCGGAAGCCATGCGCGACTTCCGCCGCTGGCTGCAAGCCCGCCACGGTTCCATCACCAAACTCAACCTGCTCTGGGGTAGCGCGTTCAAGTCCTTTGACGATGTGCCCAAGCCGTTTGATCCGAAAACCATTTTCGCTCCTGTCGGCATTTACCGCCAGCGCGCCGCCTTTTGGGACTGGTGCTGTTTCAACAGCGAACGCGCCGCCGGCCTCGTCCGCTGGCTGAACGACACCGCCAAGCAACGCCTCCCCGGCAAGCTGACCCACATGAAGAACATCCTTTCCAGCTTCAGCCACCGCTCCCTGGCCCAGTGCTTCGTGGTCGGCACCGATCCCCGGCAAATCCTGCCGATCACCGACATCACCGGCCTGGATGCCAGCTACATCCGCGGCGCCAACTGGAAGGACACCCTGTTCGCCTATGATTATTACAAGTCCATTTGCCCGGACAAGCCGATCTTCTGCTCCGAAATGCACGGCGTGCCCTACGGCGATCCGAACGCCCCCGGCGAGCTCCGGCGCGGCCTCTTCCAGCGCTACCTCCACGGCGAGCGCCTGACCCATCTGTTCCTCGCCACCACCACCCTGGTGCCCGAGTGGTGGGGCAACTCGGAAAGCGGCTATGACTGGAACCTCAACAGCTATCCCGAGGCGCTGGAAGCCTACGGCACCACCGCCAGCGACCTGCGGCGCCTGACCCCGTTGCTGGGCAATTTCAGCCGCGCCCCCGCCGCCGTCCTGCTGTTCTACGACGCCGCCGCCGATTTCGGCATCCCCGGCGCCCCCAACTCCACCCAGGACCAATACTACGCCCGCGCCAAAACGGTGTACACGTCGTTGCTGAACCAGGACCTCAAGACCGGCATCGTCAACGAACAAATGCTGGCCGCCGGCCCGCCCAAGCAAAAGCTTATCGTGCTGGCCGGCGCCCAGTACGTGCATGACGCCACCGTGGAGGCGCTCAAGCGCTACCTGCGCCAGGGCGGCCATCTTCTCTGGCTCGGCGACGACAACTTGCGCTACGATCCCTATGGCCGCGAGCGCGCCGCGGCGTCCCTGGCGGAGTTCGCACGTTCCAAGAACATCATCCGGCTGCCGGCGGAACCGGCCGCCCTGGTTGTGGCCTGGCCGACGGTCCTGGCCCAAGCCGGCATCACCCCCGCCTTCGCCACCGCCGGCCCCGACGGCGCCCCGGTACCGGACCTCGAACTCCGCTCCGCCGCCGGTCCCGACGGCAAGCCCGTGGTGTTCCTGGCCAATGTCTCCTCCGACACCCCCGTTTCGTTCAGCCTCATCGCCAGCCGTGGCACCGGCCCCCGTGACACCACCTGGACCGACCGCGTCACCGGCCGCCGCATCGATGCCAACGCCGTCACCCTGCCCCCCAATGGAATCCTGCTGCTGACCCAACCCTAAACCGGTCAAATCGAACATCAAACATGCAACGCACACCGCACCTCAACGGGCTCGGCAAGTTGGCGGCCTGTTCGTCCTGCGCCGCCGGCGGAACTGAGTTTTTTCGAACAAAGCGTTATGGACCCGGTGGACCCGGTGGACACTGTGAACGAACCAGGACGCATCCCAAAGGTCCACAGAGTCCACGGAGTCCACACGGTCCACTGGCCCCGCCCCCCAACACATTACCCCCGTTGCCGATGCCGTTGTATGTTTACAAGGCCACTCCCATGAAACGCTTCACCCTGATCGAACTGCTGGTGGTGATCGCCATCATCGCCATCCTGGCGAGCCTGCTGCTGCCGTCGCTGCGAAAGGCCAAGGACTCGGCGAACAAGATCGCCTGCCTGGGCAATGAGCGGCAGATCGCCCTGGCGGTCATCGCCTATGCCGAGTCGTCCAACGGCTACGCCCCCCCGACCTACACCAATCGCGCCTATTGGGGCACGTGGGACCCGCCCTATGCCTGGCACCAATACCTAGCCGTTGCCGGTTGCATGGAATCACCGGACAATTACAATCGGAGCAAGGTTTTGGAGTGCCCATCCAAACGGCAGTGGAGCTACCACAATTATCAATTGGATCCGCTCTACGGCATGAATGTCTACGTGGGCGGATATATCGGCGATGCGGCCTCTTTTCCGGTAACGTGGGACCGGGGGCCGATCAAGCTGAGCAGCCTGCAGTGCGTGTCCGACACGGTGATGGCGTGCGAACGTGCCTCCTATGATGAAGTTTCGCCACTGGGCTGGGACGCTTGGTCGGAATTCACCCTTTGGCAGAGAGCGCCTAGCGACAGTGTCGCCATCGCCGACCGCCACGGCGGCGGCGCCAATACCGCCTACTATGACGGCCATGTCGCCTGGGTCAAGAACGCCCGGTACGCCTTCCTGCATACGTCGATTGGCGGCCCCAACGGCGATCCTCAACTATGGCGAATTTGGTACGGCAACGCCTCCACCTCCGCGGCGTGGTAAAAAAGGCACGGGGTCAGTTGCCGCCGTGACGATGGCGGGCGGTGCGGGTTTCCCGGCCCAACCAGACGCCGGTTGCGATCACCCGGACTCCCGGGACACCCGCGACGCGAGAGACCAAAGACGGCAGCCAAGCCACCCCTCCGGTCTCTCCTGTACCTCCAGTCCCGGGAGTCCCAGAACGTGCAGACGCCCGCCGGCCCGGTGTCGCCCGCGTCCCGGCAGCCCCATCAAAAGGGCGGAACCCGCATGTCCCAGCGGTCATGCCAGACGATAGTGGCGTTCAAGTCCGGTGATGTCATCACAGCACGGGATGCAACAGGGCGGAGGTAAACAACGGGCGAGCGGCGGCACTGATGTCCAATACCCGGAAGACCACGGTGTCCCCGGCCCAGGTCAGCACCGAGACGGCATTGCCGGCGGCGGGCAGATCGTAGCTCATGTCGCTCACCAGGACGGCGCCGTCCAGAACCGCATCGACATGCCCGTCCCGGACCGTCACGACCAGGGTCGAGAACGCGTCGGGCTTGGGCGCCACTTGATAAACGGTGCCGACACTCCACCCGTCCAACGGCCCCAGCAGCTGCCAGTTGCCGTCATGCAGCAGCGTCACGGGGCCGATCTTGAGCTGAAAGCGCCCCGTCAGTTTCACCTTCAACGCGACCGTCCCATTGCGCCCCAGTGAATAATTTTTCAACGTGGCGGTGGCCGGCGGATGATTGGCTACGCTGGTCAATATCCACTCTCCCGCAACCGGTTTGGCGCCGTCCCGGCACTCCCATTCAGCGCTGTGCGTGCCCGCCCCGCCGCCCTGCCCCGCGGCAGCCACCGGTACCGGATTTGCCGCCGGGGATGGCACTGGCGCACCTGCCGGCGCGAGACTCGCGGCGGCCCGCACCACCCGCAACGCCAAACAGCGGTAGGGTTCAAGCACGCCGGCAATGCACCCATCGACTACCGGGTAGGACTTGCCGCTGATCAGGTCCACCGCCTGCAGCGGCGCCCCCGGCCGCAGGCCGCTGACGTCCAGCTTGAAGGCGGCCCGGTCATACGACAGGTTGCCCACCACCACCAACGCTTCGTCACTCTTCCGATAATAGGAGACGAGCGACTTTCCCGTCTTCAGACTGACGTGCGGTCCCGGCCGCCAATAGGGGTAATATTGGGTCTCGCGGTCATCCTCAAACGGCGCGTAGATCTGATTGGCCAGCATGGAGTCTTCCAATTCGACATCATGCAGCAACGCATAGGTGAGGCTCCAATTGAACCCGCGCAGGCGCCGCCAGGTCTTTTCCCAAAAAATGGTGCGGAAACCCCACGGCCGGCCGCTATACCCCGCCGCCATGGTCGGTAGCGGAATTTGATATCCGGTACGGAAGCGGGCCAGTTGCTCCCCTTCCATATAACCATCAAAGAACGACAACGTGTTGATTTGCAGGCCACCGCCGCAATGCGCCGCCATATAGAACGGCCGGCCGCTGTCATTGAAAATGCCGCGCAACCGTTTCAAAAATTGACGCTGCCCGGTAACGGCCGTGACCGGGTCCTGCTCCCACGTCATGACCACCGGCCGGCCGCACCCGTTGCGGTGTCCGGGATGCGCGCACTCCCAGGCCAGGCTCAGGCCATCGCTGACGGTGCCGTCAATGCCCCCCTCCTTGACCAGCTTGGCAAACGCCCACAACTGCAAGTCGCCTTCCGGCCCGCGCTTGCAGGTGTATTGGCACGGCACATTCAAGCCGGGATTATAGGCGCGGCGATAAAAGACCCAGGCGGGAAGCCCCTGCAAATCGTCCTGGTAGGTCTTGAACTCAAGCGCATCCTCCGCCAGCCCCTGGCAGGTGTACAGCAGGCCGAGCTGCCCTTTCCGGTGCAGGTCGTCGGACCATTGTTTCAGCGCCGGCAGCTTTTTCAGGTCGGGGTATCCCTGCCAGTCGCTCCACTGCTCCCATTGCCATTGGACGGTGGGGTGAACCTTTTTCAGAGACACCGGCTTGGTGGGGGTTGGTTGCAGAAAGAAGCGGAAGATATGGCCGTCCTCCTTGATCTGGTTCGGACCGTCCACCAAGTTCATTTCCAACCAGGTGGCGTCGTCCTCGCACACCGCCCGCACCTGGCGGCGCTGGTTGACGGAAAGGAACGGGTTCAAGTCAAACGAGAACGCCAGCCCCTTGTCCTCGTCCCCCACCCACAACGGGCCGGCGGGCAGTTCCACCCGCCCGCCCTGCAAGCTGCCGATTTCCTGCACCAGTGTCTGGTGGTGGAACTTGGCGTGCGCCGACTGCAGCGGGATGCGGACGGTCAGCCGCGAGATGGTGGCAGGCGGAACGCCGTTAAGCCGCAGTTTAACAACTGTAAAGCCGTCATAGTCAACCTCGCAACGGCTTTCCAGAACCAGGCCTCCCGCTTTGGCCGAGGCGTTCACGACCACGCCCAGGCCAGCCGGGGCGACAGAGACAGAGCCCGGGGTAAAAACCACGGCGCGCCCGTTGGTTTCCACCACGATTTGGGCCGGGCCGGCCAGCAATTCGCCCAAATGATCCCGGACCGACTCCGGCAGACCAAACGCACCAAACCCGAGCGTCTTATCGACCAGACAAACCCGGCGGCCGTCCACGACGGGCCGGGTCCAGGGCGCGGGAATTTTCTGGTCCACATACTCCTGGCCGGCCGTGGTCCCCAGCCAGGCGGGGGCGGTGACCGCCGGGAACGCCTTCGTGGTGTGAAACAACGTTTTTCCCCTGGTGTCCGTGACCGTCAATTCCGCGGTGCGCGCCGGCTGGCTGCCCGGCGGAAGATCAAAAATGACCACCTGTTTCCCACTCGCCTTGGCGAGCGGCAGCGTTTTCTCGCCCAGCCCGGCCAGCTTCAGCGTCGCCACTCCGCCGGCCGCTCCCGAGGGCGGCACCACGGTACCAACCACCGCGCCGGACAAAGGATAAGCGTTAATCGTGCCGTCCCAAGCCGCCGGTGCGGAGTTCGCAACCGGCACGTCCCTGGCGGGCGCTGGCGGCGTCTCCATCGTCCTGGCCGTTTCCTGACCCGCTGGCAGCAGCAGGAACGTTCCCAGGGGCATGGCGGCATACCCGCCAAAAGCCGGCAGGTACCAGCCCGTCATCTTCGGCGGCCGGAACCGGAACAGATTGGCATAAATCGTCTGGCCAGGCTTGACGCTCAGACCGCAACTCGCAAACGGAATGCGCAACAAGGCCACCCAGCCATGCTCGACCCGTTCCACCCGGCCCTGGAACAACGCCCGCGGCAACGGCGTCTCATTGTAGGTCCGCACGCAGGAGCCCGCCGCATTGAGAATGAACTGATAGTAATGATCGGCGGCGGTCACCTGCCCCCCCAAGGCGCCCTCGTATCCCCCCATGTTTAGGACCTCGCGAACCAGGACATTGGTGTCGGCCACCCCGAGAACGACCTGCACGGCGTCGTCACTGACAATCCCCAGGTCCAGCGGCCCGCGCAAAACCGCGCTGGGATACCCGGCGGCGGGTTCCCGGCAGACCACGGCAACCAGGAGCGCCTGACGCTCATACATGACGTAAAAGGTGGTTTCAGGAGTGGACAACTCCTGGCCACCCAAATCGTAAATATTCAGGAGACGGGCGGCGGACGCCCATGCCGCCGGCTTCCAACCGGCGGCAAGGTCCACCGGCTCGGGGGCCTGGGGAATCCGGGCCACCGGGGGCGTGGCGTCCAACGCAAACAGCCCCGGTCCCAACAGCAGGGAAACCACACTCAGACAAAAGGAACGGCCAAGCGTGTTGCACATCACCATTGCACCTCGTCAATGACATCGCGTTCCCGGTCCGCCCGGGGAATGGGCACGTCCAGGCACTGCACCCGGCCGTCGGGAAAAAGATAGTTGCTCCGCCCCTGATGCCGCTTGTCTTCGCCCCAGCCACCGGCAAGATTTTGCCCGTAGTTCTGCAGCGTGTCGGTCATGACCAAACCGGTCGTCTTGAGGCGGCTGTCCCGGTAGTAGAGCGGATGCGCCGCCTGCCCGCAGTACGCCCACAATTCGGCGTTGATTCCGTACATCAGATTCAGGGCCGTGGGGTCTTTGCCTGGTAGCGCCGGATCCCAGTTGGCATTCACCTCCGTCAACGGCAGGTAACCATTGTCGGGGTAAATCAACGCCCAGTGCTGGGTCCAGAAAAAACCGCCCGGCGCGCCACTGCCAAAATGCAACCAGCCATCAAAATCGGCGGCATACAACGCATAGGCCTGCCCCCAACTGCGGAGATGACCGCCACACTGGATCGTCCGGGCGCTCGCCCGCGCCTTGCCCAGGCTCGGCAACAGCATGCTGGCCAGGATGGCGATGATGGCGATCACCACCAGCAACTCAATCAGGGTAAAACGCGCCGGAGACCTGGCTTGGCGATGCAAAGAAGACATCAACAGCTCCCGTACTGAATAAAGTCTGGCACACCCAAACCCGGCATAACCGGAACCAAACGATGCCGATACCGATAGCGATACCGACCCCGAGGGCAAGCGGTGAATGATCAAGGCTCCCACATCTCAAGTTTTCCCCGATGTTTTTCATCGGTATCGGGGTCGCTATCGCTATCGGAATCGAAGGATTCAACGTTGTCGTTCCGAACCATCATGCTCATCTTGCAACAGTTTTCACTCGTAAGGTGCTAAAATTTAAATTTTCACTTGGAACGGTGGGACACACCAGCCGTGCCGACCGGCGCACAACTGTCACGGATCACCAATTCCCCGGGAACAATGCTGATCCGCGGCGGGATGCCGGGATTTTCCAGGCGGTCCACCCCGGCCTGGGCGACAATCTTGCCAATACCCACCTTGTCCACCCGGATGGTGGTCAACGCCGGATGGGACAACTTGGCCAGGTAATCGTCATTGAAACCCACGACGGACAAGTCCTCGGGCACCTTCAGCCCAAGACTGTTGGCCGCCTTGATGACCGCCACCGCGTTGAGGTCACAATGGGCAAAAATGGCGGTTGGCCGGTCCGGCCCCCGCAAAAGTTCCGGTACTTTTTCATACACCTCCTGCCAGGAACTGGTATTGACGTGAATGATCTTGGGCTCAAGACGCTCAGGGTGGTTCATCAATGCCAGCCGGTACCCGGTCTCGCGTTCATGGCTGGCGCATTCCGGCGCCAACTGGGGGCCAATGTAGGCGATCCGATGGTGCCCCAAGTCCAGCAGATGCTGGGTGGCCACCCGCCCGCTGTTGACCATGTCGCAACTGACATAATCCACCGTCCGGTCCAGGAAAAAGTTGCCCAGCACCACGATGTTTTTCAGGTAGCGCTTGACCTCAGGCAACACATTCTCGCAACTCAGCAGCACCAGCACGTCGATATTTTCGGGGTTCAGTATCCTCCCCATGCGCTCGGAACCGGCCAAATGATTCCATTGCTCGACAAACGACAATTCATAGTTCCGCTGGTTGAGCTCCGTCTCCAAGGCCTCCATGATTTCGCCGTAGTACGGGTCGGCGTACTTGCCGGTCGCCGGGATGTCCATGATGCAGCCGAAACGGCGGGTCAGGGGGGCGTGCGAATGCCCGTTGCCGGTCCGGCGGAACGCCAGGCGGCGCGCCCACTGGCTCGGCTGATAGCCCAGGTCATTGACCGCCTTGAGCACCCGCTCGGCGATTTCCGGCTTGACGCTGCGCCGCTTGTTCAGCACGTTCGACACCGTCATGGCCGAACAACCGGCGCGTTCCGCAACCTCTTTTAAGCCGACCTTGATCATATGAACCCTAACCTAAATTATTCACCATCATTCGATTAACCGCGAAAGAACGCAAAGAGCGCGAAAGAAACATCCGGACACGCCTTTTCTTTTGCGATCTTTCGCGTTCTATCGTGGTGAATATGCATTTAAGATCCATCGTTGCCGTTCCATCAGTCATGATCTAAAGGTTCACGCCTGCCGCCGCGACCGCCGGCGGAGCAGCAGCAAGCCACCCGTCACCAGCAGCCCCAGGGACGCCGGTTCCGGGATCGCCACCTGATAAATCGCATTGCCATTGAGATCCGACACCCACAGCGAGTTCTCGCCGGTATCAAAGACAATTCCCTGCGGATCGACGATCTGGCTGTCCAGATTGAAACGCGTTGCGATCTGCGCCAGCCCGCCGGAGACCAGCACATGCAGGATTTCCTTGTCCACGGTCAGCACCCAGACATCGTTGTCAGCCGCACCCAAGGCCACCCCGTTCAACGCCTCGCCAAGACCATACTGGGCGGTCGGCACAATGCCATAACCCGGATCCGGGTACTGGATCAAGTTGTTGCCATAGGTCGCCCACAGACCGGTGTTGGGCGCCGTCCGGCTGACCGGCTCAATGTCGCCGGTGGCATTGAGGCTATTGCCATTATTGCTGAAAGACTGGGTTCCCTGACTGATGTCACCGGTCGCCCACGAATTGGGAACCGAGCCGTCGATATCAAACCGGGACCGGAAACTGCGGTCGTCTGCGTAAGCGCCGATATAGGAGAAAAATTGTGTTCCATAGGGCCCTTCCCAACACGGGGCGACCGCCAGCCCGCGGGCGCCTTCTAATGCCCCTTCATTCGTCATCCGCACGCTGCTGTCATACGTGCCCATCCCGCCGTTCTTGATGGCGGAGACACTGTCCACATCAAAGCGGTAAACAGTGCCGTGCTGAGCCGTGAGATACATCATGGTCGAGGCGGTGCGCCAGTCTTCCTGAATGCTCAACCCGTAAACCTGGGGTTGATTACTTTGGAAGTAGCTCAACACCGACCCCGGCACCGGCGCCGCCCAGCCTGCCGCCGCCACCGCCAGAGATCCGAGAACCAGCCGCAGAGAGTTGCTCATCGTGTTCATGACCTGCTCCTTTGTCCGTGGGAAACCGGTTGCCAACCCAACCTCGGCATGAGGTTTTATAACGCTAAATGTAGCGTATAAAATCACAAAAGCAAATGGCCGCGGAGGCAGGCGGGGAAAAGGTGGGGCAAAGGGCAAAGAGAGGGGGAACGCGGGCCGGCCCGCCGTCACCACGGCGGCCAGCAAGTTCCAACAAACACGCCAATGTCATCGCCCAAACGGAAGCCTGAAACAGGGGAAGAAGAAACGAAGAAAATCGACGTAGCCGATTTTTCTCGGGAAGTCGGAAACGTCAACGGCGAAGGAGAAACGCCGGCCCAGCCACGGGCACCCGCGTGGCCGCTTATGCGCCAACTCAAGGGCGCGAAGGGACAGGTGAATTGGGGCGCGAAGGGACAGGTGAATTGTGCTGTTTGACCACAAAAAATTCAGTTGAAGGATAAAAAAGGCGCGAAGGGACAGGTGAATTGTGCTGTTTGACCACAAAAAATTCAGTTGAAGGATAAAAAACAACGTTTTTATCTGGTCTTGGTGGGACGGAGTGCGAGCAGAGGGAAGGCGGACGGCAAAGCGGTATTCACCTGAGGGCCTGATTTCATCAGCCAAGGGTGGCGAAACCGGCACGCCGTGGTCCGAACTCCAAGGGATCCCACCCGAAAACACGGTCAAGGCACTGGCCACCAAGCCAAAACCGTTCAATCGGCCGCCAGCCGGAGGCGGCGCCAGGCGCAGAGGGGAGGCGCTGTCGTTCCCTGCGCGAACCGGGCAGCGGGCGGGTATTGGTGACGGGCAAGCCGTTCCGGGGAAAGAACAGTGCTCAGGTTGGTGCGGATGAACAGCTTGGTGCCGATGATCAGGCCGTCGGACCAGTGGCGGACGCGCCGGTGAAGGGTGAGCAATGGAGCGGGCCTTGCTACCGCCGCGGTTCTGGCGGCTTCAATCTGCTCCGTGGTGCCGTGCGCCTCTCCCACGCATACACGAGCCAGCTCCATGCGGAGTTCGCGCCGGAAATCATCGAGGCTCCAGGCGGCCGTGTGTTCGCCGAGGTTGAGACGGAGGTGCCGGAGCAGCGCCGCGGCATAGGGATGCACACCCGTGCCGTTCCATTCCCCCCAGGAACCGAAACGGTAGTCCGCCGGATCCTCGGCCAACTTGGCGCGGACGCAGTTGAGTTCGACGTACTTGATGCATTCCCACACGGCGGTGGCACCCTCAAGGACGACACTTTTAAAACGGTTGCTCCAAAGAATGCCCCGGCGGCGGGCCGGTCGGGTGCGGTTATACCAGCAGGCGAACCGCTGCTGCAGGTCGTGCATGAAGCAACTGATGTCCCGCAGCTGTGCCGCCAGCCGCTCGCCCTGTGGTGAGGCGGGGTCAATAAAGCGTTTGCCATGATGGAATGCGGCGTAACGGCGAACCGCCTCGTCCGGCGTTGGAGGGGCGGCGGGGGCGAAGATGACCAGGTGGAAGTGATTGCCCATGACCTGCCAAGCCAAGACGTCGAGCGTGTAAAGTCCGGCCAACTTCTTCAGCAGCCGGAGGAACATTTCCTTTTCAACATCGCCAAAGGGGAGTTCCCCCGGCATTCCCGCAACCCGGTTCAGCAGATGATAATAGGTTCCCTGAAGATCCGCGCCCACTGGTTTGAGCCTCGCCGTCCGCATGCCGACACCTCTATTGCTCTTGCCCCCCAGCGTCATCTCTCCTTCAATGGGAATAACGCACCAAAGAAACAATTATTGTGTCAACCCCTCAACTATTCACCTGTCCCTACTGTCCTGTCAACCCCTCAACTATTCACCTGTCCCTACTGTCTGTGTCCCTACTGTCTGCTACTGTCTATACTGTCCCTAACTATTCACCTGTCCCTACTGTCGCTCCTGTCCCTACTGTCGCTATAACTATTCACCTGTCCCTACTGTCGCTCCTGTCCCTACTGTCGCTATGTCCCTATTGTCCCTCCTTATTGTCATGTCCCTATTGTCACGTGGGAAAGTGCATGGCAATCATCGCCATGATGCTGGAGCGCCGAAACGGCATTGGCATCAGGAAGTTCCCGCCGGCAAGGGGGCTGGGACGAGGGGCGCGGTCGGGCCGTCAGGCAAACACCGAGCAGTCCCAGCGATCATGCCAGGCGATGGTGGCGTGCGAGCCGCTCATCCGCAACGGCAGCCAGACATAGCGGGAATCGCGCAGGTTTTCTTTTTGCCAGCGATCCGCCATGAAGATGAAGCAGCCCGGCCGGCCGGGCATCGGCAGCACAAAGGTGGACTGGGCATGGAAGGTGGTTTCGTGGTCCGGCCCGCAACAGGGATCGCCCAGGACCTGCCACTCGCCCAGCATGGACCGGGCCATGGCGTATTCGGCGGGATTGGCGTCCCAGCCGGTGCAGCCGGAGGAGACCATGAAATAATGCCCGTCGTGCATGAAGACGGCCGGCGCTTCCCGGCCGTTCAGAGGCCGGGTCACAAAGGCCCGGATAAACTGTCCGGACTGTCCCAGATAATCCGGCGTCAGCCGCGAGATGTGCAGCGTGCTGTGCCGCTCGGAGGAATAGATCAGATAGGCGCTGCCGTCGTCGTCCTGAAAGACGGTCATGTCGCGGCTTTCCGCGTCATTGGGACGGCTGCTGCCCAAATAGCGATACGGCCCCGTTGGGGCATCGCTGACCGCCACGCCGGCCCGCGCATATTCGTACTTATAGGTATCAACATGCAGCCACATGACATACTGCCGGGTGGCGGCGTTGTAGATCACCTTGGGGCGTTCGGCCACCTTACTGACATGCAGGTCATGCGCAGGATCGTCCATATTGGCGGGCAGGACCACGCCTTCATGCTTCCAGTGCAGCAAGTCCCGAGACGAATAGCAGGAGATGCCGACCACATCGACCCGGTGCACCTCATTGGCCACAAACTTGGTCTCGCCGTCCTTGTTCTCGCCAAACCAATAATAGGTTCCGCAGTCGTACAGGATGCCGCCGCCGTGCGCCTGGATGGGGGCGCCGGCAACATCAAGCCAGACCTTTCCCGGTTCAAAGCACTCTCCCACGCCTGGACGTTCCATGAACTCCACCCTTGTTGGATCAAATCCGGCAGGTGCGGATGTCGGTAACGATGATCCCCTTGGCGCCCAGGGCGGCCAGGGCATCGAGAATGACGTTGACTTGCTTGCGTTTGGCCATGGCTTTGACCGCCGCCCAGGCCGGGTCGCTGAGGGGGGCAATGGTCGGGGATTCAATGCCCGGGGTCACTTTGCACGCCTGCTCGAGAGCCGCCCGTGGCACATCGTACTCGACCATGACATAATCGCGGGCCACCACGATGCCGCGCAGCCGTTCCAGGAACCGGGCGATGGCCGGCGCCTGGGCGGACTCCGCATCGCGGCCGATGACCACTGCCTCCGAGGCGAGGACCGGATCACCGACGATCTTCAGGCCCGCCTGTTCCAGCGTGCGCCCGGACTGCACCACGTCGGCCACCGCGTCCGCCACGCCCAGGCGCACGGAAATCTCGACCGCGCCATCCAAGCGGACAATCTCGGCTTCCAGCCCGCGGCGGCGCAAGTCCTGCCGTACCAGGTTCGGATAGGAACTGGCAATGCGCAGGCCGCCAAACCGGTCCGGGGTCAGAACGCTGTCACGCGGCACGGCATAGCGGAACACCGACCGGCCGAAGCCCAGGGACAAGAGTTCGGCTACGCCGGTATCGCTGTCCTGCGCCAAGTCGCGCCCGGTGATGCCCACCGGCAGCACACCGCTGTGGACATAGACGGGAATGTCGCGGGGGCGCAGGAAAAAAAACTCGACGTCGTTGTCCGGGTCCAGCGCCACCAGATCCTTCTCGTCACGACGGCAGGCATAGCCGGCGGCGCGCACCAGATTCACCGCCTCTTCCGACAGTGACCCCTTGTTCGGCAAGGCTATCTGCAACATGGGAGTGATCCTCGATTTAGACGATGGCGCGCCTCTCGCTCCGCAGGCGCCAACATAAAATACATTCACCACGAAGGCACGAAGAGCACGAAGCCCGGAGAAGAATTTAATGCCGAAAAAATGGAGCGGGAAGACCGCTTCGATTTAACCTTCGTGTTCTTCGTGCCTTCGTGGTGAAACAAAATGCTTGAGGTTACAACAGGTTAAAGATGTTTGTACACCTCGTCCAGGTCCAGGTCGCAGGCGAGCATCATGACCTGAAGATGGTAGAGCAACTGAGAGATTTCTTCGGCCGTTTTCTCACGTCCCTCGTATTCCGCGGCCATCCAGACCTCGGCGGCCTCCTCGACAATTTTCTTGCCGATGGCGTGCTTGCCCTTGGCCAGTTGGGCGCAGGTATGGGATCCGGGCTCGTTCCGGGCCGCTTTCTCCCGCAATTCGGCAAACAACTGTTCAAACGTCTTCATGCCAGGCCTCCCGCGAAACACAAACGCCCGCGGCATCCGTGCCGCGGGCGATTCGTGGTTCAACCGGTTTTGACAATGGTACCAGAGAAGGGACTCGAACCCATACGCCCTTGCGGGCACTACGACCTGAACGTAGCGCGTCTGCCAGTTCCGCCACTCTGGCGTCAAAACCGGCAATAGCATAGCGCGGCAACGCCGATCGTCAAGAGGCCGGTGTAAATATTCTTAAAAGAAACGCCCGCCGTCCGCCCGAGGCCGGGCGGCTCCTGATGGAACAGGCTCCCGGGTGCGGCACGTCCCTGGACAGGCAGGATTGCCTGTCCCTACGTTCCTGGCAGGATTGCCTGTCCCTACGTTCCTTTCCCCGGTTGAGGGTCAGAGGTTAATGACCTTCAGCCTACAGCCTAAACAGCTTCAGCCCAACAACGTCACACGGGATCGAGGCCACGGATGCGGACGGTGCCGTCGCCGGGGGTCACCTCGCCGATGACGGCGGCGGTGAAGCCGGTTTCGGCGCAGACGGCCAACGCGTCCTTGGCCGCGGCCGCCGGCACCATCCACACCATACCGACGCCCATATTGAAGACACGGTGCATTTCGATGCCGTCAATGCCGCCCAGCTTTTGAATGAGCTGGAAAATGGGCAGGATGGGGAGCGCACCCAAATTACAGACCACGCCGACCTCCTTGGGCAGGACGCGGGGGATATTGTCGTAGAAACCGCCGCCGGTAAGATGGGCCAAGCCATGCAGCGGCAGGTTGAGTTCCATGGCGCGCCGGATGGCGGGCCAGTAGCAGGTGTGGGGTTTGATCAGGGCCTGACCGACCGATTCGCCGCCCAATTCCGCCGGCTGGCTGTGCACGGTCAGGCCCCCCTGCTCGAACAGCACCCGGCGCGCCAGACTGTAGCCGTTGGTGTGGAGCCCATTGGAGGCCAGGCCGATGACCGTGTGCCCCGGGCGAATCTGCTCGCCGGTGATCAGACGATCCTTGTCCACCACCCCGTTGATGCAACCGACCAGATCGTAATCATTGCCGTACATGCCCGGCATTTCGGCGGTCTCGCCGCCCAGCAAGGTCACGTTCTGGGCCTTGCAGGCGTCCGCAATCCCTTCCAACACCTGTTCATAGAGGGGGCTGCGCAGTTTCCCCATGCCGATATAATCCATGAAATAAAGGGGTTCGGCGCCCTGGACCGCGATGTCGTTGATGCAGTGATTGACAATGTCATGCCCGACAAAACGATGTTCGCTCATCATGCCGGCCACCATCAGCTTGGTGCCGACGCCATCGACGCTGCCCACCAGCACCGGCTGACGGTAACGGCTCAGGTCGATCTGGAACAGGCCGCCGAAGCCGCCGATGGGCGCCAGCGCCTCCGGCCGGCGGGTGGCCGAAATCTTGGCCTTGACCCGGTTAAGCAGATTGACGGCCAGATCGATATCGACGCCAGCGGCGGCGTAAAGCGTGCTCTTACTCTTGCCCATGACCAGTGCCTCGGGGGTGATGTAAAAAAACGGAAGGTAATATACCCCATGCCAGGGGGTGCATAACAGTTCGGTCGAACGATATTGGGAACCCCCTTTGCGGATTCCGCAGGCCGCTCCCGTGCAACAATCCACGACCGGGACCGCAGAGGCGGCCTGCGGAATCCGCAAATTTGTTGCTTTTCCGGTTCCTGGAACTACGTTTTAAAGCTTTGCCGCAACGCAGATCCATGATTATTTAACCGCACCCAAACCCGCTCTTGCGTGGAGACGACCTGAAATGTCCGAGATTTCCCCGTTGCAGAAAGCCCGCGCCGCCTACCAGCCCAAGCTTCCCACCGTGTTTGCCAAACACGGCATGGCCGTCGCCGCCCAAGCCGGCGCCGCCACCGAATCGGTGGCCGACCAGGATGCCGTCAGGGAGCTGTTCCCCAATACCTACGGCCTGCCGGTCGTCACCTTTGAAGCGGGCACCGGTGTGAAGGCAGCCGCGCCCGTCAAGGCCGGGGTCATTCTGTCCGGCGGCCAGGCCCCCGGCGGCCACAACGTCATTGCGGGACTCTACGACGGCCTGAAAGCGGTCCACCCCGACAGCCAGCTCTTCGGTTTCCTCGGCGGCCCCAGCGGGTTGGTGGACAATAAATTCAAGATCTTCGACGACGCGTTCATCAACGCCTACCGCAATACCGGCGGTTTCGACATCATCGGCTCCGGCCGCACCAAGCTGGAAACCACCGAACAGTTTGAAAAGGTCGTGGCCAACTGCAAACAGCATGGAATCACCGCGCTGGTGGTCATCGGCGGCGATGATTCCAACACCAATGCCTGCCTGCTCGCCGAATACATGCTGGCCCAAAAAACCGGCGTTCAAGTCATCGGCTGCCCCAAAACCATTGACGGCGACCTGAAGAACGAATGGATCGAAACCTCCTTCGGCTTCGACACCGCCACCAAAGTCTACAGCGAACTGATCGGCAACATCGGCCGCGATGCCAACTCGGCCAAGAAATATTGGCACTTCATCAAGCTGATGGGCCGCAGTGCTTCGCACATCGCCCTGGAATGCGCCCTGCAGACGCACCCCAATGCCTGCCTGATCTCCGAGGAAATCGCGGAGAACAAGACCACGCTCAAGCAGATTATCAACCAACTCGCAGACATCATCGCCAAGCGCGCCGAGAAAAAATGCAATTTCGGCGTGGCGCTGATTCCCGAAGGCCTGATCGAATTCGTGCCGGAAATGAAGGCGCTGATCGCCGAACTCAACGACCTGCTGACCCACGAGGCCGCAGCCTGCGAACGAATCGACAACATGGAGGAGCGCATCGGCTTCGTGCTCGGCCAGCTCGGCACCGAGACGCGGGAAGCCTATGCCTGCCTGCCCAAGACCATTCAGATCCAACTCATCATGGACCGCGACCCGCATGGCAATGTGCAGGTAAGCCTGGTCGAGACCGAAAAACTTTTGATCGAAATGGTCAAGGCGGAGCTGAAGGCCCGCGCCGCCGCCGGCACCTACACCGGCAAGTTCAGCGCCCAGAACCACTTCTTTGGCTACGAGGGCCGCTGCGCCGCCCCGTCCAATTTCGATGCCGATTATTGCTACAGCCTGGGCTACACCGCCGCCGCCTTGATGGCCGCGGGCAAGTCGGGTTACATGTCCAACATCCGCCACACCAACCTGCCGGCCACCGCATGGGTAGCGGGCGGCGTCCCGCTGACCATGTTGATGAACATGGAACGGCGCCATGGCAAGAATGTCCCCGTCATCCGCAAGGCCCTGGTCGAACTCGACGGCAAGCCATTCGCGGTGTTTGCCGCCAAACGTGACAGTTGGGCCATTGAGACCGACTATGTGTATCCGGGCCCCATCCAATACTTCGGCCCCACCGAAGTTTGTGACCACCCCACCGCCACCTTGCGGTACGAGCGCGCCTGACGCCATGACCTCAAACGTGGCATCACGGCGGACGACAGGGCGGCCGCTGCCTGCGGGCGGCGGCCGCCGTGCATGGGTCGGCGCCGCCCTGATGGCTCTCCTGCTGACCGGGCTTCCGCCGGTGCTGGCACAGACCGCAACAACGGCGGCCGGGGATAACCAACCGCGGCTGATGAATGCCGCCATTCGTTATGGCCTGTCCCCGGCCATCGCCGCCGACAGCGCCGCCCAATTCAACTTCACCGTGGCCAATCCCGGCACCGCGCCGGCCCCGGTGGAGGTGCGGTTGGAACCGGAGGGCGGCGGCACCGTCTACACCAAAAGCCAGACCATCCCGCCCGGCACTATTTGGGAAGACACGATGCCGGTACTGACTTCGCCGGTCGAAGCCTATGCCGTAACCCTGCTCACGCGCGGCGAAGTCATTGCCAAGGACAAAGCCTTGGTCCGCCTGGAATCCGGATCGCGCCGGATCCTGGTCTTGATCAACGACGACCCCGATTACGCCGGTCTGAGCGATTCCCTGCGCGACCCCAACCTGTTCCAAAAAACCGCCGTCGCCGGCATTCGGGCCCTGCAGGCACCGGAAAGCTGGGAACGCTACGGGGATGCCGCCGCCGTGGTCCTGGCCAAACCCGACGCGCGTCAGCTCAACCAGCGCCAGCTCCAGGCCCTCGATGATTTTGTCCGCCGCGGCGGCACCTTGCTGTGGATTCATCCCGAGGGCGCCCTGGCCGCCGCCGGCACGCCGCTGGCAAGCCTGCTGCCCGTACGGCCGTTACGACTCCGCTCCTGCGAAGATTTCCGCTTTTTGCGCGCCTGGGCGGGGTTGCCCGCCGGCCTGGACAGCAAGCTCCAACCCCGTGGCGGCCGCCTGTTCCTGGAAGCCCAGCCTGCCACCGCCGATGGCATCACCCCGCTGTTGGCTCCCGGCGGCCTGCCGGTCATTCACTGGCAACGTCATGGCATCGGTCTCATCGGTTGGACCGCCTTCGACCTCACCGACCCGGTCTTTCGTCAGACCGGCGTCGCCGCCGCCTGGTGGAATCATGCCTGGGCGCATGCATTCCATGCCCCGGCGGGCGCCGCGCGCGGCGGCGACGCGCCTCTGGGTGAATTATTATCCCTGCTGTGCGGCTACCGGGTGCCGGGCTTGGCCGTGGTGCGCAATTTCCTCGTCCTCTATGTCGGCCTGGTGGTGCTCGTCCTCGCCGCCGGCTATCTCTTCCGCCGCCCCACCACCGCCTGGCTGCTGGCCGCCCTGATGGGCATTGCCTTCTCCATTGCCGTGGTGCGCACCGCCAAACAGCACGCCGCCCGGCAGGCCGAGCGCAGTTGCACCTCCGTCACGTTGGCCGCCTGGGGCGGACCACGCCAGACTGCGGAAAGCATACTCAGCCTCTTCAGCAAGAGCGATGACCGCCCCGCCATCACCGCGCCCGGTCATGACGGGTTCTTTTATCCGATGGTGGCACGCGCCTTTGGCGGCCTCTCCCGGCGCGAAGCACTCACCTCCCCCCTGCGCGTCACCCGCCAAAAAGGAGAAGACCAGATTGAATCCGTCACGGTCCAGGCCCTCAAACCGCGCCGGCTGGCCATGACCTGGAGCGCCACCGCCGCCACCCAAGCCACCGCCGCCACCCTCACGCTCGACGGCAACGGCCAGCGCCTGACCTCCTGGCCCCTGCCGTCGCCCTTGGCCGACACCACCGCCGCGTGGCTGCTCGTTCCCGGCGGCGCCCTACCCCTGCGCGTTGAAAATGGCCGCCTGACCGGTCCCGTGGACCGCCTGATGACCCTCGACCCCACCGCCGCCGCCGCCGCCGCTCTGGTGCGCCTGGGCACTCTGCCCACCCCCAGCCTGGTCCTCGCCGCCCCGCGTTCCGGCGAGGCCCCCGCCGGCCTCCGCATCGGCACCGGCGATTACATCCCCTACGATTATCATTTCACCTTCGCGCCCGTGCAAATTATCCTGTCCGGCAACACCCTCACCCTGCCTCCGGAATGGGTCCGCCTCGAGCCCGGCGACACCCGCTCCCGCCTACTGTGGCGCGACGACGCCTGGCAGCCCGCCACCCTGCGCGGCCAGCAGGAGGAGTACGCGTTCAACGCCATCCTGCCGCTGCCGGTCGCCGGTTGGGAGCTGCGCGAAGTCACGATCACCCTGGACGCCGACAACCCCGGCGGCAATATTCTTTTCGGCGTCGAACTGCTCCCGCCCACCCCGCCGGGCGACAATGCCACCAAGGCCCAGCAGAGGCGCACGGGCACCGGCATCGCCCCCACCCGCCGCACCGGCAATACGTTCACCTTTGTGCTGCCGCCCGCCGCCACCGCGTTTCAGCCCGCCGCGAGCCGGCTCGGCGTGCGGCTCATCCTCAACCAAAAGCGCGCCCTGGCCAACCAGCTCGACACCGAACGGGTCAACCGCTGGACCATCAACCGCCTCCAAGTCAGTCCCACCCTGACCCGCCCCGCGCCAACCGGCCGCTGAGCCGAGCCCAAAATAGTTGCGGCATCAATGTGGGGCGCTGCCCCAGGCCCCGCTCAAGGAACTCCGTCCCTTGAGAATCCCCGCACTTTTTCAAAAATACCGGGATCGGGTGCCGCCGCCATCGGCACAGATTACCATCGCAACCCATGGCGGCACCCGATCCCGGCTTTTTTGAAAGGGGATTCCAAAGGGACAGGTCCCTTTGGCAGGGGCGTGGGGGCGACGCCCCCACCTGCGACCGGTGTGTGACGCAACGCACCCAACCCCGGTTCTCACAATAACCAGACGGCTAGGCCGATCAAAGCCGCGCCTAACGACGTCACAATGGCGCCCCCGACAACCTCCCAAAACCCCTCACTATTGGACGTCTCTTTTCTGATGGCGCGAACTTCATCCGAGGTTTTGCAATACCCGTCCGGAACCACCCATTCGCCCCGGTCATTTTTCACACACTTGACATTGTGGTAATCTTTGGGGTCAATGGCGAGTGGGATATACACCTTGTTGGCGCCCGAGCCTTCAATGGCATGGAAGGAGAAACCATCATGCCGTTCTTCATTGGTGCTTCGGGAAACACAGCCCGGCTCAAACGCAAAAACGCCAGCCAGCAGAAGTATGACTGGCCAACCCAGTCCGAGACCGTGCCCACCCCGCCGATCACCTGAGTTCACGCCGATGTTTTTCATGACGCTTCTTTTTTGAAGTTCATATCCTAATTGATGTGGGGCGCTGCCCCAGGCCCCGCTCAAGGAACTTTGTCCCTTGAGAATCCCGACACCTTTTCAAAAAAGCCGGGACCGGGGGCGGCGCCCCCACATCGCCGAGTCTTTTGTCACACCGCGCGCCACGATTCTAAGGCTCACCCTGGTGGCGGTGGGGGCGGGGGTGTCGGTGTTACCGCACACGGCGTGTAGGTGGTACTGAACACATTGTTGCTTTCGTCACTCTCCACCGCGGTATTCCGGCCGTCCACTACGGCACGGAACGTGCGTTCCCCGAGAGCGGCGCCGACCGGCAACCGGGTCACGGTCACCCGCTTGGTCTTGCCGGCGCTGATCGTGCTGACCGCCACGCTCTTGGTGGCGGCCTGGCCGTCGGCATAATTGATCCACACCTCCAGATAACCCGCTTTCGCCGTGCCGCCATTGTTCCGGATCGTCACATAGGCGGTGAAGGTGCCGTTGCACAGGGGCGCCACCGGACTGAAAGCAACCGCCGTGATACTGAAGTCGGGCCGCGCCGTCACCGTGTAATTGGCCGTCCGGCTATTGTTGGTGGTCTTGGTCTCGCCCGGCACCGCGGACAGGGTCGCTGTCATCTTTTTCACCCCCGGTGCCTGGCCGGGAACCGTGAATGTCATCTTAACCGACTTGGACTTGGCCAGGGCCGGCACGGTCTGTGTGATTCCCGCGGCACCGACCGCCGGGGTCAACGTCAGCGTACCGCCCGGACAAGGGTTCTTGCCCGCGTTTCTGACCGTCACGTCAGCTGTGAACGGGCTAGCGTCAAGAGGCTTGCTCGGCGTGACCTTAAGCGCCGAGACCATCAAGTCCGTCGGCAGGACGGGGGCGGTAACCGTGACCGTCAAGGGGGGACGGAACGCCTCGCCCGATTCCCCGCTGCTGACGGTTGCCACGGCAAACAGTTGATAGTTTCCGACCGGAACATTCGTCCAGGCAAAGTCAAAAAAGCCAGAGCCGCCGGTCCGCTTGGTGGCCATGCCAATCAAATTCGTGGAACTGAAGCTATAGGCGGTGTAAAGCTTTACGCTGGTGACCGGACGTCCCGTATCGGAACTGTAGGCATGGACCACCACGGGAACAGTCGCCGGCGCCGCGGCGACCACCGTGGTCGGCTCCTCAAAATGCACCGTGATCGTCAGGTCTTGCCTGATCGTCAACGTCCCCGCCACATAGGAGAATGCATAGTTTCCATCATTGCCGCCGCTGACCGTAATGGGATAGGTTCCGGCGCCGCTCGTCGCCGTGGCCGAACATGTTGCCGTGGGTGGCGCATCCAGCACCGCCGCCGTGTCGCCATTGGCAAAGCCGGCATAGGCAATGGTGAACGCCGGATTGGCCGTGCCAAAAGAACGGGTTTTGTTTTCAGCGGTCGCGGTCAACGCCTTTTTGGCCACCGTCAAGGTTTTTGCCACGGGGGCCGCCGCATTCCAATTGCCATTCCCCGACTGCGATGCCGTGATTGTGGCCGTGCCCGCGCCGACGATATGGATTTTGCCAGCGACAATGGTGGCCACCGCAAAATTGCTACTTGCATAGGTCACAACCAGCCCGGAGGATGCCGTGGCCCCCGGTGCGAAGTCCGCAGCGCCATACGTCGTTGATGGCAACACCGGGAAGGTGATTGCCTGGTCTCTTCCAACTTTATATAACAGCTTAACGACGAACGTGGTTTGAGGCGGTAGCGCACTACTGGTCACGGTTACTGTCGCATCATGGTTACCCAATGACGACGTATTGAGAAGAAGCCTGAGCGAATTTAATCCCCCAGCAAGAATGCCAGAAGGCGGTGACTCAAGTAATGATGCATCGCCTGACACCGTTGCGCCAGTGATAGCCAGAGTTTGTTCGCCTGTATTACGAACAATTATCTGCGCCACCTTATCGGTTGCATCCAAAGTAATAGCTCCGATATCAATCGGAACCCCGCTGGTTGCAACATGGCCATTGCATTCGACAAAAACCCGTTCGCACGGAACAACGGTGAACTTGATCGTTTTCTGCTGCGATTCCGGAGAACGGTCAGCGTCTATCGCGGTTATGACTAAACTATGCTCGCCGGCCGTTAACGGGCCAAGATCGACATAATAGCTTCCTTGAACCGTGACCGTCGTCCCGTCTATGGTTGCCGAGGTCGTTCCGATACCACTTGCATCGGTAAGGTTCCAGGAAACACGGACGGCTTCATCAGAACCGATGACGCCATCTCCATCCCCGTTATGTTCAACAACTACAATGTTCGAGATAATCGGCCCTTGGGTGTCACCGTCTTGAATATTAATAGTCCGATATGCTTTATTGTTGTTCGCCGGATCAGATGTTGAAACGGACAATGTGGCATAAATGCTATGAGCTCCCTCTTGCAACGTGGTGATTCCGGTAAACGATACCGTCTGGTCATTTCGAGCCGCCAGGCCACCTATCGTCTGGGCCGGGGCAAGAAGCACGCCACCGGCATCGGGATCGCCGTCGTACAGACTTACCGTGATATTACCGGTCTGATTGTAGGCGGTCAAGTTGCGTACGAGGATCGAGACAGTCAAGGCCGTACCTTCCACTGGATTGCCGTCACTGAAGGTGATCCCTGGTTCCGTAACCTGAACGTCCGGCTGCTTGATGTAGGCATACTTCACCGCACCAGTGGCGGCTTGATCAACCCACGCAAAGCTGAATCCATCTCCTCGCAACTCACTGCAGTTGCCCTCCGGGGTAATGACCGCCTCTTGGTTGCCGTTTCCTTGGTCGATGTAGTAAAGCCCGGAGCGTCCCGTCCCATAGTCAAAACAGACGACACCCTGTCCTTCTGGCCCTCCTGCCGCAATGGTTTCACCACCGAGATTTTCGTCGGCAACCTTATAGAGTTGGGCGTTTATTCCATCTGTCTTGGCTATCCAGATGTCGCAGTAACCCGCCAACTTTTGGCCGTAAATTGCGCGATGTGCCGCCGCGCAATAGTTTGTCATGTTTGTTAAGAGAAGAAGCTTTGGTGTGGAGTCTGCGGTGGCAAAGTCCATGGCATGATAAGCCGCGTCTTTAGTTAGCCATTTCCGTGTGCCTGAAGAACTGACGTTCCAGTAGTACGTATCGCTTTTATAGATGAGGAACCCCTCGGTAAAATCCCCGTTGGCCTCAATCGTCGGACGATCTGCGGTACCTGAACCAGGTGCATGGGTGGTGCTGTACCGCTCGGTGAAACCGCCATTGCCGTTGTATTCCATCACAACCAAGTTCATGGCCGATTTCGGAGTGCTGTCGCTAGACAAGATCTCGTAAGCTCTGGTGAACGCCACCAGATTTCCATCAAGTCCGATTAAGTATTCCCGCCACGGTGTGGCGTTGGCGACAGGGAAAACTCCCAAGTCTGGCCGACTTAGGTCGTAGGCGTAGATGTCGGTGTTGTCGTTCCCGGATCTGTTGCGATCATCTTCCCAAACAACTAGCGTGCCGGATACGAAGGGGTTGCGTTGGTCTGCTGGATCTGTACAGATAGCTCGCGCTTGGCCCGTAGCCAAGTTATAGGCAAATATGTCCTCGTTGCCGTTCCTCGAATCACGCCACACGATCCAATTGCCTGAAATGTCGGGATGCTTAGCTCCCGTGACGTTCGGAACCTGAAAAACCGGCACGGCATCGCTGACGAGTCCCGTAATAGTGAAAACATCATCTTCGCCCGGCCATCGCACGCGTCCGGTCGACTTGACGCGCACCCAACGCGGTGGAATCTGTCCTTTCAAGCCGGTCGTATTGATTTGTACGACCAAATCCACGGTTTGCCCTACGCCGATGCTGCAGGGGAACGTCACGCCGGAAAACGTCGTATCCGTGGGAGACGACGTAATAATGTCTCCGGAATCGACAGTAAACGGTGCAGAACCAACGTTTTTAATCTGGATTGTATGGCTTACCAAAGTGCCGGGAGATGCAACGCCAAAGTCATAGCTCTGTTCCGATAACCGTAGCCATGCGGTGGCCACAATGGTCACAGGCACTCTCACCGGAGGTGCGGTGTCCGCGGGATTCTGATCATAGGTCACGTGCATGTCAATGTATTCCGTTCCGGAGTAACTGCGCTGTATGTCTGCCACGTTGTATACAGTGGAGTAGTTGGATTGGGCATCATGGTTAGGGGCAAGATCGGGGTAACCATGAACATCGGACAACCCGTCAACCTTAAAGGCCGCGCCATCGTATGTGAGCCATGCGTCAATGTCCGTCGCTGTTGCCTGGCCGATATTGCGGAGACGCGGTCGGATATGAACACTCTCTCCGCTTTGGATAATGCCATCACCATTATTATAAGATGCCACGGTTGTCGAGTCGTCAATTTCAAGCGGCGGGACCAGGACAATCGATGCATTAAGTAATCCCAACTCATAGAAGTCTTGACTAAAAGGCAAATCTTGGTAATAAGAAATTCCATTCTTTTCATACATGACATGCAGCATAAAATTGACCGTGGTGTCAGTGGAAAGGTCAAGGAATAAATGGTGCCGGTTGTAGGGTAACTCGGACTCGCCGACCCCCAAAGCTGGATAATCCAACTCGGCATTGTCAATTTTCATATTACCCGAGGAGGGACACCGCAAAATGGACTGGACATTCGTTATTTCTACGGTGGCATTATTTCTGAGTTTAACCTGTAACCCAATACTTTCCCCGGTTTCTAGCACACCATTGTCATTTCCGTTGTCAATCCAATTATACCCCGCGATGGAGATATCGTTACTGGGGCTTGCCTGGACACGCACGGTGTAACTCCAGGCTTTCTGGACCGCCTTCTGCCCTAACTGATCCGAGATATCAGATGCCTCTCCTCCAATGCCCAGTACGAGATAGCCGTTCTTGGTGATATTTGAGAGCGGGAATCTCCAGGTCAAGCCGTTGCCGATTAGCGTTGGTGTACCCACGGTTACTCCTTGGAATGCGTCGCCAGAGAGTTTCAGATCGGCGGCATGGACGCCAGAAACCGGTTTACTGAAGGTGACGTCCGTTTTCATGGTTCCATTGACAACGGTGGCTCCATCGGCTGGGGTTAACATCGTGACGATAGGTTTATCGGTTCCGATGGCCGTCAGCTCTGCGTATTCCAAACTTATTCTCCAGCCATGTCTCGCATCTGCGCGATTGGGGTCCTCAACCGTGTCGGCATAGAAATGGATTGGACCAGAATGTTTTTCTTTCCACGTAGCGGGCACGCCACTAATACAGTCGCCCCAACGCCACTGCGCCCAAACCGCAAAAGAAACATCTTCAGGCCAGTTGAACAACTCATTTGTTCCCGGAACCCAGTCCCAGCCGGTCTCTATGAGCGTGTAGTTGTCAGCTATGACGAGAGACTTGACACCCTCGTTGCTGTCGAAGAGGTTGTCCATCACGCCCTTGCTGAGAGCCGTATCCTTCCCGTCAGTCAATTCGGCTGGAATGAATGGATCAAGAAGCGTAATCTGGATCTCGGGTGGATTGGTAGATGCCTGCGACAGGTATCTGGCTGCGGCACGTGCCGCCCAAGCGCCGGCGCTGTGCGCAATAA
This sequence comes from uncultured Lentisphaerota bacterium, assembly GCA_903896595.1. Taxonomy (GTDB): domain Bacteria; phylum Verrucomicrobiota; class Lentisphaeria; order Oligosphaerales; family CAITYL01; genus CAITYL01. The sequence goes on from CAITYL010000193.1 coordinate 38,951, forward strand.
AATGAATTTTGCGAATACCAGGGGATTTACGGAAAATCAGCTCACCGAGATGATAGCCGTGTTGGTGCGAGATCTCGGCGGCTTCAGTCCCATTGGTGCCAGCCGCTAGGTCTGTTCCCCCTGTATCCGTATCCTTTGCCATGTTATACTGCGTTAGGGTTATAATTTAAACTTTTATCGTTTGAAATTTCAAGCTCATCAGGCTGCGCATTTCATCAGCGTATTCAGTTGGCAAGTCGGCGATGCATTGCACGA
>CAITYL010000194.1 GCA_903896595.1 uncultured Lentisphaerota bacterium
CGCCGCACCGGTGGCCGTGCCGGTTGCCGCGGCCGCGCCCGTGGCCCCTGCCGCCGCGCCGGCGGCGCCCGCGGCCGCCGCCCTGGGCGTGACCATTGATTCGCCGATTGTCGGCACCTTTTATGCCGCGTCATCGCCCGACGCCAAGCCGTTCATCAAGGCTGGCGACACGGTCACGGAAGAGACGGTGGTCTGCATCATCGAGGCGATGAAGGTGATGAACGAGATCAAGGCGGAGAAGCGCGGTGTTGTCCGCAAGGTATTGGTGGAGAACGCCAAGCCGGTTGAATTTGGCCAGCCCCTGTTCGAACTTGAGGAAACCGCCTGACGATGTTTTCCCGTATCCTAATCGCCAACCGCGGGGAGATCGCCCTGCGCATCGTCCGTGCCTGCCGGGAGATGGGCATCCAGAGCATTGTCGCCTATTCCCAGGCCGACCGTGAAACACTGGCCGTGCATCTCGCCGATCATGCCATCTGCATCGGGCCGCCCCCCAGCAAGGAGAGCTACCTCAAGATCGACCGGTTGATTGCCGCCGCCGAGCTCTATGACGTGGACGCCATCCATCCGGGGTACGGTTTTCTGGCGGAGAACGCCCATTTCGCCGAGGTCTGCGCCAGTTGCAAGATCAAGTTCATCGGCCCCAAGCCGTCCGCCATTACGGCCATGGGTGACAAAGCCCAGGCGCGCAAGACGATGATGGCCGCCAAAGTGCCGGTGGTTCCCGGCTCCAAGGATGTCATTAAGGAAGAGAAAGAGGCACTCAAGCTCGCCCATGACATGGGGTATCCCGTGATCATCAAGGCGGTGGCCGGCGGCGGCGGCAAGGGGATGCGGGTGGTGCATAACGACCCGGCGCTGGTCCAAGGGTTTCATTCCGCCCGGCGCGAGGCCGAAATGTCGTTTGGCAATGGCGATGTCTACATTGAGAAATACATTGAAAACCCGCGCCATGTCGAAATCCAGATTCTGGCCGACGAACACGGCAATGTCATCCACCTCAACGAGCGCGACTGCTCGCTGCAGCGGCGCCACCAAAAGCTGATTGAGGAGGCGCCGTGTCCCGTGCTCGACGAGAAGCTCCGCAAGGAGATGGGCGACACGGCCGTCAAGGCGGCCAAGGCCGTAGGGTACAGCAGCGTCGGCACCATTGAGTTTCTGCTCACCCCCGACCGCAAGTTCTATTTCATGGAAATGAACACGCGCATCCAGGTCGAGCATCCGGTGACCGAAATGATCACCGGCATTGATTTGATCAAGGAGCAGATCCGTTCCGCCGCAGGCGAGAAATTGACCTTGCGGCAAAAGGATGTGCGGATCAACGGCCATGCCATAGAGGTGCGGATCAACGCCGAGAATTACGCGAAGAATTTCGCCCCGTGCCCGGGCAAGATCACCGCCTACCTCGCGCCCGGCGGCCCCGGAGTGCGCGTGGATTCGCATGCCTATCAGGGGTATGTCATCCCGCCCAATTACGACAGCATGATCGGCAAACTGATTGTGCATGGTGCCACCCGGGACGAGGCGCTGCGCCGTGCCCGCCGCGCCCTGGACGAATACCACATTGAGGGCGTCTCCACCTCCATCGACTTTGCCCGCATTTTATTGTCCCGTGACGACATCGTCCGCGGTCAGTACAACACCGGCTATATCGGCAAACTGCTGGAGTCCGGCGAGCTTGGCCGGGACGTGAAGAAGGCCTGAGTAACGTGCTTCGATCCAACTTCGTGTTCTTCGTGTCTTCGTGATGAATGGTTTGATGTTTCGGGGGTACCCGGGAAATGGACACGCTATGGCCAGTGATCGCAAGGACAAACGCCTCCTCACTCCCGTGCCGGCGGGTCCGCCGCCGCTGATGGCTGGGCCGGAAGAGGCCGATGGCGGCACCATTCGCGTTTCCGACGCGGTCATTGGCGCCATTGTGCGCAAATACACCTTGGAGGTGCCGGGAGTCGTCCGGTTTGCCTCGGTCAGTTTGGTGGGCGGCCTGGCCGAAATGATCGGGCGCAAGACGGCCGATAGCAATATTGTCATCGACATGGAAAACGGCACGGTTGCCATCTCGGTCAACTTGGTGTTGGCCTTTGGTTCCCGGGTGCCGGAAGTGGCCGCCGCGGTGCAAGAGGTGATCAGGAGCAAGGTCGAGGAATTCACCGACAAGAAAGTTTCCCGCGTCAACGTCACGGTTCAGGACTTGGATGATGTGTTGCGCAAGGGACCGCCCGCCGTGGTGGCCGAGCCGCTTCCCGCTTCTGCCGGCGTCGGTGCGGCGGCGGGATGAGGGGCAGGATTCAGGTTTCGGTGTTCAGGTTTGGAGTTCCGCCTTCAGGCGGTGCCTTTTGGGGGGCAACGGTTACTCGCGGCGGCAAGCGGCGAGCTGTTCAAACTCCGAACTCTCCGCCGGTAAAAACGTCATTTCGCGACGAGGCTTAACTGAACTTAGGAAGAGGTGACTCATGTGCCCGATGATGCAAGGCTTGTCCGCCGCCGCGAACGGTGGTAATTGGGGTTTTTTGCCCGGCGAATTTCTTCGCGGCGCCGGGGTCGGCATGATTGTGGTGTTGCTGGTGCTTCTGGTGATCTTGGTGGTGCGCCGCCAGGGACGGGCGCGGGGGGTCTTGGTGGTCGGGGAAACCGGCGATCTGTACATCACCGCCAACGCCATCCGCGAATTTGTGGGGCGGGTGATTGAAGAGTTTTCCCAGGCGGAACTGTATGGCGTGAGCTTGCGCCAGACCGGCGCCGGCTACACCCTCAAGCTGGCCTTGACGGTGGCGCCGGGAACCGACCTGGCCCCCTTTGTCGAGCAGGTCCGCCGGCGCATCCTGCAGCAGGCCGCCGACAAAGCGGGCATGGACAAACCGGTGCGGGTCAATGTGGTCATTCGTGGCTTTACCGCGGTCGGGGATGGTGCCGCCAAGGCCGCGCCCACCCTCCAGCGCAACGCCATGACCGGCTTTCCCCAAATCTCCGGTTCCACGGACGATCTGTGAGCCACTGAGCCGTTTTCAAAAGTCCCGATCACATTGGTATCGTTTTGGAGTGCGGCAATTCCTTTGCCGCTTTTAACGCCAGGCAAAATCGGCGTTATTGGGTGCTCAGGCTGTGCCGGCGGTACTCGCGCGGCGACTGCTTCAGCCAGCGCCTGAATTCTTTGGAATAATGGAGCGGGTCGGGATAGCCGACGGCGCGCGCCACTTCGCCAATGCGCAGGTCCGGATTGCGCAGGTAGTCCAGCGACTTTTCCAGGCGCAGGCACTTGAGGTGGGCCTTGGGCGAGCGCCCCAGGTGCTGCTTGAACGCCGCGAACAGGTGCGACCGGCTCACCCCCAGCCGCGCCGCCAGCCCTTCGATCGTCAGCGCCTGGTCCAGTTCCCGGACCATGATGGTGACGGCCCGGCTCACCAGGTCAAAGCCCCCCGTCGCGCGCGGTTCGGCGTCCGGCTGCGCGTTGTGGAGCATCATCACGTCCAACAGGTTGAACAGCAGCGACTTTTCCAGAAAACGCCGGGCGGCAAACTTTGGCGCGTTCCGGTTGATGGCGTCAAACGCCCGTTCCACGGCGCGGATGTGCGCGGTCCGGTAGACCGGGGCGTCCTTGGTTAAGCCGACCGCCGCCAGCAGTTTCTCCGCGCCGGCGCCATTGCAGCCGATCCAGCAATACGTCCAGGGCGTCACGGGGTCCGCCTGATAATAAAACAACTGGCCTGGATAGATGAGAAACGCATTTCCCTGCTCCAGCAGATACTGGCGCCCATTGATTTCGAAACGGCCGCCGCCGACGGTGATGAAGTGCAGGAGAAAATGCTCGCGGATGAACGGCCCGGAGGCGTGCTCCGGCGGGCATGCCTGACGGCCGGCATAATACAGCTCCAGCTCCGTCCGGGAGGCAAAGGCGGCGGTGGCGGGCGGCTTCATGGAACCTGCCTTTGTGAACATTTATCCATAAAAAAGTTCACTATAACCCATCTTTCCATGGATAAACCGCGATTTCTAGATTATCCTTTTACACATAAACGAGGTGTGATTATGGCAACGACCCTGATTTCTGCATCCTGGCAACCCTGTGCCCCCGGCGTGTGGACGATCCGGCATGGTTCTCCAGACGCCCCGACGCTGTTGCGGACCGCCGGCAATCCGCCGCGCCTGGAGGCACTCCTGGCGCTCGGGACGCCCAGCCTGCCGGCCAGCCATCCCGCCGTGGCGCTCGGCGCGGTGGGGCAGCGGACGGTTATTTCAGTATCCAAGCAATTGGAGGAGAAATTGTTCGGGCTCGGCCTGAACTTCAAGCAATTGGGCGTGGACCGGACCGTCCGCGACCTGCATGTCGACCACTATTCCGGCCAGGACAACGGCCGCACCCACGCCCCCGTGCCGTTCTATCTCTCGGATGCCGGCTATGGCGTCTTTGTGGACTGCGCCCGCTATCTCAACGTGAACGCCGGCGGCGCCCATCCCATCACCCGTCAACCGCCCGAGTGCGACCGGCTGACCCCGGGCTGGGAGGCGGTGCGGCCGGGGCAAAGCGTCGAGTTTTCAACCCATACGGACGATTTCGACCTTTACCTGTTTGCGGGGCAAAACCTGTTGGAAGTGGTTCAGCGCTTCAACCTCTTTTGCGGCGGTGGCTGCCTGCCGCCGAAGTGGGGGTTGGGGTTCTGGTACCGGGTGCCGATCGCTTTTACCGCGGACGATGCCCGGGCGCTGGTGGCGCAGTTCGCGGCCCGCGGGTACCCGCTCGATGTGCTGGGACTGGAGCCGGGCTGGCACAGCCAGTCGTATCCCTGCACCTATGAATGGAATACGGCGCGCTTTCCCGAGCCGGCGGACTTTGTTGCGGAGATGCGGGCCAAGGGCATTCAGATCAACCTGTGGGAGAACGGTTGCGTGTCGCCGTCTTCCGCCACGGGACGGCAACTGGTCGGGCACTGCGGCAGTTATGCGGCCGGCTGGGGCGGGCTCATACCCGATTTGGCCCAGCCGGAGGCCGGCCGGATTTGGGGTGAGGTGCATGAGAAACAGCACATTGCCATCGGGGTCAGCGGGTACAAGCTGGACGAGTGCGACGGCTTCGACCAGTGGGTGTGGCCTGACCACGCGGAGTTCCCCAGCGGCCTGGACGGCGAGCAGGTGCGCCAGCTCTACGGCCTGCAGTTCCAAAAGTTCACCGACACCCTGTTCCGGAAGCACGGCCGCCGCACCTACGGCCTGGTCCGGGGCTCGAACGGCGGCGCCCAGCCGTATCCCTACGTGATCTACAACGATCATTACGACCACCGCGACTTCGTCACCGCCCTCTGTTCCTCCAGTCTGTGCGGGGTGCTGTGGACCCCGGAGGCCCGCGCCTCCGACCGCGCGGACGACTGGCTCCGCCGGATGCAGACAACCTGCTTTTCGCCTCTGGCCATGCTCAATGCCTGGGCCAGCGACACCCAGCTCTGGAGCTTTCCCGAGGTCGCCCTGGACGTCCAGGAAGTCATCCGCCTGCGGTTGCGCCTCCTGCCGTACCTGTACAGCGCCTTTGCCCGTTATCATTTCGAGGGCATTCCGCCGTTTCGCGCCATGCTGCTGGAGCCCGGTTTTGTCGGCCCCCGGACAGCGGCCGGGCCGGGCGTGCTCGACGACACGAAAAACCCGTACAGCGTCGCGGCGCGGCAGGAGGTGAAGGACCAGTACATGATGGGGGACGCCATCTTGGTCGCCCCGCTGTTTGCGGGCGAGACCAGCCGCAAGGTCGTCTTCCCAGAAGGGGCCTGGTACGACTTCTACACCGGCCAGCCAATCGCCGGCGGACCGGTGGTTACTTGGACCCCGGCGGACAAGCGGATTCCGCTCTTTGTCCGCAACGGCGGCATCATCCCGATGTTGCCCGAGATCGACAACGTGACCAACGCCTGCGCGCAACGGCAGACACTGGAAATCCGCCATTACGGCGACGCGGCCGGCGCGTTCCGGCTGTATGACGATGACGGCGAAACGTTTGCCTACGAAACCGGTGCCGCCCGTTGGGTGGAACTGAAGACGGTGAAAACCGCCGCCGGCATCCCGGCCCCGGCCACCACCGACGCCGAGATCCAAAACCTGCCCGCCTACGCCGGCGCCAAATGGATTCATCTGGGGTAAGGGTGAGAAACGGGGAAGAAAAAACCTTTTGAGGAACGGTTGTTTCCTTCCCCCCCCTGGTGCCGTCCGGCCTCAAGCGGACAAAATGACCGTTGTCCCTCGCCGCTGGGAACGGTTAAGAGTGACACAGGCACTCTTGCCTGTGAAAAACGTCAAGCAGGCAATCCTGCCTGCGTGTCCGGCCTGGGATAGCGTTGGTATGGCATGTACCCAATGTGCCTTAAATCCTCAGTCACCCCCCGTGAGGTCGTGCCGCGTCCTCTTGGTCCTCAATGTCCTCCGATTTTTCCCGTCCTCATCTGTCCTCTGCGGCAATTGCCATTGGGTGGGAACGGGGGGCGAGGACATTGAGGACAAGCAACGCCAATGAGGACAATGAGGACGGGGAGGACGCCCCCCCTATGACAAGGGAGTATTGGAAACCGCCCGGTCTGGGCATGGGAGCCGGGGGTATTGGGAATGGCCCGAGAGCGTTTGGAGCAGGCGAATTGTGACTTCGTTCGGGCGGTTCCATAGGGACAGCCGATGTGCCGCTGACTTGTGTGCAAGCCGCATTTTGCACCTTGATTCCTTACTTGCGCGTGTTGGGGACAGGTGAATTGTGATTATTCGCCAACAACGTGTCCAGCGAAAATGTCGTGAACCAAACGAAAGGCGGCTCTGCCGCCAACCAAGGCGCAAAGCGCGTATCATCTTACAAAAACCGCCACAAAATTCACCCCTAAAACTTTTGTTTCATTTTGCGGATTTCGCAGGCCGCCCCTGTGCCCCAATCATGGATTGTTGCACTGGAGCGGCCTGCGAAATCCGCAAAA
>CAITYL010000195.1 GCA_903896595.1 uncultured Lentisphaerota bacterium
AATTTGACACGTCCCCTGGCTTTCGCGGTCAGAGTGGCCGTACGGTTCGCGGCGTACCTACGGCACGCCTTTTTTGATTTACTGGAACAGGGGCTGAAGCCCCTGCCTATTGTCGTTCAGTCCCTACGGGACGAAAGCCGCCAAAAACCTCAGTATTTGTGCCAAACTCCAGTGACATGGCGAAGACGGCCATGTCACTTTTAAGTGAACCGTATTGGAATTAGCTTGAGCTGTTCATGGGGTTGAACAGGAGAAATCCGGAGAACTGGAGAAAAACTTCTCTGTGACCTCTGTGGCCTCCTGTTCAAAATCCCCTAAAGGTATTTCCGTTTTTCGGGTTTTTTTGTGCTCAAGTGAGCGATCTTTGACCCGGAAATTGGGAAAATTTGCAAGTAGTGCTACATTGCTTCTCGGTTGGTTATTCGAGTGAGCATCGTACGGGGCATGGGTTTTGTGACGCGTCTCCCGCATCGTTTCCCGCCATCGTTTGCCGCCTTACTGGCCCGGAACAGCGGTGCCTTTCCCGAATGGACCTGGGAAATAAAACGCAGGTCCCAAGCCCCCAATCAACGATCTTAGGAGATCAACCATGGGCAAGAAACTGTACGTCGGAAATCTGAGCTACGATGTCACCAACGCGGATCTGAAAGAGATGTTCGCGGCACACGGCGCGGTCACCAGCGCCGATGTGATCATGGACCGCGAAGCCGGCCGGAGCAAGGGCTTCGGGTTCGTCGAGATGAGCTCGGACAGCGAGGCGCAGGCCGCCATTTCCGCCCTGAACGGGCAGGAACAGAATGGCCGCGCGCTGACCGTCAACGAAGCCCGCCCCCGCGAGGAACGTCCCCGCAGTGGTGGTTTCGGCGGCGGCGGCAATCGCCGCTATTGATCGTCGCCACGGTTAACCAACCGTGACTGAAGAGAGAGATCGCCTAGTGCGGTCTCTCTTTTTTTTGCTTAAAATTTCGGAGAATAAACCGGCTGGCGGGCGGAGATAGGACCATGAGGACTCTTAGGACCTTTGGGACGCTTGGGACGGCCCGCCACCCGGCCGCCGCCACACCCCGCCGGTTTGGGCGGCCGCAGCGTGGGTCCCACGGGTCCCAAAGGTCCTAATGGTCACAATGGTCACAATGGTCCTATCGCGGCCGCCATGTCGACCAAGAGGCCTGGGCACTTGGGGTAGCCCGCGAACGAGGTGACGGTTGGCTTGTCGCCATAATCCGCTGTTCCTACGCGACTACGGTTTTTCCCCCGCCTCGGCGGCCCGGTTTTTTAGGACCGCCTTGAGCTGGGCGATGAACCGTTCCGGGTTGATCCCGCGGTCGGCGCCCAGTTGTCCAAGCCGGGTTTTGCCGTCGTCATCCAGAATGATGTAGGTGGGATAGCCTTCGACGCCAAACCGCTCGGCCAAGGCCCGGTTCCGCGCCACGAATTTTTCGGGGACGAGGGACTTGTCATTGGGGAAATCGATCCAGACCAGCATGAGATGATCCTTGGCATAGGCCTGCCAGGCCGGCTGCGAGAAGACCGACTTGTCCATGAGCTTGCACCAGCCGCACCAATCCGAGCCGGTGAAGTTGATGAAGATGGGCAGTTTCTTTTCGGCGGCCACCTTGCCGGCGGCCTCGAAGTCCATGGTCCACTGGCCGGGAACCGCGCCTGTGACGGCCGGCTTGTCCGCCGCCAGCGTGGTGCCGGCCAGCAGGAACGCCAGGCTGGCCATCGCATGTTTCATGACGGATGAGGTGAGGGGTGACATGGTTCGCTCCTGTTTTTTTGTGTTGGGTTGCCCATTTCAAAAACTCGGCGATCTTGCAGGCAGGGTGACTCTACCCCGCGGGGACTCGGTCGTCAAGGGCGGCCTGCGGAATCCGCCAAACAAGGGACGCCAAGATGCCAGAACTTTGCCGATTTCTTGGGATTGTGATTTACACCAGCCCTTAAAGAAAATCGCCCCCTTGGAGTAAGACCATGCTTGAGGTCACACAGGCCCGTCATTTGGACAACTACAGGATCGCGATCACCTTCAATACCGGTGAGTCGGGGGTGGTGGATTTGGCGGCATCGCTGTGGGGGCCGGTGTTCGAGCCGTTGCGAACCCCGCAACAATTCCGCCGTTTCACCGTGTCGCCGAAGCTCCATACGATCACCTGGGACAATGATGCGGACTTCGCTCCCGAATACCTGCGGCAACAGATGCGCGAACAAGCGGGCGACGCGGTTTTGATTAAATGACGAGATGAAACTGATTGCGGAGCTGTGACACTATTGGTTTGTACTAGGCTTTTTAACGTGGTTCCGTGACGCCTTTGCGGGCGGACGGGGGGTGCCGGTGCCGTCGCGAAGGACGGGGGCGGGGGACAGCTCTTCCGGGTAGAAAGCGGCCGCGCGGCGATTGCCGTGGAGCGGGGCCTTGGGGGCGCGGATGAGGATGTCGGCGGGAATGCCAAGCTTGGCGTGCAGCTTGCGGATCATTGGCAGGGTCAGGCCGCGCCGGCGGTTGAGGACGGCAGAACAGTTGGGCTGGCTGCCGAAGCAGAACGCCAGTTCGCGCTGGGGCAGGCACCGTTCGGCGGCGACCTCCTTGATGTAATCCACCGGATCCCAGTCGTTGCCCCACTCCTTGGGGATGGGCCAGCGCTGTTTCTCGTAGTCGGACAGGATCAGCGCCTGGGCGTGCAGGTAGGCGGCTTCCGGGCTGCCTTTGGCACAGGCATGGTGCCGACGAACAAACGCGGACAGCGCATCCGCCACCCGGCGGTGGTCGTCGTCATTGGTGACGGGTTTGACAAGGGGGATGCGGTTCATGGGCGGCCTCAGAAGTTCATCCGGTCATATTCGGCATGGGTGCCAATCCATTCCACGGTGATGACACCGGCGGCGAACGCGGCGATGACGAACAGGCGAAAGTTGTTGCCACCGAGATTGAAAACCACTTTGCCTTTTCCGAGCAGACTGGCGGCGGGATCATACCGCTTCAGGTCGGCCGGGGTTTCCCACCTGGCGGCTTCAGCGGCCTCTAGCCAACGGTGAATCGGTTTGCGGGCGGCGGCGTGCCGCCGGCCGAACTTCTCCAGCTTGTCCTGATTGAAAACAAGCATGGTCCCATCTTCCCTCAAGGCTTTTTATCATCAGCATAGTTTATATCTAATTGTATATAATGCAAACGGGGCGGACAACGACGGCGTCACCCCAGTCTCCGCCTTGGCGTTATTGAGCCATCGTCTACCAATGCCAAGATCCTTTTTCACCATGAAGTGCATGAAGCACATGAAGTAAACCGGCCGCAAGGCGACCACGCTGCCGATGGATGTCCTAATGGCGTTTTTTCTTCGTGCTCTTCATGTTCTTCATGGTGAAAATTTGGATTAAGAACGGGATCCCCGGACGTTTTGGCGATTTCTCTGCGCCTCCGCGCCTCTGCGGGAGATTGGCTTGGCCGTCATGATGGCTTGCGCGGGGGACGAGTGAGGCGATCGAGGAGGGTGCGGAGTTCGCGCATTTGCTCCAGCGGGGCGGTGGCATGGAGGCGGGGGAGGCGTTGGCCGGGGCCTTTCCACAGGCCGTTGGGGGTTTCCAGGTGGGCGACGCCCTCGCGGACGGCGACGGCGAGCAGGCCGGCGCGGTTGGCGAGCAGGCGCAGGCGGGCCAGTTCGAGGAGGGCGCGCACCGGCGGGGGCGGGGCGCCGAAGCGGTCGCAGAGCTCGTCGGCAAAGGGGTCGATGGCGGCGGGGTCGGTGATGGCGCGCAGGCGGCGGTGGAGGTCGAGGCGGTGGCTTTCCTCAGCGATGTACTCCGGGGGAATGGCGGCGCCGAGGCGGCCCTGGCGGTCATGGAGGGCGCTGACCACGGTGTCGAAGGCGACGGGCAGGTCGGGGGGAATGGGCGGTGGCCGGTGTTCAAGGTGGGCGGTGGCCTCGCGCAGGAGCTGGCAGTAGAGATCGAAGCCGACGGCGGCGATGTGGCCGCTCTGTTCGGCGCCGAGGATGTTGCCGGCGCCGCGGATTTCCAGGTCGCGCAGGGCGAGCTTGAAGCCGGCGCCCTGGTGGGTGTAGCGGCGGATGGCGGCGAGGCGCTGGCGGGCGTTGTCGGGGAGGGCGCCGTGGGGGGGCAGCAGCAGGTAGGCATAGGCCTGGTTGTGGTAGCGGCCGACGCGGCCGCGGAGCTGGTAGAGTTCGGCCAGGCCGAAACGGTCGGCGCGGTCGATGATGATGGTGTTGGCGTTGGGGATGTCGAGGCCGGACTCGATGATGGTGGTGCAGAGCAGGATGTCCACCTCGCCATTGACGAAGCGGGTCATGACCTCTTCGAGCTCGCTTCCGGGCATCTGGCCGTGGCCGACGGCGAGGCGGGCGTCGGGCAGGAGGCGGCGCAGGCGCTCGGCGACCTGGCCGATGCCCTGGACGCGGTTGTGGAGGAAAAAGGCCTGGCCGCCGCGGTCGAGCTCGCGCCGCAGCGCCTCGCGGACCAGGGCGTCCTCGTCGTGGGCGATAATGGTGCTGACCGGGAGGCGGTCCACGGGCGGGGTGACGATGGTGCTGAGATGGCGGAGGCCGGCGAGGCCGAAATAGAGGGTGCGCGGGATGGGGGTGGCGGTCATGGTCAGGACGTCCACGTTGCCGCGGAGGAACTTGAAGCGTTCCTTGTGCTCGACGCCGAAGCGCTGTTCCTCGTCAATGACGACCAGGCCGAGGTCGGCGAAGGCCACGTCCGGCTGGAGCAGGCGGTGGGTGCCGATGAGGATGTCCACCCGGCCGGCGGCGGCGGCGGCGAGGATTTTCTTTTGTTCCCCGGGGGTGCGGAAGCGGCTGAGCATTTCGATGCGCACCGGGTACTCGGCCATGCGTTCGCGGAAGGTGCGCTCATGCTGCTGGGCGAGCACGGTGGTGGGGACGAGCACGGCCACCTGCTTGCCGGCGAGGACGGCGCGGAAGGCGGCGCGCATGGCGACCTCGGTCTTGCCGTAACCGGCGTCACCGCAGAGCAGGCGGTCCATGGGCTTGGCGACGGCCATGTCGGCCAGGACATCAGTGATGGCGCGGGCCTGGTCGTGGGTTTCGGCATAGGGGAAGGCCTGGGCGAAGGAATGTTCCCAGGTGCCCTGGTCGGGGAACGGCTGGCCGGTGGCATGTTCGCGGCAGGCGGCGATGCGCAGCAGTTCGGCGGCCAGGTCCATGGCGGCGCCGGCGGCGGCGTCGCGGGCGTGGCGCCAGCCGGCGCCGCGGAGGCGGCTGAGCTTGGGGGCGTGCCGGGTGCCGCCGATGTAGCGGGAGACCAGGTGGATCTGGTCGAGGGGCACGAACAGGCGTTCCTTGTCGGCGAACTCCAGCTCCATTGCCTCCTGCCGGCGGCCGGCGGTTTCGATCTCGTGGATGCCGTGGAACAGGCAGATGCCGTGGGCGGCGTGGACGGCGGCGGCGCCTTCTTCGAGCTCGGGGGTATCGTCACCGGTGGCCGGCGCGGCGTGGAAGAGGCCGGCGCGGCCGGCAGGGGGCGCGGGATGGCGTCCGAGCAGTTCATGGTCGGCCAGGAAGACCAGTTTGGGGACGGGCAGCCAGACGCCGGCGTCGAGGGCGGCCTGGTGCAGGTCGAAGTTCAGGCCGTGGAACGGTTCGGCCTCGGCGAAGAGTTCGCGCAGGCGGTCCGCATCCCCGGTGGTGGAGGCGAAGGCGACCAGGCGGAAGCCGTCGGCCTGCCAGCGGCGGAGCAGGTCGCCGGTCTCGCGGTGGCGCCAGGGCGCGGCGCCGGGGCCGAGGGCGGCCAGATCGGCGCCGAACAACCCGCGCAAACTGGCGGCATCCACGGCATTATGTTGGGAACCCCCTTTTGAGGAAAGGCGG
>CAITYL010000196.1 GCA_903896595.1 uncultured Lentisphaerota bacterium
AAGGCTCTTCATTTGAAGCATGACGTACGGTTTCCTCACCAGTGTTTGGGTTAATACCTTTTACCGGTGGAATATCAGTCGGAGCTGGAAGATAATCAACCACCGCATCCACCATGCGCCTGCCCGAAACTAAAATCCTGACTTGGAATGGCGTCAAAGCCTGGCGGGCGGCCGTGCGCCAGACCGGCCGCCGCCTGGTGCTGACCAACGGCTGTTTCGACATCCTGCACCGCGGCCACGTGGACTATCTGGCGCGGGCCCGCCAGCTCGGCGACGCCATGCTGCTGGCAGTCAACAGCGACGCCTCGATCCGGGCGCTGAAGGGCCCCGAGCGCCCCCTCAACCCCGAGCATGACCGCCTGTTCGTCCTGGCCGGCCTGGAGTCGGTGGACGCCGTCGTGGTTTTCGACTCCCTGCGCGCCGACGGCATCATCGCCCTGGCCGAACCGGACTTTTATGCCAAGGGCGGCGACATTTCCCTGGCCACCCTGCCGCCCGAGGAGCGCCAGGCCTTGGACGCCTGCGGCGCCCAGATCATCTTTTTGCCGTTCTTGGACGGCTTCTCCACCACCACCACCATCAACAAGGCCCGGCAACCGCGCCCGGCCTGATCGTGGTTTCCGTGGCATCACGTCACCGGTTCCGGCCGCCGCCGGAACCTTTTGAGTGCGGTGGCTCGACACCGCTTTTATACTGTATTATTGACATAATACGTTTAAATAAAGTATGAAAGCGCCGTCAAGCCGGCGACACCCTAACGCGCCATTCCGGTTCCCGGTTGATACGCCCTTTTACACCGCGCTTGCGACCGCGGGAGCTGCCTGCTGTGGAATTCGTAAAACGGAAAAATGGTTTTTTTGACCGCGGATTGCGCGGATTTCGCGGATAAGGCGGATAAAACCGCGGGCTCGAATCTGTGCATCGGCTTGCCTTCTTTCCGCTGTCCACTAGAGTGACGCCATTTGGACATGATTGCAACGTGTCAACCCAAAAGCAGCTATGATCATTCTACTTATTCTGGCCGTCACCGTGGCGGTCATGGGATTGGGCGGTTTGTTTTTTTCCCGGTTTCTGTCGCGGCAATGGGGGGAGAATGCCGCGCTGCGGACGCCGGCGGTCCGGGTCAATGACGGGCGGGATTATGTGCCAACGCCGACGCCGGTGGTGTTTGCGCACCATTTTGCCTCGATTGCCGGCGCCGGGCCGATCATTGGGCCGGTGATCGCCTTGTGTTACGGCTGGCTGCCCGCGCTGCTGTGGATTCTGTTCGGCGGCGTGTTTGTGGGGGCGTTGCATGATTATCTGGCCACCTTCATGTCGACCCGGTCCGGGGGGCAGTCGGTGGCCACCGTGGCCCGGCGCTTGCTTGGCGGCGGACCGTTTGTGGTGCTCATGCTGTTTCTCGTCCTGGTGCTGGCGCTCGTCTGCGCCACCTTTCTCAACCTGTCGGCGACGGCGTTGGTCAGCATGGTGCCGTCGGGCCGGCTGGGGCTGGCCGGGTCGCAGACGTGGTTCCGCGTCGTGGGCGAAGGCGCGGGCGCCCAGGTGGTCATCGGCGGGATCGCCTCCACCAGTGTGATTGTCATCACCGTGCTGGCGCCGCTGGTCGGGTGGCTGTACATCAAGAAACACGTGGCGGTTTGGAAATGTTCCGTCCTGTCGCTCGTCATCTGCGCGGTCAGTATTTTGATGGGGTTGTACTGGCCCGTCATCCTGAGCACGAATGCCTGGAAACTGGCGCTGTCGGTCTACGTCTTGGGCGCGGCCGGGGTGCCGGTGTGGATGTTCCTGCAGAGTCGTGACTTCATCAATGTCCACATTCTTTATGTGGGGATGACGGTGCTGATGGTCGCCTTGGTGGTGGCGGGTATTCGCACGGGCGGGGCGTTGCCCGCGGAAGCCATTCAACCACTGGATGTGGCGGCCGGCACCCGGGCCATGGGCTTTCTGTGGCCGGGGCTATTCATTACGATTGCCTGCGGCGCGGTGAGCGGTTTTCACAGCCTCTGTGCCGGTGGCACCACCTGCAAACAGTTGACCACCGAAGCCGCCGTCCGCCGGGTCGGTTACTGGGCGATGCTGCTGGAGAGCCTGCTGGCGGTCTGCGTGGTGGTGGTGGTGCTGGTGGGGACCACGCGCGCCGGCTATCTCGGGGATGTCCACCCCCTGCTCGTGGGGTCGGCGTCGGCGGCCAATCCCATTCTCGGCTTTGCCATGGCGGTGGGGAACGCCGGCGCGATGGCTTTTAGTGTTCCGGTTGCGGTCGGCGCCTTGGCGGGCATGGTCATGCTGGAGGGATTTCTGGTGACCACGCTGGATACGGCGGTCCGCTTGATGCGGTATTTGCTGGAGGAAGTGTGGCGCACCCTGTTCCATTTGCCGGCCATGGATGACGGGGTCACGGAAGAGGGCGTCGGCACCGACGGGTTGAGCACCAGTCTGGAACTCGCGGAGACATCGCGTTCGGAGGCGATGGATCCCGCCCGTCCGGTTTCGCCCCTCGGCCGGTTCCTGGCGCACTACTGGGTCAATTCCGGTTTGGCGGTCGGGCTGATGCTATGGTTCGCGATGTCCGGCGGGATTTTGGCCTTGTGGGGGATCTTTGCCACGGCCAACCAGCTACTGGCGGCCTTCGTGCTGGGACTGGGGGCGTTGTGGTTGTATCGCCGCGGGAAACGGGTGTGGTACGTCGTGGCGGCGGCCGCGTTCATGCTGGTCACCACCGTCGCCAGCCTAGTGCTTTTGCTGGGCAAGTTCCTGCCGGGGGTGGACGCGGCGGGCGCCGCGCGTGGCAATCCGACCTTGTTTGGCGCGGACCTGGTCCTGCTGGGCCTCAGCCTGTACTTGCTCCTGGCGGGGATCCGGGAAGCGGTCCGCGGGCGGTCCCCGGCCGCCGGGCGCCGTGGCGGCGCGCGCCCAGGAATCTAAGGCGTGTTCTTCAAGCCAGTTTTGGGATGACCTTCCAGGCATGATGAAAATCAACCTCATTCGTCTTGTTCTCGGTACCGCGTTAATGATCGGGGCGAGCGGCGCGTGCCTCGCCCAGGCCGCTGGCGGCCAAGTGAAGGCCGGGACGGTGGTCAAGGTCGGCATTTGGGTCGAGGCGCCGTTTGTCCAAAAGGACGCGGGCGGCCATTACGCGGGCTACTCGTTCGAGCTTTGGGAACAGATCGAACGGAAACTCGGCCGCACGAGCGAAATTCGCGAGTTCAGCGACTTCGCGGCGCTGCTCGACGGCGTGGCCGCCGGGGCGGTCGATGTCGCCGTGGCCGATATTTTCGTCACCAGTGACCGCGAGAAACGCATGGAGTTCACGCACCCGATCGCCGATGGCGGGCTTCGCGTGATGGTGAACGCCGATTCACGGCACTCGTTCAAGCGGTTGTGGCACGGGCTGGTCGGCAACGGCCATGTGGCCATCTTCGGCTATGGCGCGGTCGTGGTGGTGGCATTCAGTATCCTGCTGATGTTCCTGTGGCGCCGGACCGACAAAGAATTTCCGCGCACCCCGCATGACGGCTTTGCCGAGGCGCTCTACCGGACGGTGTCGCTGACGGTGGACGGCAAGGCGAAGTTCAGTTCAAGTCCCGCCTGGTACATGAAAATCCTGTCGGCGATCTGGCTGGTGCTTGGCGTCGGCATCGTCGCGTACATCACCTCCAGCGTGACGGCCGTGATGACCCTGGACGTTATCAAGCACAGCATCGGCGACGTGGTGGATCTCGGCGGCAAGTCCATTGGCGCGGTCAAGGGAACCTTCGGCGAGAGTTACTGTCGGCAACGGGGTTTTGATGTGACCCCCTATGCGACGCTGGCCGAAGCGGTGCAGGGCCTCGTGGCCCACGACGTCGTGGCGGTCGTCGATGACGCGCCGCTGCTCGAGGCCTATGACCTCGCGCACCCCGAACTCGCGGTCAAGGAGGTCGGCCCGCTCTTCGAGAAGCGCAAGTACGCCTTCGCACTGCCGAATGGCAGCCCGTTGCGCCACCAACTCAATATCGCCCTGATCGAGCTTGAGGAGGCCGGGGAGTCGCAGACGATTTACGCGAAGTACTTTGGCGGTAAATGAATGCCAAACCGTGTCGCTGCTTGCCATTCACTTTGCTGTCCTGTAGAGTGATGCGATAACGAAGGCAGGGGGGCGTGCCATGGAACTGTATGATGAATTTTTTTCCTTCATCGGCTATCTAAACAAACTTGGCGCACGATATGCGGTGGTGGGTGGCATTGCCGTGGCGTTCCATGGCCGTCCACGATTTACCCGCGACATCGATATCCTGGTTCATCCTGACGACCTTGACCTTGCCCGGATGGCCTTTGACCGTCTCGGCTATGTGGAAACGGCCGAACCGTGGACCTTTCGCAACACCAACCTGACCCTCCATCGCTTTCTGAAGGTTCGTGGCGAAGACGAAATGATGATTGATATTCTGCTTGCCAACACCGTTGATCATCAGAAGATGATCGAGGACGCCGTTGAAACTCCTTCCGAGGCTGGCCGGGTCAAGGTTGCCTCAAGGAAAAGCTTGATTGATCTCAAGCGGGCCAGAAACTCCAATCAAGACAAAGCGGACATCGAGGCATTGGAACATGACGCAGATTGAGAAAGCGGTTCGCGCGGTAAGCGATCTGTGCCGGTTCTACCGTCGCATCCCCAAAATAGCGGTGCCATGCAGTGTTCCCAAGGCGGAGCCCCAGCAGCCTCATGTATCGCACACGCCTGCCCCGTCCCGATAATGGCAACATCAATACAGGCAATCATACGCGCACATGCAATACGAACTGATTCGCAAGGTATTGGAACGCCGGGACTGGGGGGGCGCGGCGCGGGTGGCCGGCTGGGTGCGGACCCGGCGCGACTCCAAGGGCGGTTTCTCCTTCCTGGAACTCAATGACGGGTCGTGCCTGGCCAATCTGCAAGTGGTGGCTGAGACGGCCCTGGCCAATTATCAGACGGAGGTGCTGAAGCTGTTCCCCGGCAGTTCGGTGGCGGTGGAGGGGGTCCTGGCCCCGTCGCCGGGCGCGGGGCAGTTGCTTGAGCTGCGGGCGACCTCCGTCACCGTGTTCGGATTTTGCGAGCCCACCGCCTATCCATTGCAGAAAGGCCGGGTGTCGTTTGAGGTGCTGCGGGAGATCGGGCATTTGCGGCCGCGCACCAATACGTTTGGCGCCATGAGCCGGATCCGCAACACCCTGGCCATGGCCACCCACTCCTTCTTTCAAGAGCACGATTTCCTCTACGTCCACACGCCGATCATCACCGGCAACGACTGCGAGGGTGCCGGCGCCATGTTTCAGGTGACCACGCTGGATGTCGGCAATCCGCCGCGCCGCCCCGACGGCGCCGTGGACTACGCCGCCGATTTTTTCGGGCGCCGGGTCAATCTGACGGTCAGCGGCCAGCTCAATGGCGAGACGCATGCCTGTGCCTTGGGCCGCATTTATACGTTTGGCCCGACTTTCCGCGCCGAAAACTCCAACACCCGCCGGCACCTGGCCGAGTTTTGGATGATTGAGCCTGAAATCGCCTTTGCCGATCTGGCCGATGACGCCGCCCTGGCCGAAGCGTTCTTGCGCCATCTGTTTCAGCAGCTGCTCGCCCGGTGCCGCAGCGACCTGGAGTTCTTTCAAAAGCAACTGGATCCGGCGTTGATCGGCCGGCTCGAAACACTGGCGGTGGCCCCCTTTCTGCGGATGTCCTATACCGAGGCGGTGGCGGCGTTGCGGAGTTCCGGTCAAACCTTCGAGTTCCCGGTCCAGTGGGGCTGCGACTTGCAGGCCGAGCATGAAAAATATCTGACGGAAGTTCTGGCCAAAGGTCCGGTGATCGTCACCGACTATCCGCGGGAGATCAAGGCGTTTTACATGCGCCAGAACGCTGACGGCCGCACGGTGGCGGCCATGGACGTGCTCCTGCCCGAGGTCGGCGAGATCATTGGCGGCAGCCAGCGCGAGGACCGTCTCGATGTGCTGGAGGCACGGATGCGCGGTTGCGGGCTCAATCCTGAGCTGTATTCCTGGTACCTTGACTTGCGGCGCTTCGGCAGCGTGCCCCATGCCGGGTTTGGCCTGGGGTTTGAACGGCTGGTCCAGTTCTGCACCGGTTTGGCCAACATTCGCGACGTCATTCCGTTCCCGCGCACGCCGGGGAATGCGGCGTTTTAATATCGGCGTTATTTCAAGACCGGGAGCCGCCCGTCCCGGGCGGACAGCGATGGCGTCACACCAGTTCCGCCCTTTTTATTGGGCCACCGTCCGCCAAACCAATGATGCGCGTCTCCGACGATGACGGGTTC
>CAITYL010000197.1 GCA_903896595.1 uncultured Lentisphaerota bacterium
ATGGTGTGGGCGGGCTTCACCGTCGGTTCCGCCGGGGACATGATCTCCTTGACCGGCGTGTTTTTGGAAAACTTGCCCCGCAGAATCACCTTGCGCGCATAATCGCGTTCGGAAATGACCCCCACCAGGCGCTCGCCCGACATCACCGCCAGGGCGCCGATCTCCTTGTCGGCCATCAGCACCAAGGCCTCGTAGACCGACGCGCCAGGGGCGATGGTGTAAACCGTGGAACCCTTTGCCGCCAGCAGATCCTTGACCGTGTTCATGATGATCGCCTCCGCCGCTCGCCTCCACGCAACCCGTTTGCATGGACGGCTTGCCTATTGAACCAATATCATGCCGCGCCGTTATTTACAAATTTATCGGAGAATGTTGGGGCCACCCTTTTGGAAAAGGGTGATCCCCAAGCCCCTTCCCAAAACTTTTGTATCTTTTTGCGGATTCCGCAGGCCGCCCCTGTGCCCCAACCGTGTCCGTCGCCCAAAGCGGCCTGCTGAATCCGCAAAGGGCACAACGCTCTTGTCGTCATGGTGTACGCTTGGGAGCCGCCCGGCCTCGGGCGGACAAGGTTGCACGGTTTCCTGAGTCCAGGAATAATATTAAGTTAAGATTAAAAGTGTAGACGCGACCCCAAACGGTTAAAAGTGTAGACGCGACCCCAAACGGTCGACCCCAAACGGTCCTCTGATAGGGTCGGGCGGGGGGAATATCGCTCAGCACCGCCACGTCAAACTTCTGACCAGCACGTTACCGGTTCCCTGTATTTTCGCAAGATGTGCCCGATTACGGGGGTGTGCCCCCTCATGTCCGAGCGCGAAAAAACACGCCATTCAATGTGGCAAAGCGATTGCATCGCGCTCTTCGAGCGGCCACGTCTCGATGGGGCGGGCTGCAAGCCCTTGGCTACACTCATGAAGAATTCAGGCTAAGGTGAGACAGGCAATCTTGCCTGTCCTGGCCTTCCGCAGGGTTGCGACGCGACGGACGCCCCCAGGTCCGCCCGAGGCCGGGCGGCTCCCTTCTAAATTCAACCGGCTCATGCCGGCGAAGGAAATCCCCGACGGATAATGACATGCGCCCCCAGGCGGCCTTGCATTGTTTCCAGGACGGTGTATAATAGCCAATAGCCAAATGAAAACGTGTTCATGAAAACGTGTTCGCAACCCCGCCAGGCACGGGGGCCGTAATGAAAAAAAATGTCACCATCGTGGATGTCGCCAAGCACGCCGGGGTGTGTCATGCGACGGTGTCGCGGGCGTTCAGCGGCAACGCCCATGTGAAAACGGAAACCCGGGAACGAATTTTTCGGGCCGTGTCCGAGATGGGGTTTGTGGCCAATCCGCTGGCCAAAGGGCTGGTGGGTGGCAAGACCAACACGATCGGCATACTCTGGTGGTTGGGTGGCCCGCATCAAGGCGCCCTCGTCGCCGACGACATCGCCATTTACGCCCAAAAAAAACATCAATACGTCAGTTACGTGACCGATCATTTGATGGATCCCGAGGTGGTGCTCAAGAGCCTGAAGGATTTCGCACAACGGAAGGTGGAGGGGGTGGTCATTCAGTATGATCCCGATTTGAACCGGCCCGACATCACGGCTTGCCTGGAGGAGTTCGACGCGGTGGTTCTGGCCGTGGATCACAGCCAGACGGCGCTCGAAACCCCATTCGACATGATTCACCGCGATTTGAGCACGGGAATCAGCGAAGCGGCGGATTACCTGATCGCCACGGGCCGCCGCCGGCCGGCGGTCTTGATCCCGGCGCTGAGCATGAACGCCAAGGCGGTGCCGTTCTTGTCGCGTTTCGCGGCCCGGGGGATCAAAGTCTCCCGCCGGGCGGTGATCACGTTTCCCTTGCCCACGACGAATCGGTTCGCGGAGTTCTTTTACCAGGCGCTCCAGCGGAATTTTCCTGGCCCATTTCCCTTTGACTGCCTGCTGTGCGGAACCGACGAAGGCGCCGCCATGGCAATGCGATTTTTGCGGGAAAAGGGGCATTCCGTGCCGGACGAGGTGGCCGTTGTCGGTTTTAATGATAGTGAATTCGCCGGTTGCTTAACGCCGCCACTGGCCAGTATCGCCCGGCATGATGAGGCGTTGGCAAAACAGGCGTTTGACATGCTCTTCCGACGGTTGCGTGAGCCGGAAATTCCCCGGCAGCGCGAGAACATGCAGATGTCATTTGTCTGGCGGGAGTCGGCCGGGGGGATCGGCGGTTCGTCAAGTCGCGAACACCGTGGGCGGCCGCCGGCCCCAAAAAATGCCGGGATAAGGAGGTGCGTCGACAGGCAACAGCGCGTGACGTGGTAAATGAGGTGTAAGGTGTGATTAAAAACAGGATAAACGTTTTTCAAGGAGACACAGCAATGAAGGTAATCACAGGGTTGGCCGTCGGCGTGGTGTTGGGACTGGGCGTCAGCGGGTCGGCAGAGGCTGCCCCGATCTATGCCACCGATTTCCAGGGCTACACGAACGGGACGGTTCAAGGCCAGGACGACTGGACGTCCTTTAACGCGACGAGCCAAATGTACGTGGAGGCGGACGACCAGGGAAAAAAAGGCATGTATTTTCATACCCTGCCGGATTCAGACAAGGCTGCCCCGTATGCCTGGCGGCCGTTTTCAGGCGTTCCTGACAACAGTCAGGTCACGGTCGAGTTCGATGTAAGACTTTCCGATTTTTCTGCCTATAGCGAGATTTGGTGCATCGGGCGGGACGGGACAGGCGGTCAGTACCCGAGCTCGTTCAGCATTTTTATTGCCGGCAATAACGCGACGAACTACCAGGTGGGGACTTATCAAGATGGCGGCAGCTTTTACAGTATCACCAAAGGTAATGTCATGCCCATAGCGACTACGGCTCACATTAACATCGCCGCCGATTATGGCACGCACACCTATGCGGTCAACGTGCAAGATGGAAGTAGTTCCTGGACCAAGTCCGGGCTTAGCTGGGCAGACACGACCGGCGACAACGGCAGCACCGATGCCCTTCGCGGATTGTATTACAGCGGTCTCGGCGGCCAGGCGATCACTGTCGACAATATCGTGGTTAATGTTGTTCCCGAACCGGCCAGCCTGCTGCTGCTGCTGGCCTTGGGAGGCCTGCTGCCGGGCCGGCGAAACGCCGCGAAAAAACGGGCTTGAAGAAAGCACCGGGCCATGATTCCATGCGGCGCGCCGGGGGGGGGTAGACGGCCGGCCGCCGCATGGTTAAAGCCACAACGGCACAAGGTATGCCATGAAACGTGTCACGGACAACGCCCTGTGGTTGAAGCGCCGGCGGCGCTTCACCCTGATTGAGCTGTTGGTGGTGATCGCGATCATCGCCATTCTGAGTGGCATGCTGCTGCCGGCGCTGACGCGGGCGCGTGGCACCGCCAAAGCCGCCGTGAGCCTGTCGAATTTGCGCCAGGTCGGCTTGAGCCTGGCAACGTACAGCGCGGATCATAACGACTATTTGCCGGCCAAGTATGATAGTGTCAACGTAGGTAATGACGGCTGGAACCGATTTTGGAATACCTGCCTGATCATGAACCAGTACCTGCCGCGGGCGACGACGGCCAGCGGCGTTCCGATCATTCCGCCGGTGCTGCTTAGCCCGGTGTATCCGACCTACACGGAAAATGAACTCGACCAGATGTCGCCGGGGGACGGAGCCAATTTGATCTTCATGCAGAGTTACGGCATGCGTTCGTTCGGCTTGGGCGACGACTGGAACTCGTACTGCTTGGCGCAACCGTTCGGCAAGGTGCCCGAACCGGCGAATTTTTTCCTGGTTGCCGAAAGCATTTTCATTTGGGGGGCGGCGGTCCGGATGCAGGGGTACTCCATCAATCCCCTGCCGGATCCGAACTGGTTTGTGCGGTTGGGATCCCAAAAGAAGTCGATCGCCCTCTTGGCCGACGGCCATGTGGAGCCCAAGGACAAGGCGTATTTTTCCCGGCAAGTGGTCTTGCCGTACTGTTCGCAACCGCCCGCCTATTACCCCATCTGGGATGACTCCACCCCCTAGCCTGAATGATTCATGATGGTCATGAATAAACCAGGCTAAGGATATTAAAGGATAGTGAGATGACGCGACTTGCAACCCTTTCGACATGGAGATTCCGGGCCGGCCTTGCGGCGGCGGTCACGCTGGCCGCCGGATCTGCCGCCGCCGTGCGGTGGGAAGAAGATTTTCCCCAAGGAAGCTTGGCGAAATGGAGCTGCCGGGCGGATTTAACGGCGGCGCGTGCCCAGCTCGTTTCGGGCGGAACCGCCAGGCCGACTTGCTTGGAGATCAACAAACCCGACACGTCCGGCCAGTTCACGCTATCCCAAACGGTTCCGGTTTCAGCGGGCGTTTATGTCAGCATCAGCGCCGACCTCCAGACGCTCCAGGTGGGGCCCTTTGCGGAATATGCCCTGACCGTCAGCCAGCTCGACGGCCGCGGCAATCCGGTGGCGACCCCGACGGTTTATGCGTTTAACGACGGGGTCAGCGTCATCAGTGAATATGGGGGAACGTTCAAAACCCCGCAAACCCTTGGGGAATGGAAAATCACCCGGCACTGCTTGAAGACGGCGCCTGGGGTGGCGGCGATCAAGCTTCAGTTTGGCTTCCGCAAGGGCCGCCAGCTGGTTCGGCTTGATCATGTCTGCGTGGAGGAGTTGGGGACGGCGGAGCCCAAACCCGCGAGCCTGCCGTTTTATTCCCGAACACTGGATAGCGCGGCGGCGTTTCTCGATCTGGACATGCTGGTTCCCGGCTACGGCTACGAGTTGACGGCACGGGTTGACCGTCCCGACACCCGTGGCTTCGGCATCCAGATGTCCTGGGTGGATCGTCTGGAACAAGCGAGTGAAAAAGCCGCTTTGCTGCCGGTGAGCGAGCAGGGTGACCAGCTCGTCTACC
The DNA here is from genome assembly GCA_903896595.1 of uncultured Lentisphaerota bacterium. Lineage (GTDB taxonomy): Bacteria > Verrucomicrobiota > Lentisphaeria > Oligosphaerales > CAITYL01 > CAITYL01. Next base: position 4,898 of record CAITYL010000197.1, read on the forward strand.
GTTTTGCCGTACCGGAAAGGGCCGTCACCGTGCGGCTGGATTTGTATCATTCGGATCTCGCCGAGATCGGCGGGTTCCAGGTGGCGAAATATCGGAAATGGAAGACGATTTCGCTCCGGACGATCGCCACCTCCCCGCCTTTGGACACCCTGTTCACCAACTACATCCAAAAAATGGAGAATGACCGGCTTCTGAGCAAGCCGCGGGAAGTGTTTTCCGTGTCGGAGTATGATCGCGCGATTTTGAACGCCGCCCTGGCGACCCGGAAGTGTGCGGACGCCGAGGTGAAAAAAATCAATGGTGGAATGGTGTTGCTGATTGGTGGTCAACCGGTACCGCCAATGCTTTGCGCGTCCATCCACACGCTGGGAAAATTCGACGTTTATGGCGAACTGGGCAAACGCGGGTTGTCGGTGATCCGCGTGGAAAATACCAGGGGCGGGCCGGGGATGGGCGGGCAATGGATCGGGCCGGGACAGTATGATTTCGCTGGCGTTGATGAGGCGATCTATGCGGCCCTGAAACAGAATCCCAACGCCCAAATTTTCTTTAAGATCGGCGGGCTTTACCCCCCCCGCTGGTGGGGCGATGCCCATCCAGACGAGGTGGTCGCCGATTCAATGGGCTGGTCGCTGTCGATTTTTGATGAATACGGCTATTCCCGGTTATGGGGGCCGATGCGTGACGGCGTGCTGGGCAACGCGCATCAGGCCCTGTACGCGGACAACCTCTGGCTGATCAATCAAGGTGGCAAAGCCAACACCACCTATTTCCCTTCGCCGGCTTCCAATGCCTACCGCCGGGACATCAAGAATTACCTCACGGCATTGCGTCGGCATATCGAATCGCAACCGTATGGCAAAGCGGTTGTTGGTTATCATTTGGATTGGGGCCATGACGAGCAGTGGGGCTGGCCGGTGACCGGCGCCGAGGATGGCATTGTCGGGCAGAAGAACCAGGGGGCGCCGCGGCTGCTCGATTACAGCTCGCCGATGCACGCCTATTTTCGCGCCTTCCTGCGGTCAAAGTATCATAGTGACCAGGCGTTGCGGGAGGCTTGGAACCAGCCATCGGTGACGTTGGACACGGCGGCCATTCCCGCCGTGGGGCAGCGTGCCCCCAAGTACAGCGACAATCCACAGGAAAACGTCGGGGTCAAATACTTGCTTGACCCCAGGACTGAGAGGCCGGTGATTGACTACAATATTTGTTTCGGCCGGGTGGTCGGAGAACTGCTGAATGAACTGGGAATGGCGGTGAAGGCGGCGGCGCCGCGAAAAGTCATCACCTCTGCCTATTTTCAAGACATGGTGCGCGACCTCGGCCACGATCTGGTCGTCAACGGCACCGGCCTGGACATTACCGTTGGCCCGCATTACGAAGCCCGTGAGATCGGCCAAAGCGGCATCACGCCGCATCTCCCCGACAGCTATCGCCTGCACAATAAGATCGAGTTGACGGAAGTGGATCACCGGGTTTTTCCGACGGTCTGCCGAAGCTATAAGGATAACCAGGTGTTTGAAACGCCGCGCAAGAGCATTTCCGTGCTGCAGCGTGAATACGCCCGGCAGATCTGCGGCGGACAGGGAGCCTGGACACTGGACATGGGGCAGGGATGGTTTACCCAACCCATTATCGCGGATACGTTGGGCGACATTCACCGGGTATTTGAACGCGCCATGGCCCATGACCGGGCGTCGGTGGCGAAAATGGCGGTCTTTATCGGCGACTACAGTTATCACACGATGGCCAGCCAGGGATATTGCACGCGCATCTATTTTTTGGTGAATTACCTGCGCGCCGCGCTGTCGCAGGCGGGGGTTCCCATCGATCTTTACCGGCTGAGTGATTTGCCGGCTGTCAGCGACCGCTACACGGTGTTCATCTTCCCCCTTGCCTACGGCCTGACGGATCAGGAACGGGCGGCAATTGACCGCTTGAAACAGCGTGGCAATCTCCTGGTTTTTGGCCCGGCGGCGGGATATGTCGGCAGTCATCAGTTGGCCGTGACGCAGGTCGAACAGACAATCGGCATGACGGTACGGCAGGATGACCATCTCCCGTGGACGGTAAAACTGCTTGATCAACATCCCATTACCCGAAACCTGGCGGGGTATATGGGCAGTGACGAGGCCGATCATCGCATGACGGCGTTTCCCATGTTTTACATCACCGATCCCAAAGCGGAACCCCTGGGACACTATGTCGGCGATGGCGCGGGAAAAATCGGCATGGCATTCCAGGACCACGGTTCCTGGCAAAGCGTTTATCTCGGCTCCATGGGGCTGTTTCCACCGGAACTGTTCCGTAATCTCGCCCAATACAAACGGCTTCACGTTTACAGCACGGATGGCGACGTCATGTTTTTCGCAAAAAGCTTAATCGCCGTTCACGCCTCGACAGATGGCGTTAAGACGCTGAACCTCCCGGCTGCGTGCGAGGTCAGGAGCTTGTGGGACAATCAAAGCCTGGGGATCCTTAAAAGTGTCAGGCGGCCGATGAAAATCGGCGACAACGCCCTTTACCTCATTACCGCCCCAGTCGCTCGTTCCGAGTGAATCGGATTGAACTGATAGGAATTTTGATTTTAGGGATTAGGTCGGGCGGGGGGAATAAATTATAAGGCTGTATATTCTAAAATTTCAACCTGTATTCAGAAAAATGTTTAAATGATGTCATGCTCAAAGCTTGCCTTTTTGACGATGAATCATATATAATTATCCTAATCATTTAACAAAAATATTTTGGAGGGCAGTCATGCAAGAAGGATTAACCAATTTCGGAGTTATCGGCATAAGCGGAAGGGGCAGCGGTATGCTTGCCGAAATGCTTTCTGTTGAAGGCGTAAAGGTTACAGCAGTTTGTGACAAGTATGAGGACCGGGCACAAAACGGTGTAAAAATAGTTCAAGAGAAAGCGGGTTATACACCCGAGATGTATCTCGATTACAGAGAACTCTTGAAAAGAGACGATATTTCGGCAATACTGTGCTGCACAACATGGATAACGCACAGCAGAGTTGCAATTGATGCTATGCGGGCGGGAAAGCATGTTGCATTTGAGGTTGGAGGGGCAGCTTCGATTGAAGAGTGCTGGCAGATGGTACGCGTTTCCGAAGAGACGGGGAAATTCTGCATGCTGCTTGAAAACTGCTGTTATGACAGAAATGAGTTAGCTTTGTTCAACATGAAAAGGCAAGGGCTTTTTGGCGAAATTATACATGCTCAGGGTGGGTATCAGCACGATTTGCGTGATGAAATAACATATGGAAGAGAAACACGTCACGGAAGACTATTCAATTTTATGAACAGAAACGGCGATTTGTACCCAACTCACCAGTTGGGGCCTATTGCCAAGCTGTTAAACATCAACAGGGGTAACCGCTTCGTGTCTTTAACATCCATGGCCAGCAAAGCAAGAGGCTTGCATGAAGGCATTTTAGATAACCTGCCGAAAGGGTATGATCTTTCAACCTTCAATTTTGCTCAGGGTGATATTGTCACAACAATGATAAAATGTGCCCATGGTGAAACAATATTGCTGATTCACGATTGTACGCTGCCCAGACCTTATTCAAGGAACTACCGTGTTCAAGGCACCAAGGGAATTTATATGGAGGATAAAGACCAGATATATATCCAGGACGAAAGCCATCAGCATAGCTGGGAGTCTTTTGAACCATACAGGGATAAATTTGAACACCCGTTATGGAAACAGTATGCTAAAGACGGTATTCATGAAGGCGGTCACGGGGGCATGGATTTTTTAGTGCTGTCAGCTTTTGCTAAAAGTGCGATCAATGATGTAAAATCGCCTATTGATGTTTATGATACAGCCGCTTGGATGGCAATTACCTGCCTTTCAGAGGAATCAATTGCATTGGGCAGCATGCCGGTACCGGTGCCTGATTTCACAAACGGAATGTGGATTGACCGGGAACCTTTCAGAAGAGGCAAATATTGTCTGGAAGAGGTATGCGAAGAATATTTCGAGTAAACTGATAGGAATTTTGATTTCAGGGATTGGGTCGGGCGGGGGGAATAACTCCAATTTTTTCGCAACATAATGTTCAGTCATATTTTGAGGTCATTAATAAATATGGGAACGGTGATTATTTGCTTCGGGTCAATTCATCAATCATTTTCTGGCATTCGCGATTATAAGACAGCGGCCATCCATGCGCCATATCCGGTTCGCCGATAATCCTTTTGTCAGACGACGGAATCGAATTGAACATGGCATAAATGGAACTTGGACTGCAGATCGGATCAATATAACCGGCAATGACTACCGCAGGACACTTTATTTGCCGAGCAAAAGATGAAGCATCATAATAGCTGCCAGTTTTCAATACATCACTCCGGTTTGGGAACTTCACCGACAGAAGCGGCCAGCCAGGCATGCGGCCTTTTACTTGACTGCCAAGATCACAAAGACCGGGAATATTAGCCACGACATAACTGATACGTGGATTAAGTCCGGCCATTACCAGAGAAGATCCGCCGCCCTGGCTGCTTCCGGTAATCCCCAGGTTTTTCTTGTCGAAATCGGGATGACGCGCCAGCCATTCAATGGCACGGTAAAAACCAATAAAAGTACGACGGAAGTAATATTTTTCCGCATTTTCAACGCCAAGATCGCAATAGTCAGTACCGCGATATGCCTCCGCATAGACTTTTTCCAGTGCTTTGGTGTCCGGAATAGCCTCATAAGCATGGACATTGAGAAACATTGTAATGGTTCGATTGTTGAAATAGGGGCGAGGGTCATTAACGCCGATGCCGGCACCAGGGATGACAACCACCGCGGGTAACGGTTTCGCCGCCTGACGGGGAATGGACATGAAACCATATATGCGGGTATTATCGACATTGGCAAAACTTATCCGGAAAACTTCCAGTTCGTCACTGCTGAGGTCATCGGCCGGGGTTATTCTGGCATCTTCAGGAATGGACTCAAGCCGTTTTAATCCCTCTGCCCAAAATTGATCAAAGTCCGTTGGCTTAACCTGCCCAGGCAGAATTTTTTCTACATCAAAACCGGCAGCTACAGTCATTTCATTGATTTGTTGCCCCCCTTTTTTTACGATAGCCCGACAACGGATAAAGCCTGGCTCATTCATCGTCATTTTTATAACCGGATCATTTTGTGCGAGCAATACCGTTTTACGGGATATTTTATTCAAGCCGTCATTGGTGAAAATAAATTCAACTTCGCCATCTTTGAGAGGCTGCATGTCTTTTAAGGCAACCGCGTTGAATGTTGCCAGCTCTCCGCAGCGATATAAAGGATTATGACGGTCAGTGCGAAGAGAAAAAGAGTATCCAGACAACAGCTTGCGACAATTATTTTCTATTTTTAAATCGCTGATATGACCGGATAATGAATTATCCGGATTGCCGCCCAGAACAAAATCTCCTCCGAATGAAAGTGGAAATCTTTTGTCCAGCTTTTGCACCAGCTTCCCGTCTATCATCAAAAACATTTCCGTTGGATTCCAACAGGCGGTAATGGTGTGCCATTTGCCTTTTTCCAATTCAAATGGTTGATAAATGCCATAATTATCTTTACCGGATGGCGTATCACTGAGATAGAAAACCGGATAGCAAATGTCGCGCCCGTGGTTTATGCCTATTTTTATACTGCCACTGCCACTGCCGGAATAAAAAAATGAGGAAATGGATACTTTATCAGGGGATTTAAACTCGGAAGACGGCCTGAATTTAAATTCAATGGTTCCTTGTTCCTGATTAAGTTTATTGCCGCAACGTAAATATAACGGTTTAAACTCTCTGCCATAAAGTTTTATCGCAGACACTCCGTCAAGCGGCTCAACTATAGCAAACCCAAAAACAACATCACTGCAAGACTGCGGACTTAATTCTTTTAAATTATCCAGCGGCAGCGTATAATCCGCCAACGCAAGCCCTGACGTGCATTGGAGCAAAAACACAACTGATAGGAATTTTGATTTCAGGGATTGGGTCGGGCGGGGGGAATACGGGGGGGAAACCGGGAAAAACCGCGCCAAAATCGGCGCGTTCGCGGGTGTCAACCAGCCGGCCGGGGCGTTGCCGGTGTTACCTTCGGCCCGCGAGGCGGTTTGGGTGAGGTTTGGCATGGTTTTGTCCGCTTTCAGACGTTAGGCTACGATTCCCGCACGGTTATCCGCATATGCGGGAACTTTAGCATGCCGGAATCCGGATGGCAAGCCTGTCAATCGTAATCCGGGAACGCCTGCTGGCTGTCGTCGTCCCGGAACCCCTGGCCGTCGCCGTCCGCGATGTAGAAGAGTTCGGGCTGGCCAAGCGGATAGGGGTGGGATGCTGGCCGGTATTGATCCGCGCCCGCCGCGTCCCGGTGAGTGGGCGGCGGCGCGCGGGCCGGGACGTCGCGCCAGAGGCCGGCATGGCGCAGGATGGCCTCGATGGTGGCGCCGTTGGTGCGGGGATTGAGGGCGGCGATGAGCTTCATTTTGCCGCCGCATTTGGGGCAGATGAGCGGGTCGGCATCATAAATGCGCTTGATGAGCGCGGCCCAGCGGAGTTTTTTCCGGTTCGCGGCGGCTGGTGGCGCCACCAACGCAACAGCCTCGCCGACGGGCGCGGCACCGGCAGCTTTTTTCTCCCGGAGGCCGCGGGTTTTGTTGGCGTACCAGCCGTAGTGGCGGATCAGGTGTTCACCGGGTTGGGGAATGTGCTGGGTGAGATCGGCAATGAAATCCAGCGGTTTGAAATGTTGAAAATTGCGCTTGACGGCATGCGGCGTTTCTCCGTCCTCATTTTCATAGGCAAAAGGGTGGCATTCGGCGTTCTCGGTGCGGTAGAAAACATGGCCATCGGGGCTGATGTTGACGAAGCGTTCCAGGCTGAAGGGGCAGCGGCTCATGTATTGGACCAGGCGTTCGATGGCGGCGGAGTCGGCGCCATGGACGCGGACGCTGCGGTCGACGCTGAAGCCGCTGTGTTTCCAGGAGCGCATGATATGGACGACGCGCCGGGTGATGCAGCCCCGTTCGACGAGAAGTGCGAAGATGCGTTCCCGCCAGAGCAGGTGGAAGGCGCCGGTCGGGCACTCGGGCAGGGGCAGGAAGGCGGCGTCCGCCGGAGGGTGCCCATCCTCGGGTAAGGCCGGCGGCAGAAAGACGCCGTCGGTGACAAGGGCGTGGACGTGCGGGTGCCAGTTGACGAGTTCGCCAAAGGTTTGCAGGAAGGTGACCATGCCGGGAACGGCGGCCGGGCCGGCGTATTCGCCGTAGACCTCGCGGACGGTTTCCCAGGCGAGACGGGGGAGTTCGCGCAGGAGTTCCCGGTGGCGCCGGAAGTAGCCGCGGAGGTTCCTGGGGATGGTGAAGACAAACTGGCGGTGGGGCACGGGAGCACAGACGGTTTCCGCGATGCGCGCGCTGGTCATCAGTGCGCGTTTTTGGTGACAAGACGGGCAGAGGCAGCGGCGCCGGCAGGAGAAGGCGACGAAGAATTCATGGCGGCAACGGGGGCAGCGGACGCGACTGAAGCCGTGTTGGAGGTCGCCGCAGGCCAGATAGTCGTGGACGGTCTGGTCAATGACCGGGCGCCACGGGCCGTAACGTTCCGCATAGTGCGCGGCATAGTCAGCGCGGAACTGCGGGAAGAAGCGTTCCAGCAGGCCGCGCAAGGGCGACGGCGTGGAATGGCGCGGGCGATAAACCTCCGGCACAAGGACGGGGTGGAGCATGGGCGTCCTCCCAATATGTGTTGCTTATATTTGTAAGCAACGCACGGGGAGTGCGTTTTATTGTGTTACGACCATTTGTAGCCGCGTCCTCTTGGTCCTCAATGTCCTCCTGTTTTTCCCCGTCCTCTCTGTCCTCGGCGGCTATGGCCACTGGGCGGGAACGGGGGGGGGCGAGGACATTGAGGACAAGCAAAGTCAATGAGGACCATGAGGACGGGGAGGACGCCCCCCCCCCATCCATGACGGGGATTATTGGGAACCGCCCGTCTGCGGACGGAGAATGATGCACCGTTTGGGGCGTACCGCACTCCACGGCCGGTGGCACATGGGGGGGAGCAACACGGAATGCAACACGCCGAGCTGGGGCTCGGTGTTCCCAAGAGGGGACGACCCTGGCAAGCGGCGGGTTCAATTTTGCGGATTCCGCAGGCAGTCTCGCGCGACCGACTACGCCAGGGATTGCCGGGGCTGCCTGCGGAATCCGCAAAAAGGCACAAACAGGTTTGACAGAGGGTTTGGGAACCGCCTTTCCTCAAAAGGGGATTCCCAACATCGCCCGACGATAATATCATAACCCCCGGGCGCCGTTGCCAAACCGGATCGGCGATGGATATTACGTCTTTCAGTCTAAAATCGAAACCCCATTTTCGGGATACCCCATGACGGAATCGTATCTTCAGGAACGCCTCGCGGCGCGGATCGGCGGCAACCGCTTCGGCAAGGACACGACGATCTACAAGTTTGAAAAGATCAAGCGCGCCAAGGCGGCGGCCAAACAGGCGCATCCCGAAATCGAACTGATCGACATGGGCGTGGGCGAGCCGGACGAGGCGGCCTTCCCCGAAGTGGTGTCCACGCTGGCCGCCGAGGCGGGGGTGTGGGAGAACCGGATCTATGCCGACAACGGCATTCCGTCGTTCCGCGCCGCAGTGGCCCGCTACATGAGCGAACTCTATGGCGTGACGCTTGATCCGGAGACGGAGATCTGCCACTCCATCGGCAGCAAGTCGGCGCTGGCCCTGCTGCCGGCGTGCTTCGTCAATCCCGGCGACGTGACCGTGATGACCGTGCCCGGCTATCCGGTGCTCGGCACCTGGAGCAAGTATCTGGGGGGCGAGGTGCTGAACTTACCGTTGACCAAGGCCAACGGGTTTCTGCCGGACTTGGCGAGCATTCCGGCGGCGGTGCGGACGCGGATCAAGCTGCTCTATCTCAATTATCCCAACAACCCCACCGGTGCCTCCGCCACTCCCGCGTTTCTGGACCAGGCCATCGCCTTTGCCAAGGCGGTTGGGGCGCTGATTGTCTTTGACGCTGCCTATGCCCCGCTCAATTTCAAGGGCCGGCCGCTGAGCATTCTGTCGCGCCCCGGCGGCCAAGAGGTGGCGGTGGAATTGCACAGCATGTCCAAGGGGTTCAATATGACCGGCTGGCGGCTGGGTTGGGTGTGCGGTAACGCGTTGGCGGTAAAGGCATTTGCCACCGTCAAGGATAACGCTGACAGCGGCCAGTTCATCGCCATCCAAAAGGCGGCCATGGCGGGCCTGGCGAACCAGGCCGCGATCACGTCCAAGATCAGCGAAAAATACAGCCGGCGGCTGGCGGCCCTGGTCGAGACGCTGCGCGGCCTGGGTTTCGATGCCCGCATGCCCGAGGGCTCCTTCTATCTGTACGTGGAGATCCCCACCGGGACAGCCGACGGCAAGACGTTCGCGAACGCCGAAGCGTTCAGCCAGTGGCTGATTGCCGAAAAACAGATCAGCACCGTGCCGTGGGATGATGTCGGCCATTTCGTGCGCTTCAGCGCCACCTTTGTCTCCCAGGGGGCGGCGGATGAAAAACGCGTCCTCGACGAGGTCAAACGCCGTCTCGGCGGCAGCCGGTTCCTCTTTGCCTAACCCGGTCCGCTGGTGGTCATTCCGGAACGATACCCGCTTTACCACAGAGGACACAGAGCAGCATAGCCGCAATCAAGCTAAGATCTCACACGAAGACACGAAGTCACGAAGAAATCAGAAATGGGGCACTGCGGGCAACCGCATCTCTGATCCATAGCTTCTCGATAACTTTATAATCCTTCGTGTCTTCGTGCCTTCGTGTGAGATCTTAAACGGGGAAAAGAGGTTCGGTTTCGTGCCAAATTCCCGCATGTTCTGCTTGCAGCCCGCCACCCGTTGGGAAGATGCGTTCCCGGCTGGCAACGGCCGGGTTGGCGCCCTGGTTTTCGGCAGCATCTGCCATGAGACCATCGTGCTCAACCATGAGGCGCTGTTTCTGCCGTCGTTCCGGCCGGAACTGCCCGACGTGGCCGGGCATTTGGCCGAGACGCGGCAGCGGCTGGCCGAAGGGCGTTGCGACCTGGCCGCCCAGGTGCTGAACCGCTGGCTGCGGGAACGGGGCTATGGCCAGCAGCCGATCGCGCCGTTCCATCCCGCCGCGGAATGGCGCTTGGAGACGCCGGCGCGCCATCCGTATCAGGCGTACCGGCGCGAGGTGGACTTCGCCACCGGCGTGGTCACCGTGCGCTGGCGTGACGGCGCGGTGCGCTACACTCGCGAGTTGCTGGTGTCCCGCCCCGACGGTGTTGTCGCCTTGCGGGTGCGGAGTTCGCAGGCCGGGGCGGTAACGCTGCGGTTGCGGCTGGCACCGTGCGGCCTGGAAGCGGCCGAAACCATGGGCAGCGGCGCGGCGCGGCCGCCGGATCAGCCGCCGGTTGCCTTCACTGTCGGCGGCGCGGGGGAAGGGCTGGAACTGACGGGGACGTACGATCTGGGCGGCGGCCAGTTTGGTGCCGCGGCGCAGGTTCGGACGGTTGGCGGTTCCTGGCGGCGCGAGGGTGACACGATCGTGGTGGAGAACGCCGACGAGGTGCTGGCGCTGACGGGAGTGTTCGCCAGTGAACCGGCGGCCGCCGCCTTGGCGCGGTTACGGCAGGAATTGGTGGCCTTGCCGGGCTGGGAAGTGTTGCGCCGGCGCCAGGCCCGCGTCCACGGGGCCTTGTTCCGCCGTGTGTCGCTTGAACTGGGCGGCGCCGAAACTGGGCGGACGGCCAGCAACGAACATCTGCTGCTGGACGCGGTCGCCGGCCGGCCGTCAGCGGCGCTGGTCCAGCGGATGTTCGATTACGGCCGGTACCTGCTGGTCTGCAGTTGTGCCGAGACCGGGCTGCCGCCCAATCTGCAAGGGTTGTGGAGTGGGACGTGGACGCCGCCGTGGTCCGCCGATTACCATTGCAATATCAATGTGCAGATGAACTTGTGGGCGGCCTTGCCGGGCGCGCTGGCGACCTTGTGCGGACCCTATTTCGACTATTACGAGGCGCAGCTGCCCGCCGCCCGCGAGAATGCCCGCAAGCTGTTCGGCTGCCGGGGCGCGCTGTTCTGCCACGCCACCACCACCGACGGCCGGGCGTTTGACGGCTTGTGGGCAAACTGGACCGGCGGCGCCGGCTGGCTGGCCCAGCTCTTTTATGACTATTACTTGTTCACCGGCGACGAGGCGTTCCTGCGCCGGCGCGCCGTGCCGTTCATGAAGGAAGCGGCGCTGTTCTATGAAGATTTTTGCGTGGAGGGGGCGGATGGCCGGGTTGTGTTCAGTCCGTCGTTGTCGCCCGAGAACGTGCCGGCGAACGGGCAAGGCAGCCTGGTGACGGTCAATGCCACCATGGACGTGGCCATTTGCCGGGAACTGCTGTCCAATTTGTGCGCCGCCTGCGAGCGGCTGGGCATCGAGGCGGACAAGTTGCCGCGCTGGCGGACGCTGCTGGCCCGGCTGCCGGCTTACGAGGTCAACGCGGACGGGGCGATGAAGGAATGGTTGTGGCCGGGGCTGAACGACCACTACGAGCACCGGCATTTGTCGCACCTCTATCCGATCTTTCCCGGCTGGGAGATTATGGCGGAGACCGCACCGGTGCTGACGGCCGCCTGCCGTGAGGCGCTGCGCCGGCGGCTGTGCGTCGGCCAGGAGGCGCAGACTGGCTGGAGCTACGCCCAGCTTGCCAACGCCGCGGCGCGGCTGGGCGACGGCGACCTGGCCCTGCGCTGCCTGGAGCTGTTGCTGCGCGCCGCCACCGGACCGAACCTATTCACCTATCACAACGATTGGCGCGGTCAGGGACTGTGCATGCACTGGGGACCGGGGCAGGCGGTGTTCCAGATCGATGCGAATTTTGGCTTCACCTCGGCCGTGTTGGAGATGCTGCTATTCTCGCGGCCGGCGCTGGACGGCCAGCCGGTGGCGCTGCGGCTGTTGCCGGGATTGCCGGCGGGGTGGACCACTGGCGCGGTGCGCGGATTGCAGACGCGCGGCGGCGTGACCGTCGACCTGGCTTGGCGGCGAAACACCGTGGAGGTGACGCTGCGGTCGGCCATCGCGCAGGCCGTGGACCTGCACCTGCCGCGGCCCCTCCGGCACCTGGCCGGCGGGACGGTCGCCGGCGCCCGGCAGACCGCTCCGGCCACCGTGACCCTGGCCCGTCTCCCTGCCGGCCGGCCGGAGCGCCTGACTCTGAAGCTGGCGCCGGTTTGACGGCGCTTTAATACTGTATTTTAACGTATTATGGCAAAAATACAGTATGAAAGCGGTGTCGAGCCACCGCCACTCAAAAGGTTCCGGCGGCGGCCGGAACCGGTAACTTGATGGCCAATGTAACCACGCTGTTCGCGCATGCGTGCCAACGCAACGGCCCTACGGAACTGACATGCGCCCGAGATCGCGGATAAATCACCAAAGGCGTTAAAACGACGACGTGTTTTCACGACCGGGAGCGCGCCCGTCCTCGGGCGGACGGTTGGCGTCATCTCAGCTCCGCAACTCGTGCATTGAAAAGCGGCAAAAGGCCTTGCCGCACTTCCAAACGGTGTCACCCTGGCTGGGGGCTGTTACAGACTCAGGTAATTGAATCCCTTGGCCTTGGCCGCGTTCCGGTCGAACAAGTTTTTGATGTCCACCAGCAACGGCGGGGACATGTGCTTGCCCAGCTCATCCAGGGTGAGGGCGTCCTTGAACAGCTTATGCCGGTTGATGACCAGGGCCGCATCGAACGCCGCCGGCAGGTTATCCATCTTCACCGGCTCGACCTTGAACTCCTTGCGGACCAGTTCATCGGACAGCATGGGCTCGCAGCCGAGCACTTCGCAGCCGAATTCCTTGAGGTAGGCGATGACGTCTTCGGCGCGGCTGTTGCGGTAGTCGGGCACATCTTCCTTGAAGGTGAGGCCGAACAGGACCACTTTGGCCTTGCGCAACGGCTTGCCCAGGCGCGACAACTCGCGCGCCACCATGCCGCCGACATAGCGGCCCATGCCGTCATTGGTCTCGCGGCCGGCCAGGATCACCCGGGGGTGCATGTCCAGGTGCATGGCCAGATAGGTCATGTAATACGGGTCGACGCCGATGCAGTGCCCCCCGACCAGGCCGGGATGGTACTTGTGGAAATTCCACTTGGTGCCGGCGGCGGCGAGCACATCGTCGGTGTTGATGCCGACCCGGGCGAAAATCCGCGATAATTCGTTCATCAGGGCGATATTGAGGTCGCGCTGGATGTTTTCGATGACCTTGGCCGCCTCGGCGGTCTTGATGTTGGGCGCCTCATGGACGCCGGCCTTGACCACCTGCCGGTAGACGGCGGCGACCCGGGCCAGGGTCGGGGCGTCATGGCCGGAGACGATCTTGATGACGGTGCTCAGGGTGTGCTCGTGGTCGCCGGGATTGATGCGCTCGGGCGAATACCCCAGGCCAAACTGGCCCAGTTTCAAACCCGATTCCTGCTCCAGAATGGGCAGGCAATAATCCTCGGTGACGCCGGGATAGACCGTGCTCTCATACACCACCACCATGCCGGGCTGCAAGATTTTGCCCACCGTGGTCGAGGAGCCGCGCAACGGTTCCAAGTCCGGCTGCCGGGCCTGGTCCACCGGCGTCGGCACGGCGACGACGATGAAGGTGCATTTTTTCAGTTCTTCCGGATCGCTGGTGTAGTGGATCTGCGCCTTGCGGAATTTCTCCGCATCCGCCTCGTTGGTGGCATCAATGCCGTTGCGGAGATCGCGCAACCGCCGCTCGTTGATGTCAAACCCGACCACCGGGCCGAGCTGGCCAAAGGCCACCGCCAACGGCAAGCCGACATAGCCCAGTCCCACCACGCCAATATGCTCTTGCGGTTGTTGTGCCGTGCCCATGAACGTTCTCCCGTGCCGCTGATCGTCTTCGTAAAGCTGAACGGTAATGTAGGCCGCCCCACGGCCGCTGGCAATTCAAGCCGACCGCCAGGGGCGCAGGTCAGTTTTGTAGGGATTCCCTCTAACGCGGCATAAGAGAGCGTATAAACCGCGTCAGCCGGGAACCGGGCTGGCGCTTTAGAGTGTCGCCGGCTTGACGGCGCTTTCATACTGTATTTTCCCGCAGAGGCGCGGAGGCGCAGAGAAACCGCCAAGTCAAAATAGTGCCATCATGCCTGACCTATTTTTCTCCGCGCCTCTGCGCCTCTGCGGGAGATAACGCGTCGTTGTTTTAGTTCCGGCTATGCCGGGTTGGGTCAAAAATACAGTATGAAAGCGGTGTCGAGCCACCGCCACTCAAAAGGTTCCGGCGGTGGCCGGAACCGGTAACGTGATGGCCCATGTAACCACGCTGTTCGCGCATGCGTGCCAACGGCCCTACGGAACTGACATGCGCCCCTCCGGCTGCGGTCGGGCCGGTAGTTTGATATTGGCTTTGGTGTGGCTACTCTATGGCCTATGACTGAACACCCCGACACCAGCCAATGGAACGAGTTCGACTGGGAACGCTATCTGCGCGACAGCGACGAGTATGCCGCCCGCTTTTTCAGCCTGCTCAAGCGCTTTTGCGATTTGCCTGGCGCCCACGACCTCATCTCCAAGCGCATCAGCCGCGACTTCCGCGGTCAGATGCTGGAGTGCGAGTTCAACTGCGAGAACTGCAAAAGCCGTTACGAGTGCGAATTCAGCCAAGCCGAGCTCTCGCCTGAGGAGGAGGAGTATCCGGCGGAGGGGGACGAGGAAGACGGCATGGTCGACGACAACCGGCCGCTGCAGCCGGGCGATGAACTTTATTACGAGGTCGAACCGGTATTCATCAATCTGCGCCAGGCTACCATTGGCTGGTGCAATGTCTATGCCGCCATTCTGCCGCCCGATGCCCGCGCCCACGGTTTGCGCGCCTTGTTTCACCTCGGTCGCGCCTTGGCCAACCTGGCCTACAGCATTGGCGACGGCACCTACCAGCAACCGTCCGCCAGTGTGGCGCTGGCCAAACGCAGCCTGGCCCAGCTCAATACCGCCATCGGTCAACTGGCCCAGCTTACCCAGGAAAAACCGCGCCTCCGCCGCATTCTCGACACCATGCGCAATCATGTGATGAAATGCCGCGACAACCTGGTGGACCATCTCCAGCGGTGCCGGGACCGGCTCAATCATCCCCGGCCGCCCGCGTCCGGCGCGGGTGCATGACCTTATTTCCGATTGGGAACCCCCTTTTTCAAAAGGGTGGCCCCAATAAGAGTATTCTCCCGCCGAGCGTGCCAAGCGCGCAAAGAAAACTCGGGACGCCTCCGGCACCTGCTCCGGGGCGGGGTATAGTACCGGCGGTTTTCCCGTTCCAGACGTGTCTTGGCCAGCAGCCGGCCAGCGGGTGCCACGGGCGGTTAGCTCAGTTGGTTAGAGCGGCTCGCTTACACCGAGCAGGTCACAGGTTCGAACCCTGTACCGCCCACCATTTCAAGCACAGTCTTGAGCGTCATTGACTCACTCTGACCCCTACTGGCGTGGTTTATTGCGCAAGGTCATGGTTGCCATCATGGCCGCCTGTGACAACAATGAACGGCGCATTGCCATCTGTGGGGCGAAACCCTACCGATCAGCCCGTCCAGCCGCCGCGCCATCCTTGCCATAGAACCTCACGGTCTTGCCGCTGGCATCGGCGCGCCCAGCAGGCGCTCCGTCCGCGTCATAGAACCGCGTTGTTGTGCCGCTGACGTCGGCCCTCCCCATCGCCGCCCCGTTCTTGTTGTAGTAACGGATGGTTTTGCCACTGACCTCGGCCCGGCCGTCGGGTGAGCCGTCCCGGCCGTAAAACCGGACCGTGTTGCTGCTCCGGTCAGCCCGGCCGGCGGCGGCTCCGTCACGGTCATAAAAGCGGGTCGTTTTCTGGTTGGTGTCGGTCCGCCCTGCAGGCGCACCATCCCGTCCGTAGAAGCGCGTGGTTCCGGTCCCGCCGGCCGTAACGGCTGCGGCCTTCTTGGCGGCATCCGCAAACGAGTTCGTGGTGTGGCCTGGGTCAGCGCCATACGCAGCCAGGCCGACGAGGATCAGGACGGCGAGCAGTGCTTTGTGCATCATGTGACTGGTTCCACTGGTTGGTTGTGACGCCCAGCCGCAACTGCGGGGCCGATAGAAAACATTCCCGTCTCATCCACTCATCCGCGCCGTCACGCCACTGCCGTTCAAGACCTGCGCCAGGGCGTTTCGTAGCTCGTTTGGGGTGTAGGGCTTGGCGGCAACGCCTTTGAAGCCATAATCGGCATAGTTCGCCATCACCGGAGAATCCGCATACCCGCTGGAGACAATCGCCTTGGCGTGGGGGTCGATGGTCAGCAGTTCCTTGATCGCGTCTTTGCCGCCGATGCCGCCGGGGATGGTCAGGTCCATGATGACCACGTCAAAGGGCGCGCCGTCCTTCATCGCTTGCCGGTACATCGCGATGGTTTCCTGGCCGCCGCCGGCGGTTGCCACCGCGAACCCGCAACGGGTCAGCATTCTCTCGACCAGATGGCAGACCGTTTCTTCATCATCCATCACCAGAATTCGGGCGGGACGATTCAGGCCCGGTCCTGGCGCGGCCAGGGGGTGGGTTTCCGCCGCTTGCGGGAACTGGGACGCCGGCAGATGGAACGTGAAGGTGGTGCCTTTGCCAAGCTCCGAAACCACGCCGATGTGGCCGCCATGCTTGTTGACAATGGAATAGGTTGTTGCCAAGCCCAGCCCGCTGCCGGTCTGTTTGGTAGTGAAATAGGGGTCGAAGATCCGGTCGATATTTTTGGGATCAATGCCGGTCCCCTCGTCCCGCACGGTGCCCCGGATGTATTTCCCTGGACGCAGATTGGGAATAGCCCCCGCCGGAAGGGTCACATTCTCCAGGGTGACATACAGGCAACCGCCATTGGGCATGGCCTGGCGGGCATTAATGGTGAGGTTGGAGACGACCTGTTGGATCTGCCCCTTGTCCACTTCGGCCAGCCACAGATCGTCTGGCTGCTGATAAACGAGCTTGACCGGACTGCCGGACAGATCGAAGCGCGCGACGTCCTGGACCAGGGCCCCCAGGCAGACGTCCTCCTTGACCGGATCGCCGCCCTTGGCAAATGTCAGCAGTTGTTTGGTCAGCCGCACGGCCCGACTCATGGACGTTTCCGCCTCTTCAAGGCAGGTGTAGCTGGGATGATCTTTGGCCAGTTCGTCTTTGGCCAGTGAGATATTTCCAAACACGCCCATCAGGATATTGTTGAAATCATGGGCAATCCCGCCCGCCAAGGTGCCGACACTCTGGAGCTTCTGCAATTGCTGTAGTTCAAGTTCATCCCGCTTGTGCGCGGTGATGTCCTGGCAGGTGCCTAAGGCCCGCACGGGTTTTCCTTGACTGTCATAAATAAGTTGCCAGTGTTCTTCCACGACCTTGACGATGCCCCCAGGGGTCATAATGCGATGTTCGATGGCGGCGGGCGTGTGTTTGCCAAGTGACTCGACAAATGCCGCCTCCACTTTCGTGCGATCCTCCGGATGAACGCAGGCCATAAAATTCGGATGCGTGGGTTGGAAACGGTCCGGGACAAGTTCGAAAATACGGTAGGTCTCCTCCGACCAAATGGTTTTTAACGTCACCAGGTCGGTTTCCCAACTGCCAATTTTCGCCACCGCCTGCGCCGCGGCCAACCGTGCTTCGTTCTGGCGCAGTTTTTCCTCTATCTGCTTGCGCATCAGCGCCGCGCCGATATGGGTCGCGATGTCTTCCAGAAGTTCGATCATGTCGAGGGTGAAGCAGTCTTGGCGCCGGTCATTGAGATGGAGCAGGCCAATAATCCGAGTCTCGTTCCGGATGGGCACCAAGGCCACGGAGGCGTAGCCGTGATGGATGCATTGGTTGCGCGGGTGAAGTCGGGGATCCTGCTCGGCGGGAAGCTCAAGCAACGGTATGGCATTATTGGTCCAAAAGCTGCCGCCCCGCGTGAAGAGCGGACTGGCCGGGTCGGTCTTCCCTGAAATGACCAGGCCGCAGGTGCATTCCAGGCTGACGTGGCCGTCCTTGTCCCGGCACCCCCCGCCGTTCGCGTCGCGCTCAATCAGACTGTTTTCGGTTTGCAGAAAATCGGCAGCAAAGCCTTGTTGGGTGAAATAGGGGAAATCATCGCCGTCTTGCAGGCGCAGGCCCGTGGCGTCAAATCCGGTTCGCGTTTTTACAACGGCGATGATGCGTTGAATGGTATCCTGTAATTCTCCCGGTTCGTTGAGGATCTGTAGGATTTCCAGGCCCATTTCGCGATAGGATTCCGTCTTCTTGCGCGCGGTGATATCGCGGCCGCTGGCCCGGACTCCCAGTGGTTTGCCATGCGTATCGAAAATCGGTTGCCAGGAGGTGGTCAGCCAACGTTTCGAGCCATTTTTGTGAAGATACCGGAATTCGAAGTTCTCACCCGTGCTGCCCCGCAGAGCGTCCTGGAAGCGTTCCACGAACACTCCCCGGTCTTCCTCGGCGATCATGACGGGAATGAAGTCCGGCAGCGCCAGGATTTCCGCCGCCGCATACCCGGTGATTTTCTCCACGGCGGGATTCACCCACAGATATTTCCCGTTTGACCCGAACCAGGATTCCCA
This sequence comes from uncultured Lentisphaerota bacterium, assembly GCA_903896595.1. Classification (GTDB taxonomy): domain Bacteria; phylum Verrucomicrobiota; class Lentisphaeria; order Oligosphaerales; family CAITYL01; genus CAITYL01. Next base: position 23,503 of record CAITYL010000197.1, read on the forward strand.
GTCCACCGTGAAGTTGGCGATGGCGCGGAATTTCTCCTCGCTCTCTCGCAGCGTTTCCTCCGCGTGTTTGCGCTCGATGGCGTAACGCAGGGCGCGCGGCATGAGCGCGCCGCCGAGTTCTCCTTTGATCAGATAGTCTTGTGCCCCGGCCTGAACGGCTTGGACGGCGATCGTCTCATCGCTCAGGCCGGTGAGGACGACCATCGGCAGTTCCGGCGCATGTGCTCGCAGTGCTTTCAGCGTCTCAAGCCCGACGCTGTCGGGCAGGCCGAGATCGAGGAGGACCGCGTCAATTCCTGGCCGGGCGCACCGCTCCACCGCATCGGCGAGGGTGTTGACCGTTTCGATCTTGAACTCGCGGCCCCCGGCCTCGGCGAGCTGTTCGCGGATGAGCCGGGCGTCACCGGGATTGTCTTCGACCAGGAGAAGGTGAACGGGGGGTCCGTTCATGGTTACGCTCCTCTGGGCGGCAGCCGGACCACGGTCAGCCAAAAATCTTCGATGGATTTGACCACCTTCATGAACTGTTCCAAGTCAATGGGCTTGGTGATGTAGCAGTTGGCGTGGAGGTCGTAACTTTTGGCGATATCCTCCTCCGCCTTGGAGGTGGTCAAGACGACCACCGGGATGCGTTTCAACTCATCCGCTGCCTTCATCTCGGCCAGCACCTCGCGCCCATCCTTTTTGGGCAGATTCAAGTCCAGGAGCACCAAATCCGGTCGCGGACTCTTCGCATACGGGCCCTGGCGATGGAGGAAGGCCATGGCCTCCACGCCGTCGTCCACCACGTTGACGTTGTTAAGGATCTTGCTGTCCTTGAGCGCCTCTTGGGCCAGGCGGGCGTCACCGGGGTTGTCCTCGACCAGGAGGATCTCGATCGGGTTGCCATACTTGAGCGTGTCGTTCATGGAGGACTCCCAAGGTCAATTATACTGCGTTAGGATGATTTTTAACTTTTTCACAACCGCAGAGTGACGAATATTGAGGTCCAAATAACGAAGGAAATCCACTGAAGGACAGCAACGACCTCAAGATTCTGCGGTTCAACATTCGGGCTACGGTTACCATTTCCTACTACTACACTACACCGGGCAGGGTAAAATGGAAAGTCGTTCCCTGGCCAATCTTCGATTCCACCCAGATTCGGCCGCCATGCCGTTCCACGATGCGCTTGCAGAGGGCCAGGCCGATGCCGGTGCCCGGGTACTTGGCCTGGCCGTGGAGACGTTGGAAGACAACAAAAATGCGCTCAAAATACGGCGGCTCGATGCCGATGCCATTGTCGCGCACGGAGAAAGTCCAAAATGTGGATGGCGATCGGCGGGGGCCGGAAGCCGGCGCCGCATCGGCCGTTTCGCGTGCCACGCTGACGTGGACATGGGGACGGGGCTCGCCATGAAATTTGAGGGCGTTGCCGATGAGGTTCTGAAACAATTGGACCAGTTGGGTGCGGTCGGCCGTGACCATGGGCAGGTCGTCGTTGGTGATGATCCCACCACTTTCCTCGATGGCGGAGGCCAAATTGACCAGCGCCTCGCCCAGCGCGGAGTGCGCATCCACCGGCCCAAAGGACTTGCCCTGGGTCTGCACGCGGGAATAGGTCAACAGGTCATTGATCAACCGTTGCATCCGCACGGCCCCGTCCACCGCATACCCGATAAACTCCCGGGCGTCCTGATCCAACTGGTCTTTGTAGCGCTTGGCCAGCAGTTGCGTGTAACTGGCCACCATGCGCAGCGGTTCCTGCAGGTCATGTGAGGCGACGTAGGCGAACTGCTCCAGTTCCTGGTTGGAGCGTTCCAGATCGGCGGCGGTTTTCTCCAGCGCCTGCTCCGCCTGCTTGCGCGCGGAGATGTCGCGGATGTTGTACTGGATCACCTTGTGGTTTTTCACCAGATAAACGTGGCTGGTGAACTCCACCTCGATCCGTTGCCCGTCATGGGTTTCCAGCGCCAGGTCTTCGTAACGGAGGTAGTTCTTTTTTAGCAATTCCGCGAAGTTGTGCTCGTTGGCGATGAGATCCTTGAAGAACCCGAGTTCCCAGACTTTTTTGCCGAGAAAGACCTCGTGCGAGTAGCCCAACAACTCAATCATGAACGGATTGACATCCAGGATCATCCCCGTCGTGGCATCGAGGATCAAAACGCCGTCCTGGGTCGCCTCAAAAAACCGGCGATACCGGAGCTCGGAAGCGGCCAGCGCCTCCGTTGCCCTCGCGCGTTCCCGGTAGAATCGGACGCGCTGGTGCCGCCAGACTATTCCCGTTCCCGCCCCCGCGCCGAAAAGCAGGACGGTGACCATTGCACTTACCAGCCATAACCGTTCGTGCAACGGCCCATTGATTTCCGTCTCATCCACGCGGGCGACCAGCGACCATGGCGAGCCGGGGATCGAACGCAAGGCCGCCACCACCGGCACCCCCCGGTAGTCGATGCCGTTCATGACGCCCTTTCGGCCGAGGACCGCTTGAGCCGCGGGCCGGGTGATGCGATCCAACGGCGCGCGCAGGTTCAGTGCGGTGTTGGTCTGGAAGCGCAGTTCGTTCAGGAAAACGACCTCGTTGCCTTCCCGGCGGACGAGCAGGGTTTCGGCGGTCGGGCTGGGGATGGGCCAGCGTTTGAGGAAGGGATACAGATACGTGCTCGGGTCAATGCGCAGTACGAGCACGCCCAACGGGCGGTTGGCGGCCGAATCGTCGCAAATGGGCACCAGTACCGCCAGATAGACGCGCTGGTCGTGTTCGTTGCGGTAGAAGTCCTGAAACGTTATTTGGCCTGACCGCAAGACGTCGGAGACGAGCCGCAACGTCGCGGCGGCGGATGGCCGCTGCCCCCCGGGCACCGACAGACGGGTGACGCCCTGCGGATCCAGCAACCACACCCGATCATACTGGCCAAACTGACTGAGTTTACCCATCCAATCCGAGATCTGTCGTTGTGCTTCCGCGTCGGCCGGTTTTTCCAAGACATGCCGCGCCAACGCGATAAACGCGGCGTTCTTGAACAGGATGCCACCGTCGGCCAACCGTTCCTTGCGCCATTGTGTCAACTCGTTCACCTTCAACTCCGCAATGGAGGAAAGCTGGCGCCTCGCCTCGACGCGGTAATGCTCCGCGTAGTTGCGGTAGGCAAGGTAGCCGGCGGTGACGATGCCTGCGGCCAGCAAGCCGAAAATCAAGAGCAAGGCCAACCCAACGAGGCGCTCGCCTGGTTCGGCTTGGTTCTTTGCCGCCCTGACCCTGTCTTCTTCGCTCATGTAGGCACCCTTGTCTGCACGCACACGGAGCTGGTTCTTGCGATCCGGGTTTGAAAAATCACCTTATCTTTCATGGACCGGCTCGGGTGGTGGCGGCGGTAACCGCATCCTGCGCTTACCGTACCCCCCGGCAATGGTAACCGCAATCCCGCCGCCGACCGGCGTAACTGCGGGTGGTCCGGCAGAAATACGGGCCGGGTGCGCAAGATGCAGAAAGAGGCCGTGCTCCTGCGGCCGCTGTTCCAGGGCGATTTTTATCCCCTGACCAACTACTCCCTGTACAAGGGACGTGTGCCTGGCCTACCAGTTGCAGCGTGCGGACCTGGGCGAGGGTGCGGTACTGGCCTACCGTCGGGAACAGGCGCCCTATCCCTCCGCGGTGCTGAAACTGCACGCTCTGGCCCCGATGTTGGCCGTTTTTATGTTAGTGCTTATGGGGCGGCGCCCCCACATGAGCATGAACGGTTCCGTGCGCTATCTTTTTGTCGATCACTGCGACTTCTCCTTTTTAGTTTCACCGCACCCTCAAACTTCCGCGAGTTTTGACCATGACCGACAAAGAATACGACATTTATCTCAAACGGGCAACCGGTTTTTTCGGGCGCCTGCCGCAACATTTCTTCAAGGAGAGCCGGTTGTTGTCCGCCGTCATCGGTTGCAGCAAGGAGCCGGTGGCGTGGCGGGACCGCGACACGCTGCGCTACCGTCCGGTCGGTGAGAAAGAAACCTGGGGCGGCTTGTGGGACAGCGCGTGGATGAAGCTGAGCGGCGAGATCCCGGAGAGCTGGCGCGGTCAGCCGCTGGCCTGCCTGCTCAATCTGGGCGGCGAGATCCTGCTGTTTGACGCTGCCGGCGTTCCCTCTTACAACCTGACCAATACCTGCGTGTTCGCCAGCCAGTACCGCAAGGAGCTGTTCCAGGTCACCGACCAGGCCGTGCCCGGCCGTCTGGAATTGACCGCGGAAGTGGCGGCCAACGGCCTGTTCGGCGACGAAATGAACCCCGATGCGCCGGCGCAGCGTTGCACCGTCGGCCTGGTGGAGCACCTGAAGTACGGCCTGTTCAACCGGGAAGTTTGGCAGTTGCGGCTGGAGCTGGAAGTTCTGCTCGGCGTGCTGATGGCGCCGCGCGCCGCTGGTGATTTCTGTTTTGGCAGTCCGGCCTATCCGCCGGGCAGCCGCCGGCCGAAGCAGATCCTGATGACCCTCAACCGGGCGATCGACGCTTACGGTGACGACCCGGCTAATGTCGGCGCCGCGCGGGCGGTGCTGGCCGCCGAACTGAAGCGGCCGGCCATGCATTCCGCAATGAAGGTCACCGCGGTCGGCCATGCGCACATCGACACCGCCTGGCTGTGGCCGGTGCGCGAGACCATCCGCAAGTGTGCCCGGACCTTCTCCGGGCAGCTCCGGCTGATGGAGCAGTATCCGGACTATGTGTTTGGCGCCTCCCAGGCGCAGTTGTACGCCTTTGTGAAGGAACACTACCCGGCGCTGTATGCCAAGATCAAGCGGCAGGTGGCGGCCGGCCGCTGGGAAATCCAGGGCGGCATGTGGGTGGAGGCCGACGCCAACCTGATCAGCGGCGAGTCCATGGTCCGCCAGTTCCTGCACGGCAAGAATTTCTTCATGGACGAGTTCGGTGTCGATGTCAAGAATCTCTGGCTGCCGGACGTTTTCGGGTATTCCGCCGCCCTGCCGCAGATTATCCGCAAGTCCGGCTGCGACGCCTTCCTCACCCAGAAGATTTCCTGGAACCAGTACAATAAGTTTCCGTTCCATTGCTTCACCTGGCGCGGCCTGGGCAATTACGAGGTGCTCACCCACTTCCCGCCGGAGGACAACTACAACGCCATGCTGGTGCCCGACCAGCTCAACTACGGCGCCAATAATCTGGCGGAAAACTGGCTGGTGGACGAATACCTGAGCCTTTACGGCATCGGCGACGGCGGCGGCGGGCCCAAGGAGGAATATGTCGAGCGCGGCCTGCTCTGCGCCGACCTGGAAGGCTCGCCCAAGGTTAAGTTCGGACGTGCGGACGACTTCTTTGCGCGCCTGGCCAAGCGCCAGCCTGAGTTGCCCATCTGGAACGGTGAACTCTATATGGAAGGGCACCGCGGCACGCTCACCACCCAGGGGCGCACCAAGCGTCACAACCGGCAGGGCGAGCAGCAACTCGCCGCGGCGGAGTTCCTCTGCTCGGCGCTGCCGCCGGCCAAGTATCCGGCCGCCGAGTTTGACCGGCTGTGGAAGCTGCTGTTGCTCAATCAGTTTCATGACATCATTCCCGGCTCGTCCATCGGCGAGGTGTATGCCGTCACCGAGAAGGAACACGCCGGCCTGCTCGTCGCGGCCGGCCGACTGGCGGATGAGGCCGCCGCGGCCTTGTTCACGCCCGAGCGCGACAGCTTGGTGTTGGCCAATACACTGAGTTACGATTACGCCGCGCCCGTACTGCTGCCGGACGGCTGGCATGGCGCCAGCCTCAACGGCCAACCGTTGCCGGCCCAGTGCGAGAACGGTGCGGTGTGGGTGCTGCCCGCCCTGCCGCCGCACAGTCTGACCACCCTGAAGCGGACCGCCGCCCCGGCGCCCGCCGCCCCGGCGCCCGCTGGCGGTGACTTGGTGCTGGAGAACGACCTGGTCCGTTACGAATTCGCGCCGGATGCCCGGCTGCTCACGGGGATCGATAAAACGACCGGGCGCACCGTGGTGACCACCGGCAACGAACTGAAATTGTACATCGACATTCCCAACGCCAACGATGCCTGGGATGTGGATGTGTTTTACGAGCAGGAGAAAACGCAGGCACCGCAAAGCGTCTCCGCCGCCAAAACCGTTGCCGGCCCGGTGCGGCAGGTGTTGGAGTTCGAGCTGACCGTCGGCGTTTCACGTGTCTGGCAGCAGGTGACCCTGGCCGCCAATTCCAAGCGGCTTGATTTCAACACCCGGGTGGAGTGGCGCGAGTCGCACCGGATGCTGCGCGTGGCGTTCGCCACTACGGTCCAGGCAGCCGAGGCGGCCTATGACATCCAGTATGGCTTCGTCAAGCGGGCCACTCACCGCAACACCAGTTGGGACCTGGCCAAATTCGAGGTAGCCGGCCAGCGCTACGTCGATCTTTCCGACCATGCCCATGGCGTCGCCCTGCTCAACAACGGCAAGTATGGGCACAAAGTGCTGGAAAACGTCATCGACCTGAACCTGTTGCGCTCGCCCAAATGGCCGGATGCCACGGCGGACCAGGGCGAGCACCGGTTCACCTACAGCCTGCTGCCGCACACCGGGGCGCTGGTCGAGTCGGAGGTTATGGCCGAAGCCGCGGCGCTCAACCGGGCGCCCGCCCTGTTTGCCGGCCATGCCACGGCCGTCCAGTTGCCGTGCCGGAAGACCGGCGGCGCCGGCGTGACGCTGGAAGTCTGCAAAAAGGCCGAGAAGGCCGATGGCTTGGTCATCCGCCTGGTTGAGACCAACGGCCGCGATTCCAGCATCACCCTGGCCCTGCAACCGCCGTGGTCGCGCCTGCAGGAAACCAACCTGCTGGAATGGACCGACGGGCAGCTCCTTGACGCCGCCGGCGGCACGGTGACGCTGACCCTGAAGCCGTTTGAGATCAGGACGTACAAGCTGCTTTTGGAATGAGGATTGTAGTGATAAACCGCCGATTGCCGTTGGCAATTGGCGGTTTCCGGATTGCGTTTTCCGAAATCAGCGGCAATATTTGATGATGTGGCATGGCATCTCCTGTTCTTTGACGACACCAAGAAAAAGGCCATGCCATCTTCATTTTTCAATTGGAAAGGCAGGTGCCCATGCGGCGCAGAATATGTTGGTTCGAGCGGGAAGAGGATGGCGTCAAGCGCGAAGTGGAGGCCCATGTCGCCGCCGGTCCCGGCGTGGTGGAGTGGAAAATCTGGCGGGAGGAGGCGGATGGGCGGCGCCGTTCCAACACGCCGACGCCGGCGGATTGGGACGAGCTGTGCCGCCGGGCTGATGCCTGGTACCGCCGCGGGGCGCTGCCCTATGAGGAACTGCTGATCATCCAAAAGCGCGGGGTTAAACCCGCCGTCGAGTGACGTTCCGTGGAGGGGGCGTTTGTTGGGAACCCCCTTTTGAGGAAAGGCGGTTCCCAAACCCTCCGTCAAACCTTTTTGTACCTTTTTGCGGATTCCGCCGGCCGCTCCGTGCGACAATCAATGGATG
>CAITYL010000198.1 GCA_903896595.1 uncultured Lentisphaerota bacterium
ACCCGTCATCGTCGGAGACGCGCATCATTGGTTTGGCGGACGGTGGCCCCATAAAAAGGGCGGAACTGGGGTAACGCCGTCGTTGTCCGCCCGAGGACGGGCGGCTCCCGGTCTTGAAATAACGCCGGTATTAAAAAGCGGCAAAGGAATTGCCGCACTCCAAGAACGGCGTCACCTTCATCGGGACTTTTGAAAACGGATCGAGTGAATATTGTTACAAAGAACTCCGCGTTCTCCGCGCCTCCGCGTGAGACCATGCACGAGTCGAGTGCGAGAGGCGAGCGCGAGCGCCGCTACGCTGAGCGCGAAGTGCCGGTTGGGAACCCCCTTTTGAGGAAAGGCGGTTCCCAAACCCTCCGTCAAACCGGTTTATGCCCCAACATTATCCGACAACTGGATGTCTGACCTTCAGCCTACAGCCTAAACCGCTTCAGCCTAGCGCTTCCCCATCGCCGTGAGCTGTTTCAAGCAGACATCGGGGCGGTTGGTAATGATCCGCTCAACCCCCTGCTCCGCCAGGCGGCGCATGTCCGCCTCATGGTCCACCGTCCACACCGCCATGCTCCGGCCATGCCGGTGGCAGTCCGCGATCAGCTCCGGATCCACGGCTCCCAAATCAACATTGAACCCGGCGGCCCCCACCCAGTTCAGCCACCGCAGGGTGTTCGCCCAGTTCTCCGGGTGTTTCCGGTCCCGGCCGGCCAGCAGTTCCGTGCGGATCTCGGGCGCCTGATCCAGTGCCAGCGCACAGATGATGGGCGAAAATGACTGGATCACCACCTGTTTTTCCATCCGCTGTTGCCGCACCAGCGCGATCGTCTTGCGGGTCAACTCCAGATTGCGCGAGCCGCCGGCCGCAATCAGCGCCAGCATCTGCCGCCGCAGCTCCGGGGTCAGCGTCTCACGGTCGCCGGCCAGTCGGGCAATCGCGTCGTACAGCGCGGCGTCATCAGCGGCGGGCTTGATCTCGATATAAACCCCGATGCGACGCTCCCGGGCCAACGCCAGAGCCTGTTCCAAGGTCGGCAGGCGTTCGCCGGCAAACGTGGGATCCTTCCAGGAACCGGCATCCAGCCGCTGCAATTCCGCCAGCGTCAGATCGGCCACCCGGCCCTTGCCGTTGGTCACCCGGTCCACCGTGTCGTCGTGAATAACGATGACCGCGCCGTCCCGGGTCAGGGTGCAGTCCAACTCGAACCAGTCCGCCCCTTGCGTGCTGGCCAGGGCAAAGGCGGCGAGCGTGTTCTCCGGCGCGTAAGCGCTCGCGCCGCGATGGGCAATCACCTGCGTCTTGCCAGCCACCGGCGCCACCGCCGGCCCGGTCGCGACGCACCCGCCCGCCATCATCGCCGCGATGACCACGCCCCATCCCAGTTGCTTCATCATGAGTTGGTCCTCGGTAAAAACCGCGTCAGCCGGGAACCGGGCTGGCGCTTTAGAGTGTCGCCGGCTTGACGGCGCTTTCGTACTGTATTTACGATATGTATTATGTCAAAAAAATACAGGATGAAAGCGGTGTCGAGCCACCGCCACTCAAAAGGTTCCGGCGACGGCCGGAACCGGTAACTTAATGCCTATGTATACTGCGTTAGGGTTATAATTTAAACTTTTATCGTTTGAAATTTCAAGCTCATCAGGCTGCGCATTTCATCAGCGTATTCAGTTGGCAAGTCGGCGATGCATTGCACGATGGCGGATTTGAACAGGCTGAAGCTACTG
>CAITYL010000199.1 GCA_903896595.1 uncultured Lentisphaerota bacterium
CAGTAGCTTCAGCCTGTTCAAATCCGCCATCGTGCAATGCATCGCCGACTTGCCAACTGAATACGCTGATGAAATGCGCAGCCTGATGAGCTTGAAATTTCAAACGATAAAAGTTTAAATTATAACCCTAACGCAGTATAATAAGCGTCATACGGCCCGTCCGTACCCATTTCAAGGTCCAGCCCAAACCGCGCCGCTTCAAACGTGTCGTGAACGCCCGCCCAGTCCGAGATGACGGCGCCCTGAAACCCCCACTCCTGTTTGAGAATGCGGTTGAGCAGGTACTCGTGGTGACAGCAATGCTGGCCGCGAAACTTGTTGTAGGCGCCCATCACCGTCAGGCAGCCGCCCTCCACCACGGCGGCCCGAAAGCCCGGCAGATAAAGCTCGCGCAGGGTCCGCTCATCCATGACCGCATCCACGGCATTGCGGTTCAGTTCCTGGGAATTGGCGGCAAAATGTTTGACGCAGGCGGCCACCCCCTGTTCCTGAATGGCCCGGATGACGGGCACGGCCAGGGATCGGATCAGATACGGATCTTCGCTGTAGTACTCGAAATTGCGGCCGCACAGCGGCGTCCGCACCAGGTTGATGCCAGGCCCCAGGATGATGTCCTTGCCCCGTTCCCGGGCCTCGGCGCCCAGCACCGCTCCGAACTTCTTGGCCAGGCGGGGATCCCAGGTGGCCGCCAGCGCGGTTCCGGTCGGCAGATAGGTGCCGGCATCCGTGGTCAGCCCCGCCGGTTCCCAGCTGTCGCGGCTGATTTCCTGACGCACCCCATGCGGGCCGTCGGACATGACCAGTTCTGGAATGCCCAGCCGCGGAACGGGGTTGACGGAAAATTTGGAGCCGGCGTGGCAGAGGGAGACTTTCTCTTCCAACGTCATGGCGCCCAAAAGGGCGGTTATCTGTTGCTCGTGTATATGATTCGACGGTTTGGCCATACTAACCTTAGACCTCTGCACCTATCAATAATGTCGAAGCTTGAATGCCGAATCGGGAGCCGCCCGTCCTCGGGCGGACAGCGACGGAGTCACACCAGTTCCGCCTTTTTTAAGGAAAGGCGCAACCTCTCTTAATTTTCCAGACCAGGGTGAAAATATACCGCGTTAGGCGCGCTGAAAGCGCATCTGCATCGTAGCCAGGGGCAACGCCCCTGGAATTGGATAATGAACGGTTCAAGGCTGAAGGCCTTGCTCATCGTGCCTGGTTGCACACCATCTTTAGGGGTCAGACCGGGAACAAGATCGGGGTGTCGTAGTAGCTCATGTCGGAGGTGATGTGGCAAAGCGGCGAGAACCACAACGTCATCGCCTCGCCGCCGGGAAAGAGCACGGGCACATGGACTGACGCGCCCTCGACGCTCAGCTCCGCATCCGGCCCGGTCTCAAAGTAGCTCCAGTCGGGAGTGGGGGCCTCGGCCAGGGTCAGCAAGCCGTCCGCATCGGCGACGCCGGGCTGCAAACGGGGAATACCAGCCGGCAGAAAGCGGGGGATGTAGCCGTCGGGCACATTGCTGTCCACACTCTTGCATTCCGTGTTCCAATAATAAGTCAGCGGTGACAGGATCACCGGGCCGTAGCGGAGCAGTTGTTTGTCCTCGTAGGGTTGCAGCCAGTGCCCCAGCCGCCCGTCCAGCTTCAGGATCAGGCCGTCGGCCGTCCGGGTTTCGGTCACGGCGGCGTGGCGGATGCAGCCGGGGACGCGCAGGGCCACCGCCTCGCCGGGCGGCAATCGGCAGACGTGGATCGTGGTCTGCGCCGCGGCGGGAAACGCCGTGGTGATGACGACTTCCGTCTCCCCCACCGTGAACCGGCCGGGGAACAGCAGGTTGATGTGCAGGCCGTCCGGTTGCCGGGTCACCACGTGGCGGGCAACCTCGCCCATGGCCATGCCGGCGTGCTCGGTGCAGCACCACCACGCTTCCGACAGAGGGCCCAGTGCGTAGCCGTGGGGCAGCAGGTCACGGTGGCCGAAACCGCCGGTGACGAACTGGTTGAAGAACAAGGCGTTCCACACAATGTTTTCCGCCGCGGCATAGGCCTCGTCGCCGCCGCCGAGCAGCCCCGCGTTCAGGTTGAGCATCAGCCAGTCCGCAATGGCGCAGCCCTCGTTGCGGAAACCGCGGGGCAGCATTTCCCCGATGCAGCCGTCGGCCATTTCGTAATGCCGGTCGATGATCAGGCGCCGATAGCGTTCCGGTTTCTCGTTCCAGCCCATGTCGCCGGTGTAAAGGGCGGCCAGTTGCAGGCCGCGCAGGGTGGCCAGGCACCCGTGGGCATGCACGTGGTCGCAGCCGGTGACCGCCCCGTCAATCATAGCGATAAAATCGAGGTAGCGGTTGTCGCCAGTGTGGTGATAAAGTCGGGCCAGCGGCTCGGTGATCCAATACTCCAGGGCACACGCCGGGGCGTTGGCAAAACGCTTCCGCCAGCGGTCGCGGTTGGCCACGAACCAGTCGCCGGTGGCGGCCGCGGCCTCCAGCGCGCGATGATCGCCGCTGAGTTCGTAATAGCGCAGGAAGCCGTTGAACAGACGATAGATGCCGGTGGCCACATCCTCCTCGGGCGGCAGGCATTTGGTGGGATGAGGGGAATAGCGCCCGAACAGACCGGAAGCGCGCCGGGTGCGCAGGATGCGGTCAAACAGCTCCGGCAGCCGGTCGTCCCGCTGGCCGTCCACGCCATCGAGCACGGACAAACATTCCAGCAGCCGTCCCGAGAGGTCGCCGGCGCACCAGTCCGCGTGGCGGTGCGAGAGGTCGGGCCGCTCCAGATCCATCATGATGAAGTCGAGCTTGTGCAGCGGATACTGCCGGGTCCGCTGGCGGACCAGGCCGATCCGAAACGCCAGTTGCGACCGGGACAACGTCGGACTGGCCAGTGCGGAGGCGGGAAGCGGGGCGGACATGGGGCGATCCTTTCGTTCATGGGAAGACAGTCTAGTACCCCGTAACGCTCAAATATTCACCACGAAGGCACGAAGGACACGAAGCCCGATCGAAGCGTTTCAATGGTAAAATGAGCGCCAAAAACCTCTCTTCGATTTATCTTCGTGCTCTTCGTGCCTTCGTGGTGAAGAATTTTATGTTACCGAGTGCCAGGCCTTCTCACATCAAGTAACATGTGCATCAAGCATCCGCAGAAAATCCGCGGGCGAGAGAATGCGGATGCCCCGCCAGGTGCCCAGCGCCAGCAGATGATGGTCGCCGGAAACAATGACCTGGGCATCGGCCTGCAACGCCGCTTCCAAAATCCGGTTGTCATCCGGATCGGATTCCACGGCGTCCACAGCAACGCGCGGGGAAACCAGCACGAACGTGTCGCGAAAAAGCTCCACGATCCCCAATACCTGCTCCGGTGTGAAGCCGAACTTGGGGCGCGACAAAACCTCTTCCACCTCGCCAAGGATCTCGGCGGAGGCATGATTGGTGATGGCGCCGCGGGCGGCCAACGCCAAAATCTGGCGGGCATTGCCCCCATAGCGGACACCGGAAACCAAGACGTTGGTGTCGCAAACCACCTTCATGGGCGGCGCGTCTTTTTCTCGGCGCGGTACTGCGCGATCTCGTCGGCCACCATGAGTTCCGTGACCGGTTCCCGTTCCTGGAGGGCATCCCCCAGTTGGAAAAGGCCGCTCCAGCGGCGCTGGCGCTGGACGTACATCCGTGCCGCCTCCCGCAACAGCTCCGACCGGCTGCGGGATTCGCGCCGGGCCTCCGCGTCAATCTCCGCCAGCAGGCTGCCCTGGAACGAAATATTGACCGTTACGGTGCGCATAATCACCTCCCACCATGAATATACAAGGTTTGTATATTTGCGCAAGAACAGCCCAATGCGCCCCGTATTTTGCAATACGTGCCCGTCTGCAAAGGTGCGCCCCCATTTCCGGGGTGCGATCTTTCATGCATCAGGAGCGGTGATGACCGTATGAAACAATGAAAATGCGATCCCCATAAGAACCAATAGCCGGCAAAGAGAAGACTGCCAATACCGGCGAGGATAGGGAGGCAACAAGACAAAAATGGCAGCAACTACCAAGAGAGCCAGGTTCGAGAAAAACGCAAAAGGCCAGACATGAAACCAAAAGGACCACCAGCGCATGCCGTCTGGCTGTGCCATTTGAGCAATGTTGGAGGATCTGCTGACAATGAATACCAGGGTAAAACAAACAAACGTGACCATCGAGATCACGGCGGAAATCAATGGCGTGACAAGTGCGTCTACCCTCTTCTTGTCCATCCCATACTGAGCATTTGCAATAAGTGCCACCGCCCAAACCGCACCGCCAGCAAGGCAAGCGCCCCAAATCGCATATAGAGCATAAAAAATCATTGCAACCTCTCCCGTGGATAACTTTACTGGACGGTGTGGGGAAAGACAACTGCCTGACAGTTAATTTCCACCATGAAGGTCATGAAGAGCATGAAGCAGGCAGGCTAAAATCAGCGATCAGGCCACGCTGCCTCCCCAAAAACCTTCATGGCCTTCATGGTTAATCAAACAAACCGGCGAACGTACCTCCTATCGCACCTAACGATGAACGTATGGTTTTGAACGCGAGTGACAGGAGGGACTGGCGAGACCGGAGCTGGGGGCAACACACACTCCGGTCTCTCCTGTCAACGGAGTCCATCGAGTCCCGATCCCCCATCTAACAGATCGGTACTTGTCCCTACGCAGACACTACGCACTACCCCCACAAAGCACCGCCTGAAGGCGGAACTCCAAACTCGGGCCACCTTGGTACCTGTTCCCCAAGGAACCGTCACGTCCGATAGGCCGCCGCCGGCTCCGCCACCATGGCGGTTACCGGCTCCGGCATGGGCAGTTGAAACCGCCCGGCCACAATCCCGGCGACCGTCAGATCTTCGTCCAACTCTTCCCACCGTAACGCCGTGCCATGCCCTCGTACCGTCACCCCCCTGAGTTGAGCCTCCGTGGCTTGACGCAAGATCCGAAACCGGTCTGCGGGAAACCCAATGACCCGGTAATCGGCCAGTTCCACAAAAATCATGCGGCTTTCAGCCCACGCACGCACGGCCACCGGGGTGGCGCCAAGTTGTGCCTCACGCTTGGTGGAACTCATGATATTTCTCCCGGAAAAAACTGGCGTGCTCAAAAACCAACCGTGTTCGTCAGAGAAAAAATGGAACCGATAAGCGCCAATGCGCATCACCGTTGGCATGCCCACCTCCAATTCTTACTAAAGATAGCATGTCTTTTGGGGGTTCAACATATAGACACGTGGGTATCCCGCGTTATCTTCCCCATCCATCTACACGGAGAGCATCACCGGCATGGCAACAAATAAATTGGGACTGACAGCGGGCGTCCTGGTGACAATGCTTGTGGGCGGCCTGGCCGGTGGTGCGGAGTCCGCACCGGCGACCGCCCCCCTTCCCGAGCCCGCCCCCGTCCCGACGTATGCGGAACGGCTGGGCTGGCCGCGGGGGGCGCGGGTGGTCATTTTCCACGTCGACGACGCGGGGATGTCGCCGGACTCCAACCAGGGCACACAAGAAGCGTTGGAGAAGGGGGTTGCGACCTCCGCCAGCATCATGTTCACCTGTCCATGGGTCGGCCCCTGCGCCGAGTACCTGCGGCAGCACCCCGAGACCGACGCCGGCATCCACCTCACGCTCACGTCGGAATGGCAAAGTTACCGCTGGGGCCCGGTGGCGGGCAAGCACGCGGTGCCCAGCCTGGTGGATCTGGAAGGTTGCCTGTGGCCAGAGGTGCCCACGGTATTGCAGCACGCCACACCGGATGACGTGGAGACCGAGATCCGCGCCCAGCTCGACCGTTGCCTGACCATGGGTATCACACCCACGCATCTGGATTCACACATGGGCACGCTCTTCGCCTCCCCGGCTTTCGTCCAGCGTTACTTGAAGGTCGGCGCCGAAAAGCACATTCCCGTGCTCGTTCCCGGCGGACACCTGACTTACATCGCCCGCAGCAATCCAACCTTGGTGGAGGCCGCCCGGGAAATGGGCCGGCTGACCTGGCAGGCCGGCCTGCCGGTCATTGACGACCTGCACACGGGCCAGGGGTGCGCCCGGCCGGAGACGAAAAAGGCCCAGATCCTCGCCTTCCTGCGCACGCTCAAGCCGGGCATCACCCAGTTCATCGTCCACTGCACGCGGGTGACGCCGGCCTTCGGCCTCATCTCCGGCTCGGGCGCCACGCGCCAGGCCGAACTGGACACCATGCTGGATCCGGAAGTCATGAAAGTGATTCAGGACGAAGGCATCATCCTCACCACGTGGCGCGAACTCGGCCAACGCCGGGACAAAGTCAACAGGTTGAGAACCCCCTTTTGAGGAAAGGCGGTTCCCAAACCCTCCGTCAAACCTGGTTGTGCCTTTTGCGGATTCCGCAGGCCGCCCCGTCGTCTCCAGCAGGGCCAGTCACCCGAAAGCGGCCTACGGAATCCGCAAAAACGTATAAAAGTTTTGGAAGGGGCTTGGTCCGATAGGGACGAGGGACGGGGCGGACAGGGACGGGTGAACTATGCCCCCACAAAGCACCGCCTGAAGGCGAAACTCCAAACTCGGATGGTTCGGGTTCGGAGTTCCCACTTCAGTGGGTGGGACTGTCACCGTTGGTCCCTGTCCCTAACGCAACCCTACGACGCAACCTTCTCGGCGCCGATCTCCCCGCGCACGGACAAGTAAGGGCGTCAGGAGACCGTCTCGACCCACACGATGGCCGCGACCAGTCCGTCGCCACTGGCGCACCGGGCGGCCAGGCGCCAGCCGGCGGGCATGAGGTCGGTCAGGCCTGGTCCCAGGCGGATCGCCAACTGGTCCCCGTCAGCCTCGGTCCGTTCTGGCACGCCAACTCCAAGCAGCACCTCCGCCTCCTGAAACCCGAACCAGTGGTTGAGCAGCGGTTGCAGGCACTTAAACAACGCTTCCTTGGCGCAAAAAGCCCGAGTCGCCAGAAGCTGGCGATCCGCCTCCGGCACGGCCTGCAGCACCGTCAGTTCCGCCGGGGTTAAAATGCGCTTGAGCAGGGCGTCACGGAGCCGGCCGAGCTCCTCCACGTCCAGCCCCAGGCCGGGCACGCCGGCCACCGCCCCGACCGCTGCGGCCGCCACCGCATCGCTATGGGTGACGCTGCCGGTGTAGCCGGCGGGCCATTGCACGCCGCCGCCCGCCGTCCGCAGCAGGGGGGCCGGCGGCAGGCCAAAACGGGCCAGCGCCCGCCGGGCACACTCCCGGCCGGTGGCGAACTCATGGCGCCGCTTGGCCACGGCGTCCCCCACCAGTTCCAATTCTTCGGGAAACAGCGTGACCGCCGGCGCGGCCGCCACTGGCATTGCCACCAGCTCGACACCGACAGGCGGCAGGGTCTCAAGCCAGGACAGGGAAGAAGTGGCGTGAAGCTCGGTCATGGGGGGAGGATGCCCGTTCACTGGAGTTGCAGATTGTCGGAGCTGTCAGACAGGTCCGACCCGTCGGACCGAAATTACCTTCAGCCTACAGCCTAAAAAGCTTCAGCCTAACGCGGTGTAACATAGCCGCCGGTTGTGAATCCCTCCCGAGGCATTATTTTTCCAGCCTCTCGAATTGGATGTCTACGACAGGAGCAGGCAGCACCATGGATATGATCCGCGACTGGTTCGGCAACTCTCCCCTGCGCATCGGCCTGGCGGCTGATCACGGCGGCGTGACCATCAAGAGCACCCTGACCGCCCACCTGACGGGCAAGGGGTTCCAGGTCCATGATTTCGGCCCCGCCTGCCTGAACCCCGAGGATGATTATCCGGACTTCGCCGCGCCGCTGGCCCGCGCCCTGGTGGCGGGCACGGTGGACTGCGGCATCCTGATCTGCCGCTCCGGCATCGGCATGAGCATCTGCGCCAACCGCTTCCATGGCGTGCGCGCCGCCCTGGTCGAATCGGTGGTCCGGGCCCGCTCCAGCCGCGAGCACAACGCCTCCAATGTCCTGGTCACCGGCGGCGACGGCATGAAGGACGCCGACCTGCTGGCGGTGGTGGATACCTGGCTGGGCACCCCCTTCTCCAATGCCCCGCGCCATGTGCGCCGCCTGGAAAAGGTCGAGACCCTGACCTATGACGGCATCGCCGCCGTCCGCGCCGTGGACCCCGAAATTGCCGCCGCCCTCGACCATGAAACGCAACGCCAGGACGAGGGCATTGAACTCATCGCCTCCGAAAACTTTGCCAGCACCGCCGTCTGCGCCGCCGTCGGTTCGGTGATGACCAACAAATACGCCGAAGGCTACCCGGGCAAGCGCTACTACAACGGCTGCGAGTTCGTGGACGTGGCCGAAAAATTGGCCATTGAGCGCGCCTGCAAACTGTTCGGCGCCGAAGCGGCCAACGTCCAGCCCCACTCCGGCAGCCAGGCCAACATGGCCGCCTATTTCGCCCTGATCCAGCCCGGCGACACCGTGCTGGCCATGAGCCTGGACCACGGCGGCCATCTCACCCACGGCATGAAGATCAATTTCAGCGGCCGCCTCTACAATTTCATCGGTTACGGCGTCGATCCCGCCACCGAACAGCTCAATTACGACACCATCGCCGAACTGGCCCGCCAGCACCGGCCGAAGCTGATCATGGCCGGCGCCAGCGCCTATCCGCGCACCCTCGACTTTGCCCGGCTGCGCGCCATCGCCGACGAGACCGGCGCCCTCCTGGGCGTGGACATGGCCCACATCGCCGGCCTGGTCGCCACCGGCCTGCACCCGAGCCCGGTGCCCTACGCCGATGTGGTCACCAGCACCACCCACAAGACCCTGCGCGGCCCGCGCAGCGGCCTGATCCTGTGCAAGGAAAAGTACATCAAGGCGATCAATTCACAGGTCTTTCCCGGCCTCCAAGGCGGCCCGCTGATGCATGTCATTGCCGCCAAGGCCGTCTGCTTCAAGGAAGCCATGGCCCCGGAATTCAAGGCCTACCAGTCACGGGTCGTCGCCAATGCCAAGACCCTGGCCGCCGCCTTGCAGGAGAACGGCTTCCGCATCGTCTCCGGCGGCACCGACAACCATCTGATGCTGGTGGACTTGCGGCCCAAGAAGGTCACCGGCAAGGACGCCTCCACCGCCCTTGACACCGCCGCCATCACGGTCAACAAGAACATGATCCCCTTCGACCCCGAGAAGCCGACCGTCACCAGCGGCATCCGCATCGGCACCCCGGCGGTCTCCACCCGCGGCATGGGCGGCCCGGAAATGAAGCAAATTGCCCGCCTGATCGGCCGCGTGGTGGATCACGTCACCGATCCCGCAGCGGCCGCCGCCGTGCGCGAGGAAGTCTTCGCACTGACCCGCCGCTTCCCCCTGCCCCGCTTCCTCAGCCCGCTGTAAGTGGCAGGCTGAAGCGGATTAGGCTGAAGGCTGAAGGAAATCCTCCCGGCAACCGGGTTATTTCCTTCAGTCTCCTGCTAGCTTGGATTATTCATGACCCACGGATGATGTCATTGTAGCAAAGCGATTGCATCGCGCTCTTCGAGTTTGTCAGGTTGGAAATCGCCGTCGTATAAACCGCGTCAGCCGGGAACCGGGCTGGCGCTTTAGAGTGTCGCCGGCTTGACGGTAACGTGATGACCCATGTGACCACGCTGTTCGCGCAGACGTGCCGGCGCAACGGCCCTACGGAACTGATATGCGCTCCCAACCGACACGCTTGACGCCACCGCCAAGCACGGTAAATTCATCCCAACCGGATGTGATTGGGTATGGTTTTGGTTTAAGACCTGAGTTTTGCGATTTGGACGTATATACAATTTGGCATTAGGAAAATGATGAACACAAAGATCCTAGCGGCAGCAATGGCGGTGTTCACCATGGCGATCCTCGCCGTGGCCGGTGATGCGCAATTGGACGAGCGGCGAGCTAAGGCGTCACAATACGAGAGTCAGGCTGACTGGAAACTGCAGTTCGAAGATTGGAACACCTTGGCGGTCTGCGGAAAGCCAGAGACGAACGGTGCGGTCGTGACGATCCACATGATCAAAGCGAAGGACGTCACTGAGGCTCTCGCCCTCGCACCCGCGAAGAAAGACTTGGCTGTCATCATTGTTTCTCACAGATTCCACGGACACTACACGAAGGATGAAGGCGAAAAACAACTCGACACACTGGCGGACATGATAAGAAAGACAGGATTCACACGCATCGTGTTCCTCTCCGAGACAGAGGTGGGGAACTTGGTCCGAAGGGAATGAGGACTGCCAACCAAGGGGTGCATGATAGCCTCGCAAACTCGGCATCATGACCCCTGACATTCGGTACCGATAACAGATGACGGACACAGGAACAGACAAGACGACCCGGACTCCGTACGAGAGGGGTTGGTGGTATCTCTTCCTAGCCTTGATCCTCTGCTTAGTAGCAATGTCCATGAATCTGACGACGGCGCACACTCCCGAGCCGATAAGCATGGCGTGGTTCTTCCTGACGTTCGCCATGAGTGCGCTGCTGGGAGTCTACTCATTGGTTCTGCTGAGGAGGCTGCCGATCGCGATGGCGGCTGCGGGCGCAATCCAAGGATGTCTGTTCGGGTTCAACGTCCTCGGGAGATTCCTGATCGCTTGGGTCGCGAAGGTAACAACATAGGAAGAATGGGGAATAGGTGATTGATGACACTTCCGATTGAACCAAGGAGAGAGGACGGCCAACAAGCCGTCCGACCGTATGCGGTAAACCGCGCCGGTCAACAGCAACGTTCGCACAGATGAATGGCACCATGAAGAGCATGAAGGGCATGAAGAATGGAGCTCAATGAGCTTTCGAACCGGGTCATCGGGTGTGTGATCGAGGTTCACCGCAAGTTGGGGCCAGGGTTACTGGAGTCGACCTACTAACAGTGCCTGGCGCGGGAGTTGAGCCTCAACAGGATCAAATTCAGCATCCAGTTTCGTTCTCGGACCCTTCGTGTTCTTCATGTCCTTCATGGTGAGAAAGATCGGAATGCGATCCTGACGTATGAAGGGGGACGCTTGCAGGCTCGCGCCTCTCATCGTGACGTTCGGCCTCACGCCTGCAAGAGATGCAGCAGGCGCAGCACGGCGGCCACATTCCAGGCCTGGGAAATGGCGCCGCGGCGATGATGCGGCGGGTCGCCGTCGAACACTTCGGAGATGGAACCGACCCCGCTTTCGTGCAGGTGGCGGTCAAACGCGGCGAGGACCGGGTTGAACAGGGCGCGGTTTTTGGCCGTGCGGCCCTCCACCTTGAACAGGGCATCCGCGAAATGGGCCAGGAACCACGGCCAGACACTCCCCTGATGATAGGCCAGCTCGCGCACCCAGTTCTCACCCTGGCAGGTCCCGCGGTACCGCAAGTCGTTGGGACTGAGGGAACGCAATCCATACGGGGTGAACAGTTCGTCCCGGCAGCGGCGGACCACGGCCTTCTGCTGCTCCTTGGTCAGCGGTGAGCTGGGCAGGGAGACGGCAAAGAGCTGATTCGGCCGCACCGCATTGTCGGCGCCCACCTCGTTGACGGTGTCGTACAGCCAGTTCTCGCCCTTGATCCAGAACTTGCGCTGGAAGGCGCACTGGATGCGCTTGCTATAGTCGGCGTCTAAGGTTTCGATGCATTCATGGAAGACCTCCCGTGAGAGTTCCAGCGCGAAACAGACCGCGTTATACCACAACGCATTGATTTCGACCATGTACCCCCAGCGCGGAATGATCGGCCGGCCGCCAACCTGGGCATCCATCCAGGTCACGGCGGTGGAGGGCGTGCCGGCGCGCACCAGTCCGAAGGCGTCCACGGCAATGCCGTTGTCGGTGCCTTCCTGGAAATGGTGGAGGATGGACAGCATGGTGGGCCAAAACTCCCGGCGGACGACTTCAACATCGCCGCCGGCCAGCAGGTACTGCTGCACGCACCAGAAGAACCACAACGCGGGATCGGCGGCGGTATAAGCGCCGGAGCCGTCCGGATTAAGAAAGTTGGGCAGCAGGCCGCGACGTTCCAGCCGGGCCACGTTTTTGAGGATGCGCACCCCCGACTCCAAGTCGCCGGAGCAGAACGTCAGGCCGGGCAGGGCGATCAGGGTGTCGCGTCCCCACGGTCCGAACCAGTGGTAGCCGGCATGCAGAGCGGGGCCGTCGCCAGGCAGATTGATGAGAAACTGATTGGCGGCGCGATGCAGCGAGGCATGGAGGCGTTGCACGGCCTCGTTTTCAATCCCGCGCACCTCCTGGTCCACCGCCTGCTGGCGTTTCAGACGCCGATTCTCCTCCTGCGTCCACAGCTTGGCCGCTTCGCGCACGGGTTCCGTGCCGGCGGCCACGATCACCGGCTGACCCGGCCGCAAGGACAGTTGCAGCACCCCCGGCGAGAACAGATCTTCGGTATGCTCAAATCCGCGTTCGGCATCGGCCTGGTAATGAAAGCGGTAATACCAGCACGGCTGCGCGTCAAAGGCGGGCGGCGGTTGCGCGTGAACATAGAGCGGCGGCAGGCCGGCGTAAGGGGTGACGCAAAAGCCGTCGGACAATAGTTCCGCCGCCCCGTTCAGGTCTGCGTTGGCACAGGTCACGGTATGGACGTTGCGATAAGCCAGGAACGGACGCAGGGACAGGGAAACCGCCTGGTCCGCCGGTCCCTCTTCAAGATCATAACGGACCAGCACCACGTTCCGCCCCTGCACCATCATCACGCGGCGCGTCACGGTACACGCCCCGCACCGGTAGCGGAACAGCGGGCAAATCCCCTGCTCAAAGGCTTCCTGGCGCAGGTATCCGTCGGGACTGACTGAATCGGCATACCGGTGGGTCACCAAATAATGCCGTTGCCCCCCCTCCTCCAGCCAATCCTCAAAATGGGACAACAGCAAAAACGTCCCCGGGGGCGTGGTCAACGGGGCCACCAACAGCCCGTGATATTTGCGGGTATGGCAATTGCAGATGGTGCCCGAGGCATAGCCGCCGGTGCCGTTGGTCTCCAGCCATTCCCGGCCACACGCATCATGCAAATCGCGGCAGACCTCTCGATGAAACACGATATCCATAAGCGCAATATACCGACCAAACCGAGAATTGTCAGATGATGTTGGGAACCCCCTTTTGAGGAAAGGCGGTTCCCAAACCCTACCGTCAAACCTTTTTTTGTGCCCCAACCGACAATAGTGTCATGTATCCGCCGCGTGCAATCAGTTGCACATGCCCGCCCCCATGGTTATAATTGCCCTGAGGTTGGGTGGAATGTGGCCACCGGAATGGCCCGGACACACCTTCCCCAAAACCGCCACATAATTAAGGACACCTGACATGGTCAAGAAAATGATGATGGGCGCCGCCGGAACGATGGCCGCCGCGATGCTTTCCGGGTGCGTGATCGCCAACGGCAACTCCTATTACCCGATCACCGTGGAGCAGCGGGACCCGGTGCAGGTGGTGGACAATACGGTGAAACCCAGCAAGGTCGGCATCGCCCAAAAGCAAAGCATCATCCTGGTGGGGATCGGCGACGGCTCGATCGATGCGGCCGCCCGCAATGCCGGGATTACCAAGATCCACCACATCGACCACGAAATCACCAATGTGCTCGGCATTGTGGTCATTGACAAGACCCTCGTCTACGGCGAATAACCCCCGTTTGCGGATTCCGCAGGCCGCCCCTGCTGTCCCAATCGTGGTTTGTTGCACAGTAGCGGCCTGCGGAATCCGCAAAAGGCACAAACAGGTTTGATGGAGGGTTTGGAAACCGCCTTTTCCTCAATAAGGGGGTTCCCAACCGACACACTTGTCATGTACCCGTGACGGGAAATTGGCGCGCCTGCGCTGGAGGGCTAAATTACCCTCTTTTTTCGACGTGCGCGCGGCCAGGCTCTGCCTGGTCCGCCGCGGCGTCCCCCAACTGGCCCAGGTGGGCCGAGGCAACCTGCGGGCTCGTGCCTGCCCGGTCACACATCATGAAAACGCCACATTCCCCCCATAACCACGACCCCAAACATCCGCACCATCACGCCGAACCGCATCACGCCCCCCCCCTGACACTCCCACCGCTGACCCCGCAACGGACGAGGCGACGATCCCCGCTGCCGTTGCCCCGGTGGCGGCGCCGGCCGCCGAGGCCGGAACCGAAACCCGCCTGGCCGAACTGCAACGGCAGGTCGAGGACTTCAAAGACAAATTCTTGCGTTCCCGCGCCGACCTCGACAACTACCGCAAACGGGTTCAGCGTGATCTCCAGGACACCCGCACCGCCGAACGCACCGCCACCCTGGCCCCTGTCCTGCAAGTCTACGACCATTTTCTGATGGCCCAGGCGCATGCCGCCCAAGCCTCGGATCCGGCCACCATTGCCGAAGGCATGCGCCTCATCGCCGACGAATTCGCCAAGGCCCTCACCACCCTCGGTGTTGAGCGGATTGAGGCCGCCGGCCTGCCCTTTGACCCGGCCTTCCACGAGGCGGTCAGCGCTGAGAACTCCGACACCGTTCCCTCCGGCCAGGTGCTGCGCCAGTTCAAACCCGGCTACCGCCTGCGCGACCAACTCCTGCGCCCCGCCGTGGTCGTCGTCAGCAACGGCCCGGCCGTTCCCGCTCCCCAGGACGGCCCCACGGATACCGCTCCATAAGAGAAACGAACATTGAACATCGAACGTCCAACATCCGATCGTCGTGATGTTGTGTTTTTCGCTCTTTGGCCTTTCTTGTTCTGACGTTGGATGTTCGACGTTGGATGTTGAACGTTCAAATGCAGCTCAGCCATCAGCTCACAGCCCTACAACGGTTTGGATCCCCTCATGTCTCAGGACTATTACGACCTCCTTGGTGTTGCCCGCACCGCCACCGGAGATGAAATCAAAAAGGCCTACCGCAAGCTGGCCCTCAAGCATCACCCGGACAAAAACCCGGGCGACAAGGCGTCGGAAGACAAATTCAAGGAAGTGTCCCTCGCCTACGAGGTGCTGGGCGACCCGCAAAAGCGCGCCCAGTACGACCAGTTCGGCCACGACGCCTTCACCCGCCGCCGGGGCGGCGGTGGCGGCGGCAATGGCGGCTTCGATCCCGTCGACCTCTTCAGTCAGGTCTTCGGCGGCGGCGCGTTCGACGACCTGTTCGGCGGCGGCGGCCGCTCCGCCCATGGCCCCCAAGCCGGCGCCGACCTGCGCTATGACCTGGAAATCGGCTTTGAAGAGGCCGTCTTCGGCATTGAAAAATCCGTCGTGCTGCCCCGCCAGGAAAACTGCGACAGTTGCAAAGGCACCGGCTGTGAATCCGGCCATGAAAAACGCCGGTGCGGCAAGTGCGGCGGTTCCGGCCAATTCACCCTGTCGCAAGGCTTCTTCAGCGTCCGCCAAACCTGTCCCGCCTGCCGCGGCGCCGGCGAGATCATCGAGCACCCCTGCCGCGCCTGCCGTGGCCAAGGCCTGGTGCAAAAAAAACACACCCTCCAACTGCGCATCCCCGCCGGCGTCGACAACGGGTCGCGCCTGCGCGTTTCCGGTGAAGGTGAAACCGGCCGCCGCGGCGGTCCCCCGGGCGACCTCTACGTGGTGCTGCATGTCCGCGAACATGATTTCTTCCGGCGCCAGGACGATGACCTGACCTGCCAGATCACCATTCCCGCCCCCCTGGCCATGATGGGCGGTGCCATTGCCGTCCCCACTCTGGGCGGCGCCGCGGATCTGAAGATTCCCGCCGGCACCCAAAGCGGCGCCACTTTCCGCTTGCGCGAAAAGGGCGTTCCCTCTGTGCGCGGCCAAGGCCGCGGCGACCTGCATATTCAGCTGCTGGTCGAAATCCCCGCCAAGCTCAACAGCAAACAACGCGACCTCCTCCAAGCCTTTGCCAATGCCTGCGATGAGGACACCTTTCCCCTCTCCCGCACCTCACGCCAGACCGCCGCCAAATTCATGCCGGCCTCAGACGGGACACCATGAGCGCCTACTTCTTCGCCAACGCGGCCCGCGGCACGGAACGCCTGCTGCTTGAGGAATTGCGCGATCTGGGCTTTCAAAACCTGGAGCTGGCCGGCAGCGGCGTCGCCTTCACCGGCGACTGGAGCGAAGGCTGGCGCGCCTGCCTGTGGAGCCGCATCGCCCAGCGCGTTCTCCTCGAAATCACCCGCTTTCCCGGCGTCAGCACCCCGGAGGCGCTTTATACTGGCGTGCGCGCACTGGACTGGCGACCGTTCCTGACCGTCTCCCATAGCTTTTCCGTCACTGCCCTGCCGCCACGGGAAGGCCTCCTGCGCAACCCCAATTTCACGGGGCTCAAGGTCAAGGACGCCATCGTTGACGCTTGCCGCGACCAGTTGGGTGACCGCCCCATGGTCAACCGGGACCAACCCGACCTGCGCGTGGTGGCCCATATTTCGCCGAACGGCGACGCCTCCATCTATGCCGACCTGGTGGGCGAACCGCTGTGCCGGCGCGGCTATCGCCCCGAAGGCGGCGAAGCCCCCTTGCGTGAATCCCTGGCCGCCGCCCTGCTCCGCTTTTCCGGCTGGGACCGCCGCAGCCCCCTGCTCGACCCCTGCTGCGGCTCCGGCACCATTGCCATTGAAGCGGCATTGTGGGCCGCCAATATCGCCCCCGGCCTGTTCCGCCAACAATTCGCCTGCGAACGCTGGCCTCTGCACGACGCCAGCCGCATCGCCGAACTGCGCGAACTCCGCGGCAAAACCCGGGCGGAACGCCGCGGCGATCCCCCCCCCATCACCGCCGGCGACCTTGACCCCGCCATGCTGGAAGTCGCCCGGGCCAACGCCCGCCGCGCCGGCGTGCGCCTGACCTTCCGCCAGGGCGATGTGCGCGAACTCCGCAACTGGACGCCGCCGCTCACCGTCGTCACCAATCCGCCCTATGGCGTGCGGCTGGCCGCCGACACCGCCTTCTTCCGCGGTTTTGGCGCCGCCATGGCCCGGCTTCACGGCGCCCGCGTCGGCGTCATTGCCGGCACCCCCGAGATTGCCGAAGGCATTCCGGGACGCCCGTTGGCCCGGCACCCTGTGCGCAACGGCGCCCTGGAAGCCGAAATGCTGGCCTATCTCATGCCCTGACCGTTGCACGCCCGAAACACCCATGATATAGTTGCGCCATTCTTTTAAGCACGGAACGCGCATCCCCGGGAGTGCGCCCCGCCGTTCAACACCGGATCGTTCCCGAAAAAGGATGAAACCGCCATGAGACCGTGGCAAGCCAATGTATTGCTGACCCTCAGCATCGCCGCTCTGATGGCGTTGGGGGCTCTGCTGACGGTGAACTGGCTGGGCGGCCAGCAGCAGCGCATCCTCCTGCAACAACAGGAAGAAATCAACCGCGGCCAAATGGCCCAGCAATTGGGCAGCGCGATTATTCAGGACCTGGCCCCCCTGGCCAATCGCAATCCCCGAATCCTGAACCTGTTGCGGAAACTTGGCCTCGGCCAGGCCCCCGCCGGCACCCCCAACGTCAAAACCGGAAGGCCCTGACGCCATGGACCCCATGCCCAACACCCCCGCCCCGGCGCTCACCGCCGCCGAAAACGACGATCTTCTCTTCACCATCTACCGCGCCGTCAGCCTGCTGGCCGTGACCCTGCTCGTTTTCCTGCTGTGGCAGGCGTGGTCGGGTTACCGCCAGTACCGGATCTGGGAACAGCAGGCGCAAAACCGCGCCACCGTGGCGCAACAGGCGCAACAAGTCCAAGTCTCCTTGCAGGCACTCGGCCAGGGACTATTGGAATTGGCCAAGACGGAGCCGGACGCCGCCGCCATCATCAATAAATACAAGATCGCCACGCTCCCCGGAGCCGGCGGCATCAAGGCTGGCGTTGCGCCCACGCGCTGATCCGGCGCCACGTTAGTCTGACTTTATCCTGACACTCACGGTGAGCAACGCCCTTTCCCGGGAACGCCAATCTCCTGATTGGCGTGTTGCTTGTCCATCGGCGTCGCGGTGCTGATTGCCGGCAGCCTTCTCCTGCTGATGACAAAAGACTGGCGCCGCCGCCGCCCCCCCTCCTCCGCCCCCCTCGCCGTCTTGGGTGCCTTACCCTGGAAACGCCATTCGTCCTCTAGGTCCTCTAGGTCCTCATCGTCATCGTTCCCTCGCGGCCATGGGCCCCATGAGACCCATGGGACCAATGAGACGGATGGGCACGCACGGACTTACACGGACGCCCACGGACCGGCAAGGACACCGTGGATTGCTCCGGCGTTGGCGGCCACTGCCGCGTCCGTGTAAGTCCGTGCCGGTC
>CAITYL010000200.1 GCA_903896595.1 uncultured Lentisphaerota bacterium
CAGTAGCTTCAGCCTGTTCAAATCCGCCATCGTGCAATGCATCGCCGACTTGCCAACTGAATACGCTGATGAAATGCGCAGCCTGATGAGCTTGAAATTTCAAACGATAAAAGTTTAAATTATAACCCTAACGCAGTATAAATCCATCATTCCAGGGGTATTGCCAGCCAACCGAGGCCGGATTGGTTATCGAGCCGGAGTACGAGCTGAAGTCCTGCTGATACACCACGGCGGCTTGAGCGGCCCCGAAGCCTGCCAGTGCGAACATACTGATTACGAGACCGATCAGGCCCCGGTTCATGGTCTTGGTCGTCAACATGGTTGCATCCTCTTTCTGTTTGGGTAGATCGTTTTTACTTTTTACTTATTTTCACTCATTTCAAACCTCAAGTCATTGTGATGGCACCTCCTTGGTTTTGGGTTTCAGGATGTGGGTGGCACCCGGACGCCACTCGGCGAGAACCGAGTAATTGGTCAGGCGGGCACTGGCGGATTGCGTGGCGGCCACCAGATTCCGGGCCAGGGACTGGCCGAACTGGCGCGGCGACAACTCCATCCGGCTCCAGTCAGTGGCGCCCGCAAAGATCATGCCCTCGTTCCACAGCGTCACCACCGCCAGATCGCGTCCCGGCACCAGGCCGCGCCGCGTCAGTTCCGCCGCCACCAGCGGCAGCAGGTTGTCGTCCGCCACATACAAGCCGTCCGGCGACAGCTCGCCGTCCAGCATTTCCGCCAGGGTGCGCCGGACCTGCATGGCCTCCAGGGAGATGAATTTGGCGCAGGTGTAAGCGTCGGCGCCGGCCTGCCGGAGGGCATGGGTATAATAGAAGCGCTCAAAATCGCAATCCCGCACATTGTCGAAATAGCCGAGCAGCGCCACCCGGCGGCAGCCGCCCTCCAGCAGCGCCCGCGTCCCCCGTTCCGCCGCCTCCATGCAATCCATGATCATGCCCGGCTGATGACGAATCGGGCCGGTGAACCCAAAGGTCAGCCACGGCCGGCCGGTGGCGGCAAACTCCTCACTGAACGCGGTGGCCAGCCAGTCCAGCACCAGATAGCCGTCGGCCGGCGCCGCCGCCAGCTTGGCGGCCACCGCAGCCCTGACCAGCGGCACGCCGGACGCCACCGTGCCACCGCAGGGAGTGATCACATGGCCACGGGGAACGAGCACGTCCCCGGCCCCGGCCGTAATGTCGTTTTGCGTCTGCGACAGCCAGAACAGATCGGTCCACAACTGGAAATGCATCTGCTTGTGCCGGCGCAGGGGCCGGCGCTGGGACTGCTCATCGTCACCATCCGCCAACAAATGCTCAATACGCAGGTCAGGAAACCAGGGGGCGGCCAGCGCGTGGCCGTTGGCCAGCGGCACCCGCCGGATATAGGTGCCGCTGCCATGCCGCTTGGCCAGGATGCCGCGATCCGCCAGCTCCGTGACGGCGATGCGCACCCGCCCCGCATCCACCTTGAGCAGCGTGCTCAGGTCAGCCAACGACCGCAACCGCAGCCCAGCCTGGACGGCGCCGCCGGCCAGCACCCGCTCCAGCTCATTGGCCAGCTCGGCGGAGGAAATCTCCAACCGTGTTTTTCGGACTTTCATTTTAACACTATAGGCCATGTGTTAAAAAAAGCAAATCGTGAAAAGTTTTTACTGCCGCCAGAATCAAAGCTGTTTTAGCCCCCCGGAACCTTCCGGCAGGCTCTGATGACTTTAATTAAGACTTTTATATAGTGTGCTATCGCATGCTTGTCGCCAACGTTCCGGGCAAGTGCATGATGACCGTCCCCCCCCGGCCTAGCCCGCCCCCGACCCCTTCACCCGTCCCCGGCGCCCTTGCTGAGAAAGTGTGGCATCGGCGTCCCGCCGATGAACGAGACCTGACATGGCCGAGACGGCCATGCCTCTTTTAAGTGAACCGTATTGGCACTAGCGCTATATTTGCCTTGCCTGTGGCTGTTGTTCCCGGTTCTCTTTAAATTGCCTTCAGCCCTCAGCCTAACAAGCTTCAGCCTCACCTGGAGTGCCCGAGCATGACCATGGCCTCAAACTGGTTTTGGTGGGCGTTGCTGTCCGCCGTGTTTGCCGCGATGACGGCGATTTTTGCCAAGATCGGGCTGCGGGGGGTCGACTCGGACTTTGCGACGCTGATCCGCACCGTGGTCATCCTGACGGTGCTGGCCCTGTTTGTGCAGGTCACCGGCAAATGGAGCAATCCGTGGGAGCTTTCCGCCAAGACCTGGACGTTCCTGGTCCTCTCCGGCCTGGCGACCGGCGCGTCGTGGGTGTGCTACTTCCGCGCCTTGAAAATCGGGGACGCCTCCAAGGTCGCGCCGGTGGACAAGCTCAGCCTGTTGCTGGTGGCCATTTTCGCCGTCTGCTTTCTCGGCGAACGCCCCTCCGGCCGGGAATGGACCGGCATCGCCATGATCGGGGCCGGCGTGTTGGTTTTGGCGTTCAAACGATAACCCCAATTACGGTCACTCGCCCCCAACATGCAGTGGCGGTTTTGACTGGTTCCGGCCATCGCCGGAACCTCTAGAGTGGCGGTGGCTCGACACCGCTTTAATACTGCATTTGTCCTTGGATTTCGTTGCGCCCTTGGCGCGCTTGGCGAGAGAAAATCCGGATGCGACCTTCGGCTAATTCCAAGCACACGTCAAATTGATTCCAAAATTAACCGCAAAGATCGCAGAGATCGCAAAGATAAAACCATCTAAAAATGAGCAAGTAATCTTTGTGTTCTTTGCGTTCTTTGTGGTAGAATACAAGGATCATTTTGAACTTAATTGGAATACGGACGCGTTACGGGGCCAGCCGGAGACGCCGCTGTTTTTTCAGCGTAGAGGAAATGCTCATCCTCGGCCTTGATCGTCCATTGTCGCGGCTGGCGGGCGACGTAGATGGCCAGAACGGGGTCTTCCGTTTTATTGAGCAGGACCGCGGTAATGCCGTAGCGCGCCACCAATTGCCCGCACCCAGCCAGGGTGCTGCGCAGATCCTCGACTTCACGGAAAAACGCCAGCGGATAGGCGTGAATGCGGCCGTCCTGGAAGACCTTGACGCGGTCCTGGAAGCGCCAGGTGACATAACCGCCCATGGTGAAACTGGTATAGAGGCCGCGCGCCAGTTGCGGCGGCATGGCCTTGGCGACTTGAAGTGGAAAGGAATCCGCGGCAATCCCGAACCCGGAATGGAAGCAGCTCTCCGGCAACCGGTAGATGCGGCCATGCACATAGGCGGCGAACAGCACGGCCACGCCCAGCCCAGCCACGGCCGGCCAGCGCCGGGCCACGCCAGACTGCCAGCGGCACAACAGGCCGTCCGGACAGCGCTCCCGGTAAGCCATCAGCGCGGCCACGGTCATCGGCAGCGCCATCAGACAGACCTTGGGAATGAAACGGATGCCGTGCGCCAGCAGGAAGATGCCAAAAACAGGGATCAGCAGATGTTCCGGGCGCAGCCGCCGGCAATAGGCCAGCAGCAACGGCGGCAAGATCAGGAAAAAGCCCATGACCGCCGCCTCCCGGGCATGCAGGCGCACGTCCAGCGGCGCCAATTCTTCCAACTGAATGACGTTGTCCATGCGCAGATGATCGGCGACATAGGCAATAAACACCGGCCCGGTGGGATTCAGCAGACTGGCGGCGACCGCGCCGAGCAACAGCAGAAGACCGCGGCAAAGCAGCGGTTCCTCGCGCCACCAACGGCGGACATCGCGCAAGGCCAGCCCGTGCCGGCGAAGAGCGTCCCACGCCACGCTGGTCAGCACAATGGCGAAATAGGCAAACCCGAACACCACCCCGGAATGGAGATTCGCCCACAGCAGGAACAGCAGCGGAATCTGCCACCACGGCGTGAAGCGGTCCGGCGCCTCCCGCCAGCGTTCCAGAAGCTGGATCAGCAGGGACAGGCCGAGAAAGGTGAACAGATGCGGCCGGAACATGAAGCGGAACAGGCTGACGTCAATGGCGGCGAGAAAGATCAGCAGCAGCAGCAGGCCGCAAACCGGGTAGCGGCCGCCAGGGTCCAAGCGGCGCGCCAGGAACCCCGCCAGACTCCCCCAGGCCAGCGCCAACACCAGGGCTTGGGCCAGGATCCAGGCAACCGGGCCGCCCAAGGTGAACACCGGATAGAGGACGGCCTCGAACAGCCAATAGGTCGGCCGCCACGCCTGCTCCGGAAAGGTCCAGGAAAATTGATTGTGGTTGAGAATGCCACCGCCATGCCACAAGATCTCGCCGATCCGCAAATGCCAAAACGTGTCGAAACAGCAGATCTGGAACAGGCTGACGAGAAAGGTCGCCAGGGTAACGCCGGGGTGCAGGTACCAGCCGCGACAAGGCGTGGCCGCAGCGGAGATCGCAAGGTCGGGTGGCAGACGGGTAGGAATGGGCAAGCCTCCGAGCGTTGAAACGGAAAGTAATTCCAATCACACTTTAATTAGAATAATTCTACTCGGAGCCATTTTCAAAAGTCTTGATTCTGGCGCGCGGAAGGTGTTGCAGGTATCAACCGCGTCAGCCGGGAACCGGGCTGGCGCTTTAGAGTGTCGCCGGCTTGACGGCGCTTTCATACTGTATTTTCCCGCAGAGGCGC
>CAITYL010000201.1 GCA_903896595.1 uncultured Lentisphaerota bacterium
CAGGGGCGGCCTGCGAAATCCGCAAAAAGGCACAAAAAGGTTTGACGGAGGGTTTGGGAACCGCCTTTCCTCAAAAGGGGGTTCCCAACATCGTTCGAGAAAACGGTCATGCCCTCACTCGGCATCAGTGGTGGACAGGGCGCGGTTTAACGGTTACGTTGAATCAACTTTATGGGGAGTATGTCCTTATGATTGCCAAGAAACCGTGGGCCGTTTTGACGGCCGTGATGGTGGCGGGGATGCTGGCGGGCGGCTGCGCGTGGTCTCGAACCAAGATCAACGATGAAAACGCCTATGTCAAAGCCCAGGCCGTCCAGCCCGGCAAGACCACCGCCGCGCAACTGGAGGCGATCATGGGCAGCGCCCCCAATACCGTCATGCCGATGAAGGGCAACCGGCAGGTGTTCATCTATAATTTCGGCGACTCCAAAACCGCAGCATTCAACCTGTTGATCGTCAGTTTCTCCAAGACCAATGCCCGTTTGGATTCGGCCTATTTCGTCATCGACGCGAACAACGTGGTGGAGCACAAGAGCGTCAGCAACAATTCGCGGCGGGTGCCGTGGGAATGGGCGCCGTTCGGGAAATGACCGCGGCTCGTTTGGAGGGCTCCGCAATGCGACGAGGCTTAGGGCTGATGCTGGTGGCGGTGGGGATGTTGCTGCCGCTGGGCTGCACGTTCAACCGGACGGTGGTCAATGCCGATTTCAAAAACCTTGACCCGTCCTTTATCCGGGTGGGCAAAACGACCGCGTATGACGTTCTGGACCGGCTGGGACCGCCGGCGCCGGTGTTCGATTACAGCGAAAACTTCCGCCTGATCTCCGACACCCATCTGCGCTATGTGTGCTATGAAAGCCGCGACACCGGGCTCGGCCTTGGCTTCATCCTTATCCTGCCGTTTTTTTGGAGCGACGGACAGGTGGTGGATGAACTGCTGATTGAGTTTGACCGCACCACGGGCGTGGTTTCCAGTGTCAGCCGGACACAGCGCCACACCCTCCGCCCGCCGCTGGAAGGCGAATCGGCGCGAGTTCCCACGCAGTTCGATGATTTGACGCCGAGGTTGACCCGATGAAACCTTCCGTCATAACCTTATGGATTGGGATGACGGTGGTGGCCGGGCTGGCGGTGGGCTGCACCTCCATCCAAGTCGGTGACCGCGCCTTGGTGCGGAAAGCCACCGCGCCGGGCCTCACCACCAAGGCGGCCGTGGTCCGGCAACTGGGCGGCCCCGACGCCGTTGTCACCCTCGACGACGGCCGGCAGCTCTTGACCTATGGCAATGGCGTGGTGCGCGGCGGCGGCTTGCTGGTGTCCTATTGGATGGTTCCGTGGCTGCATATCAACCGGGCCAACCGGTGCGGTGACACCGTGCTGTTCACACTCGCCCCCGACGGCCGGGTAACCCAGGTCCGCGTCCTGGCCAACGCCGACCACGCCAACGGTTCAATCTGGCCGTTCTCGCCGTAAGCGTGAAGACATTGGGGCCACCCTTTTGAAAAAGGGTGCTCCCTTTGCGGATTCCGCAGGCCGCCCTGCTGTCCCCGTCGTGGATTGTTACACTGGAGCGGCCTGCGAAATCCGCAAAAGGCACAAAAAGGTTTGACGGAGGGTTTGGGAACCGCCTTTCCTTAAAAGGGGGTTCCCAATGTTATGCCTCGCCTGAGGTAAATCGTCGGCATTGGCGGCGGCGGTTATATTGGCGGCAGAGCGTAGTTGCCGGTGCACCGGGAGCGGCGGCGGCCACACCGCATATCAGCATCAAACCATGAGGGATGAACGATCATGACACGCAAGCGCAAATTTGGTTATGCCGGCCTGGTTTTGGTCGGTCTCCTGGCCGTCACCTTCCTGTTCCTGAACTTCTATCTCGGGTCGGTGGTCAAGGCGGCGGTGGAATCCGTCGGGCCCAAGGCCATTGGCGCCCCGGTCACCATCACTTCCGTGAAGGCGCGCCTGCTCCGCGGCTTGATTGAAATCAAGGGCGTCCACATCGGTAATCCCGAAGGCTTCAAGACCCCGGCAGCGGTCACCGTCGGGCTGATCCGGCTCGATTTCGAACCGCTGTCGATGTTGACCAGCAAGATCCATATCCGTGAAATTGCCGTCGAAGCACCAGAGATCACCTATGAGATCGGCATGGGCGGCAGCAATATCGGCCAGATCCAGAAAAACGTCGCGGCGTTCACCGGCGCCGACCAGGCGAAACCCGAAACCGCGAAGCCCGCCCCGGAACCCGCCAAACCGGCCGGCCCGGCCAAGCCCGGAAAAAAAGTAGTGATCGACCATTTCGTGGTCAGCGGCGGCGAAGTTCAGATCAGCGCCACCTTCATGGGCGGCAAGGCGATACCGGTGCCCTTGCCAACGGTGGAGATGCGTGACATCGGCAAGGACAAGGATACCAGCATGGCCGACGCCACCGGCAAAATGTTCAACGCGGTTCTCGCCGCCATTGCCAACACCGCCACCGCGGCGGTGAGCGGCCTGGGCGATGGTGCCAAAGCCATTGGCGGTGCCGCCGCGGGCGCCGGCAAAGCGGTGGGCGACGGCGCCAGTTCGCTGTTCAACAGCTTGAAGAAGGCCGTCTCCAAGTAGGGGCGACCGGCCGGTCGCCCCTGCCCCCTTCCCATGCCTGCACCCCCTCCCCATCCGCCCCCTGGTTCCGGGCGCATTCTCGCCCTGGATGTCGCCCTGCGCTGCACCGGGTACGGCGTGGTGGACGTGGACGGCCGCGGCGGCTTCCGGGCCGTGGATTGCGGCGTGATCCGCACCAGCGCCAAGGAACGGCTGAGCGAGTGCCTCCGCCGGCTGGCCGGCGGCATCCGGGAACTGATTGACACCTATCAGCCGGAAACCGCCGCCATTGAAGGCGGTTTTTTCTTCAAGAACGCCCGCACCGCCATGGTGCTGGGCGCGGCCCGCGGCGTGGCCATGGCCTGCCTGGCGGAACGGGACGTTCCCATGTATGAATACGCCCCCCGGCGGGTCAAGCAGGCGGTGTGCGGTTTCGGCGGCGCCGGCAAGGAGCAGGTCGCCCTGATCGTGGCCACCCGGCTCGGCCTGACCGTGACCCAGATCCAGGACGACGCCACCGACGCCCTCGCCCTCGCCCTCTGCCACGCCCAGGCCGCCAGCGGCGCCGCCCTGCGCCTCGCCAAGCGGTTGTGAGTAAAAAGGCTGTTAGACTGAAGGCTATTAGGCTGAAGGATAGAGGCGGCGGCGGTGCGGGTGCGGGCGCGGGCAGGCGGGCGCGCCTGAGGGGCGAATGGGAGTTATGGGAGCTCTGGGAGTTCTGGGAGACATGGGAAGAACTGTGCCCCCTTCCCATAACTCCCAGAACTCCCAGAACTCCCAAAAACCGGCTACTCGCGGCGAAAAGCCTAAACATCCGGCCCGCCGCCCCGTTCCACAACAAAAACGCCCGCCGGCCGCGGGAGCGGCAGGCGGGCGGAAAGCTGGAAACGAAGTGCGCCCCGCGGGCGGGCGCACCCGTCCGGCAGGCTTACTTGGCGAGCAGGGCGCGGATGGCGTCGATCTGGCCGGCGGAGCCCAGCTTGACGTTCTTGGCGGCAATGAACTTGGCGTATTCGGCCATGAAGATCTTGCCGGGCGGACGGAGGTCGAACACTTCCGGCTTGTCGCGGAACATCTCGCGGTGAACGCGGCACCAGACCAGACGGCCGTCGGTGTCGATGTTGATCTTGGTGACACCGAGTTCGGCGGCGCGCTTGAACTGGTTGTCATCGACGCCCTTGGCGCCCTTGAGGTTGCCGCCGGCGGCATTGATGCGGGCGACTTCCTCCTGCGGCACGGAGCTGGAGCCGTGCATGACCAGCGGGAAGCCGGGCACGCGCTTCTGGATTTCGGCGAGCACGTCGAAGTGCAGGCCCTGGCTGCCGGTGAACTTGAAGGCGC
Organism: uncultured Lentisphaerota bacterium; assembly: GCA_903896595.1. GTDB lineage: Bacteria > Verrucomicrobiota > Lentisphaeria > Oligosphaerales > CAITYL01 > CAITYL01. The sequence continues at coordinate 3,919 of CAITYL010000201.1, forward strand.
CGTGGCTGGTGCCGATGGCGCAGGCCAGGGCGTCGCACCCGGTGGCGCTGACGAAGCGCTTGACGTCGTCGGGGTTGGTCAGCTTGGCATTGGCCTCATCGACATTGACGTGTTCCTCAACCCCGCCGAGCTGGCCGAGTTCGGCTTCGACGGCAATGCCCTTGGCGTGGGCCAGGTCGGTGACCAGCTTGGTGATGCGCACGTTCTCGTCGAACGACTCGCTGCTGGCGTCGATCATGACCGAGCTGTAAAAGCCGGAGTTGATGCAGTCGATGCAGGTCTTCTCGTCGCCGTGGTCCAGGTGTACCGCGTAGATGGCGTCGGGGAAAATCTGCTCAGCGGCACGGATGATGCCTTCGAGCATCAGCTTGTGGGTGTAATCACGGGCGCCCTTGCTCAGCTGGATGATGAACGGGGCCTTGCTGTCGACACAGCCACGGAACAGGCCCATGCACTGTTCCATGTTGTTGATGTTGTAGGCGCCGACGGCATACTTGCCGTAGGCGATCTCGAACAACTGCTTGGTGGTGACGATCATGGCGTGTAAAAAACCTTTCTGTGGGGAACCCGGTGGTACTTGCAAAAACGTCCGGATGGTTTGATACTATAAACTTTGTTTGCGCGGATTCCATGACAACCGGCGTCTTTCCCCCGTGAGGTGACCCGTGCGTTTTCAATGTCCTCATTGCCAAAGCATTGCCGCCATTGACGACAGTGACGCCGGCCAGGCCGTGGCCTGCGGCCACTGCGAGCGGGTCGTTCTGGTGCCCGCCAGCCGCTATGCGCCGGGGTCGGTGATCAACGACTTTGTCATTCAGCGCGAGCTGGGCCGGGGCGGCGTCGGCACGGTGTACCTGGCGCGGCAGTTGTCGCTGGACCGGCCGGTGGCGCTGAAGATTCTCCACCCGGAGTATGCGGCCGACCAGAGTTTCGTCAATGACTTTGTCCGCGAAGCGCGGGCGGCGGCCATGCTCAACCATCCGACGCTGGTCCAGGCCTACGCGGTCGGCGAGGACGAAGGCGTGTTCTTCTTCGCCATGGAGTACGTCGAGGGCACCACCCTCAAGCACCTGCTGTCGCACAGCGGCCGCATGGTGACGGACCGCGCCATGGCCATCGTCACCGAGATCAACGCCGCCCTGGAGTTCGCCTGGCAGCAGCAGAAACTGGTGCATCGCGACATCAAGCCCGACAACATCATTCTCACCGAAACCGGCCGGATCAAGCTGGCCGACATGGGGTTGGCCCGCCGCGCCACGGACATCGTCCAGGGCGGCGAGGAGGTCATGGGCACCCCGCAATACATCTCCCCCGAGCAACTGCAGGGGCTGGCGCTGGACAACCGCAGCGACATCTATTCCCTTGGCGCCACCCTGTATCACATGCTCACCGGCCGTTTCCCGTACCTGGGCGACAACGCGACCGAGATCGCCCAAAAACATCTCACCACCCCGCTCACCCCGCCGCACGAGGTGGTCAAGGACATTCCCGAAGCGGTCTCGACCGTGGTCCAGATCATGATGGCCAAGCGGCCGCAGCACCGCTACGACAACTCGACCGAACTGGCCCGCGACCTGGCCTTGCTCCGCGCCCACCAGCCGCCCGCCCGCGCCTTGGCGCCGGACGCCCAGAAACCGCTGGCCGCCGCCCCGCCCAAGCCCGCCGTCAAGTCCGCCGTCAAGCCCGGCGCCGGCCGGCCGGGGGCCGCCGGTACCGGCAAAAAGGTAATGCTGGGCGGCGGCGGCGCCGCCGGCAAGACCGCATGGCGCGGGGGGGCACCGGGCCCCGCCGCGTCCCAGCAGGCGACGGCGGCCGCCCCCGCCAAGCCCAAAAAGAAAATGTCCGCCAAGACGATGGCCCTCATCTTCGCCGCGGCGATCGGAGTAAGCATCCTGTTCGCCGTCGTGCTACTGGTGCGCGGCATCGCCGAGAAGAACAAGACGCCGGAACAGCGCGAACTGGAAGCCCTGCGCAAGAAACATCCCGCGGCGGCGTTCAACGCCTACCTCGCCGTCCACCAGGCGGTGGTCCAAAAGGCGGCGGGGGCCGCCGTGTTGCAGAAGGCGGCGGCGTTCGAGACGCAATTCCCCACGTCCGCCGAACTGGGGGAAAAGGTGCGCAAACTCGTGACGCCGATGGCCGAGGAAGAGCTCACCGCCCTGCGCCAGCCAATGGTCGCGGCCGAAACCGCGCGCTGGCAGAAAATCGGGGCCGACCGCCGGGAGAAAGAACGCCTGGCCGGCGTGGAACAGAGCCGCAAGCAACAGGAGGAGGAAGCGCGCATCCGCCAGCAGATTGAAGACGACCGGCGCAAGCAGCAGCGCACCCAGCAACTCGCCGACCTGCGGCGGCAGCAGGATAAACTGCGCGCCGAAGCTTATGACCTGGCCCGTCAAGGCGATTTCGCGGGCGCCCGCAGCCGGCTCGCCAGCCTGAGCGAATCGCGCGAGGAGGAATTCAGCGCCTGGGCCAAAGCCAAGCAAAACGGCTATCTCCTGGCGGAAAAGGCCTCCAAACTGATTCCCGACGCCAGCGACAAACTCAAGGGCATCAAACTCTCCCTGCCCGGCCTGCGCGGCAAATGGACGGTCACCAGCGCCAACGCCTACAGTGTCACCCTGGAAACCAACACCATCAACAAGGCCGGCGACCAGGTGAAGGACAGCCGCAAGTTCACGCTTGACGAACTGCCGGTCACCGCGGCCATCACCCTGATGGACGAGGCCTGGAAACGGAATGGCAAAAAGGGCGGCGATCTCAATCTGCTGCTTGGTGCCTGGCTGGCCACCCGCCCCGACCCGGACGCCCTGCGCGAGGCCCGCCGCCACTTGGAAGCCAGTGCCGCCAAGGCCGAAGCCCAGCCACTGCTGGCCGAGCTGCAAGCCATCGCGCCGCTGATCCTGGAGCGGCAATTCCAGGCCGCCACGGACCAGTTCCGACTGTTGGTCAACGAGGGCAAGACCGCCGAGGCCAAACGCCTCTTTGACTCACTCCGCCGTCTCTATCCCGACCAGTTCAAAGCCGCCGCGAAGGAATTGACCGACCTGCTCAAGGAAAATTGACCGCGATGCGCCTGGTCCATTTTTCCGATGTGCATGTGGGCGGCTTGACCGCCGACCCGACCGCTTGTCTCGACAAACGGCTGGCCGGCCTGCTCAACTTCATGGTGCGACGGCGCGGCCGCCTGCACACCGACTACCTGGCGCGCGCCCTGCATCGCATCCGCGGCCTGGCCCCGGACCTGGTGGTGATCACCGGCGACTTGACCACCATCGGTTCGTCCGAGGAGTTCGCAACGGTGCTGGAGCTGCTGGCGCCGCTCCTCAATAGCCGGCAGGAGGTGTTCTACCTGCCGGGCAATCACGACGCCTACGTGTCCCAGCGTCACTGCCGCGCCGCGCTGGAGGACGCCTTTCACCGGCTCAACCGCGGCCGCTGGCGGCTGGAGGAACTGCCGGTCCGCTTTGCCGTGGGCCCACTGACCCTGCTGGCCGTCAACGAGTGCCGCCCCACCGCCCCCTGGCAATCCTGCGGCTATCTCACCCCGGCGGCGACCGGCCAGTTGCTGGCCTGGCTCGACGCGCCCCGGCACGACGGCGAAAAGCGGCTCCTGATCGGGCATTTTCCCCTCCGCGACAGCGCCGGGCGCCGCCTCGGCTGGCGCCGGCGCCTGCACGGTGCCGACCCCTTGGCCGCCGCCCTGGGCGACGGCCGCCTGGACCTCGCCTTGTGCGGCCACATCCACACCCCGTTCCGCCGCGACGAAGCCAATGGCGCCATGGAACTGTGCGCCGGCGCCCTGACCTTGCACGGCCTGCTCAACGTGGTGGACTACAGCCCCGCCAGCGGCCGCTTCTCCCAGCACTGGGAATCGGTGGCCGATGATGGTCCCGCTCCCACCCTGGTCGGACCGATCCTCGACCCCGCCGGCGCCGGCCAGTGACCGGGGATAATTTGAACCGAAGAAATCAGGAGGGAACGGAGCCGTTTTCAAAAGGGCGGAACGGGTGTGACGCCATCGAGTTCCGCCCGAGGACGGGCGGCTCCCGGTCTTGACATAACGCCGATATAAAAAAGCGGCACTTGGAACCTTACTGCTTGAGGTCGGGGCGCCAATCCTGGAACCGCTCAAACTTGCCGCTGCCGGGCGTGCGGCGCAACCACGATTCAATCCGGCCGTCGGCCCAGGTCACGGTCACCCAAATAGCCAGGGGCAAGTCACGCCGCCGCTCGGGGTCCCAGTCGTCCTTCCACTCAATGACGTCCTCATTCGCCGGCTGGTCGGCATAGCGGATGTCCAGTCGGGACACTCCGGTGGCCAGCACGGTGACGGCCGACGACGGCCCCACTTTTTCCCAGTCGAGAAACGGACGTTCCTGGGTGTAGGCGCGAAGTTCGCCATTCTCCACCACCAACCCCAAAAACCGGATGCTGCCATCGGCCGGCTGATTGAACGGGTGACGGTAGGCCAGGCGCAGGCGGTGCGGTTCGCCAAGAAACGCCGGACGCTCCTGGTTCTCGTCATCGCGCCAGCGAAACGGCAGGACATTGGTCAGGACGCCGTCGAGTGTGCGGTCCACCGCCAGCAGATCACTAAAACGGTCCTGCTCATTGACCAGCCGGCGCCACGACTTGGTGACTTCATTGCTGGCCGCCAGCAATACCATTGCCAGCAACAGCAGCACCGCGGAGGCAACCATCACCTCCAGCAGGGTGAACCGCGCGACACGTCCCCCGGCTAACCTCCACGGCGCCGGCCGCCGCGGGTCCCGACCGCCAAGTGAACGTTGAATGTTCAATGTTGAATGTTCAATGTTCATCGGCTACAGGGCGTCTTCGCGCACCAGTTTGTCAATCGGCAACTCGCCCAGGCTTTCACCGGCACGCCCGGTGAGATGAATGATGAAGCGGCCGAGCACCCAGCCATCCAGCGGATCCTGGACCTCCACCGGCAGGTCCGTGACGCGCACCAGCTCGGCCCGGGCCGCAAATCCCGGTGGCATCAACCCGTTGGGCGGCGCGACCGTGACCCCGGCCAGCAGATACCACTCGGCGGCCTGAGCCATCAAGTGCTGGCGCGCCCAATTGCGTTCAGCCCGGAGAATGCGGGAACGGGCGCCGGCCAGAATGCTGAGAATCAGCGCCACCGACACCCCGAGAATGGCAACCGCGATCAACACCTCCAGCAGGGTGAAACGCCGGCCGGCAACCGGAGCCCGAAACCGGAATGGGTTTCCGGGCGGGGACTGGACAAGGGGAGTGGCACCAGCATCCGGCATGAAAACTTCCGTGCTGATCAAAAATGGTGCTCGGGGGGGGACTCGAACCCCCACAGGTTGCCCTACATGCCCCTCAAACATGCGCGTCTGCCAGTTCCGCCACCCGAGCACAATGGGTGCAAGAAAATCGGCCATACTATGCTGCTTGAAACGCAAAAAGCAAAGGAGGGGAAAAGTGCATACGCTTTTCGGTCGCGGTCGGCCGCGGTCACGCATCACACTTCACGAGGTTACCCAATTTCCCAACGCCGCGACGCCTTATCCCGCGCCCTCCTCCCGGCATTGATTCGCCCCTGAAGCCGGCTATGGTAGCGTCCACGTTTTCACTACCGGAGAGCCCACCATGAAACTCAAGAAAATCACCGTCGGCCCGCACACCGACTGCATCGAACTGAAAAGCGGCAAGTTTACCCTGGCCGTCACCACCAAGGTCGGCCCGCGCATCATCGGCGGCTTCATTGACGGCGGCGAGAACATCTTCCGCGTCATGCCTCCCAAACCGCTGGGCGGCAAGTGCCCCACCGGGTTTGTGCTCTACGGCGGCCACCGGCTGTGGCATTCGCCGGAACAGAAGTGGCGCACCTACGCCCCCGACAACACCGCGGTGAAGGTCACGGAAACCCCTGACGGCCTGGAGTTCAACAGCGGTGTGGAAAAACTGACCGGCCTGGAAAAAAGCATCACCATCGAACCGCTGGGCAACGAACGCTTCCGCATCACCCACCGGCTGATCAACCGCAATGCGTGGCAGATCGAAGTCGCCCCGTGGGCGCTGTCGGTGATGAACCAGGGCGGCATGGCCATCCTCCCCATGCAACGGCTGCCCGACGCCGACCCGTTCGCCCCCGATCGCTTCCTCAATATTTGGCCATACACCAACCTGGCCGACCCGCGCCTGACCTTCGGCAGCGACTACATCTTCCTGCGCCAGGACAAAAAGGCCAAAACCCCGGCCAAGATCGGCTTCAACGCCGAGCGCGGCTGGGCCGCCTACGTCAATGACGGCCGCGCCCTGGTGAAGTTCTTTGAGCACCTGGTCGACGCCGAATACCCGGACAACGGCTGCAGTGTCGAACTCTATTCCTGCGCCGATTTCTGCGAACTCGAGACGGTCGCCCCGCTGTTTGAACTGGGCGCCGGCGCCACCGCCGAGCATGTCGAGCTGTGGCACGGCCTCTACGACCTGCCCGCCATCAAGACCGAAGCGGACGTCAAGAAACACCTCGAACCGGCCATTGCCTGACCTGACGATTCGCTTGGGACGTTAATGTTTAAAACCGCGCCTGCCGGGAACCCGGCTGGCGCTTTTGAGTGGCGGCGGCTTGACGCCGCTTTCATTCTGTAATCGCATAATTTAAGTTTGCACAAGGATACCCTCCCATGCCATTTGATCGCGGTTCATTCTCCTGCCGGGTCTGCCACCTGGACCGGCCCCTGCCCAAGGACGCCCTGGAACGCTTCGCCGCCAAAGCCGCCGGCGGCCTGGACGCGGTGCGCGAAGAGCCGCAACTGGGCTGGGTCAGCGGCCGCCACCTGCTGGAAACCCGCATTGACGAGGAAACCGCCATCACCGGCGGCCACCTGCACCTCTGCCTGCGCCAGGCCGTGCGCAAAATCCCGCCAGCCCTGCTGCGCGCTGAATGCCGCCTGGTTGAACTGGCCGCGCAAAAGGAAGCGGGCACCTCCTCGGTCAACCGCAAGGAGCGCAAACGCATCCGCGAGGAAGTCACCACCCGCATGCTGCCGCAAATGCCGCCGCAACTGAGCGGCGCGCCGTTTGTCGTCGAAGCCGCCACCAGCCGGCTTTATCTCGGCGCCACCTCGGACCGGCAGCTCGACGCCTTTCTCGGCCTGTTTTCCGACACCCTCGGCTTCGATCCCGTGCCGCTGACCGCCGAAATCGCCGCCCGCGATTTGTTCCAGGTCGACCCGGACAGCCTGCCCCGGCTCCTGTTCGCCCCCGACCGCCCCCAAAACGCCGGTGCCGAACAAAGCCCCCTCGGCCGCGATTTCCTCACCTGGCTGTGGTTCCTCCGGGAAGAAACCGGCGGCAACCTGCCCAAGAGCGCTCACGGCGAATTCGCCTTTGAACTCGACGGCCCGCTGGTCTTCGCCGGCGACGGCCCGGACGCCCAGGAATTGGTCATCCGCAAAGGCGCCCCGACCTCCAGCGCCGAAGCCCAGGCCGCCCTGCTTGCCGGCAAAAAACTCAAGCGCGCCAAGCTCACCATCGCCCGCGCCCGCACCGAGGTGTGGTCGGTCACCGTGGATGCCGACAAGTTCATCTTCCGCGGCCTGCGCCTGCCCGACGGCGAGGCAATGGAGGAACATGCCGCCTTCGCGGAACGGATCATCTGCCTGCACCTGTTCCAGGCCCTCTTCTACGCCCTGTTCGAGCGCTACCTGGGCGAAGTCCGCGAACGCCGCAAGGCCGAAGCCCTCGAACACAAACTCCAAGACTGGGTGCGCGGCCGCAATACGGCGGAACGGTGACGTGTGTTGGGGCCACCCTTTTGAAAAAGGGTGATCCCCCCGCGCTCCGCGCTTCGCAGCCCCGGCTCCGCCGGGTCGCTCACATGTTCGCTCTGCACCCCCCTTCCTAAAACTTTTGTACGTTTTTGCGGATTCCGCAGGCAGCCCCGCAGTCCCAATCATGGCCTCTCGCCCGAAGGCTGCCTGCGGAATCCGCAAAAGGCACAAATAGGTTTGACGGAGGGTTTGGGAACCGCCTTTCCTCAAAAGGGGGTTCCCAACATCGGCTACTCGACGTAGCGGCGTTCGACGCGGGTGCCGAAGGAGCAGATGATTTCGTAGGGGTGGGTGTTTTTGAGCTGGCCCCAGCTGTCCACGGTGATCGCCCTGACCCCCTGGCCGCCGAGACAGACCACCTCGTCACCGACCCGGGCCTCCGGCACGGTCTCCAGTGACACACTGGTATAATCCATCGAGATCCGCCCCAGCACCGGGCAGAGTTCGCCGCGGACCAGCAGGCTGCCACGGTTGGAGAGGGCCAGCGGCAGGCCGTCGGCATAGCCGGCGGCGACCACGCCGACGCGGGTGTCGCGCGGCAGGGTATAGGTAAGGCCGTAGCCCATGGCGGTGCCGGCCGGCAGGTCGCGGGTGGCGATCAACCGCGACTTGAGTTCCAGCACCGGCTCCAACCGGAGCGCGCGCTGCCCCTCGGCGTCGAACGAGCCGTGCAGGTTGATCCCGGTCCGGACATGGGTGAACGGCGCCCGGCAGGCGGCGGGGAAATTGTTGATGGCGTCGCTGTTGGCGATATGCACCTGGTCAAAGCGAAGGCCTTCCGCGGCCAACGTGGTCAGGACGTCGCAAAACCGCCGGATCTGTCCGAGCGTGTAATCCTCGCCGGCGCGGTAGGCCACGGGCAGGTGCGAATACAGGCCGCGGCAGTCCAGGTTCGGCAGGCGGGCAATGCGGCGGACCAGCGCCACCGCGTCGCGTGCCAGCAGCCCCAGCCGCCCCATGCCAGTGTCGAGCTTGAGATGACACTCCACCCGCCGGTTCTGGCGCACCGCCTCGGCGCTGATCGCCTCGGCAATCTCCACGCTGACCACCGGATGAATGATGCCGGCGGCAATGGTGGCCGGCAGTTCCTCGGGCAACATGCCGCCCAGGATCTGCACCGGCCGCTTCAGCCCCAGCAACTGCATCGCCTCGCGCGGCTCGGCAACGGCAAACCCGGCGACCCCCGGCTCCTGGGCCAGCGCCTCGGCGATCGGCAACACTCCCAGGCCGTAGGCATTGGCCTTGAGCACGGCAATGACCCCGCACGGGGCCACTGCGTCCCGGATGCGCCCCAGGTTGCGCCGCAGCTTGCCCAGGCTAATCTCAACCCAGACCCGGCTGCGAAGTTCGGAAGAAGCGGAAGTCGACAGTAAGGATGTGTTCATGGCAATCCCCCTGACTTTATCCCCACCACCCGTGTCTGCAACTTGACGTGCGAGTTGGGAACCCCCTTTTGAGGAAAGGCGGTTCCCAAACCCTCCGTCAAACCTGTTTGTGCCTTTGCGGATTCCGCAGGCCGCCCCAACTGTCCCAGCCATGGCCTATCGCAAAACGGCTGCCTGCGAAATCCGCAAAATGGAACAAAAGTTTTGGGAAGGGGGTTGCAGAGTGAACATGTGAACGACCCGGCGGGGCCGGGACTGCGAAGCGCGGAGCGCGGGGGGATCACCCGTTTCCAAAAGGGTGGCCCTAACATCGTCCAAAAAAGCTGTCATACCCTCCTCATGTTTCGCCTCCTTGCGAAACCAGGAAACCGCGTTGATATTCCATTCAGTACATGCTAAAAAATATTCCATCGGAAAGCGACATGGCCGAGACCGACAACAACTTGATGTACCCTGCGTTGGGCGATGGGGTAAGCGCCGTTGTCTTTCATGACGTCAGCCAGGACGGCTGGGGCGGGGAAATCACCCTTGACGTCTCTATGGTTCTGCTCGGGGACGCCATGGGCATCCTAGCCCGCCTGCCAGCGGACAGTGTGCGATGCGTGGTCACCTCACCACCCTATTGGGGATTGCGCGATTATGGCATTGAAGGCCAGATTGGACTTGAAGCCACCCTGCCCCAGTATATCCAAAATTTGACGGCGGTCTTCCGGGAAGTCCGCCGCGTCCTGCGGCCCGACGGCACGTTTTGGCTGAACATTGGCGACGGTTACACCAGCGGCAACCGGGGCTGGCGCGCGCCGGACAAGAAAAATCCCGCCCGCGCCATGTCCGTAAGGCCGGATACACCAGAGGGCCTGAAATCGAAAGATCTATTGGGCGTTCCTTGGCGCCTGGCATTCGCCCTCCAGGATGATGGCTGGTACCTGCGAAGCGACATCATCTGGAACAAGCCAAACGTCATGCCGGAAAGCGTGAAAGACCGCCCCAGCCGGGCGCATGAGTACCTCTTCATGTTCACTAAAAATGAGCAGTACTATTTCGACCACGCTGCCATCCGGGAGAAAACCGACGACGGCAAAGGGCTCAGAAGCAAACGCTCCGTCTGGAATATTAATACCGAAGCCTGCAAGGAAGCCCACTTCGCCACCTTTCCCCAGAAATTGGTTGAACCGTGCGTGCTGGCCGGCAGTGACCCCGGTGATTTCATTCTCGACCCATTCTTTGGTTCGGGCACTGTCGGCCTGGTCTGCCAGCGGCTGGGCCGCCGGTTCATCGGGATCGAATTGCACCCCGAGTATGTGAAAATCGCCAATCGACGCTTGGCCAATCTCTTCTCACAAGTGGTGACTCATGGCTATCAAGCTGCCTGACCCTGAATTGCAGGCCAATTTTGCTCAAGCGCTCATGGTTTGGCGAGAGCGTCTTCAACCCGCCTTGTTCACCGCAGTGGGACAGCTCGGCGTTGAAGCCGTTGATGCGGAGATCAACGCGCTGGTGCCGCCGGATTGCCGGACCTTGATGGCGGCCCACGGGCTCCGGGCCGAACTGGTTTTCCCCGCCCCCGTGTTGTTGACGCACAACCCATGTTTATTGGGGTATTACCGCTTATTGATGGGGTACAGCCAAAAACTGTTTTACACCGCCCAAACCGGGGCAAGCGCTTTCTCAGTCATGGAAACAGAGGGCACGATGACCGAGCGATGCCGGGACGGACTGCGCGAACTCTGCATGGAATTATGTCGCTCTGGTGCAACCCTGTTGAGACGATTGGACACCACTGCCCTAACCCCGGCGTTTCTGCACGAATTGACGATTCTCACCTTGGGGCGCAATTGCGCGGTGGTGCCAACAACCGCATCGGAAAAGAAGGCGTCGCCCAAGTTTTCGAGGTTATTCGAAGTTTGGTGGCAAGACACATCAAGACCGAAGACAAGCGCAGGCTGGAGTTACTGAATGCGTCCAAGCGCGCCGTGCTGATCGAATTCGCCTCCGACCCGGACATCGTCATCCAAGAACGCATGTCCAACCAGGAAATGCGCAACATCATCGCGATTGAGATCAAGGGCGGCCGGGATTATTCGAATATCCACAACCGGGTCGGCGAAGCTGAGAAAAGCCATCAAAAGGCGAAAAATAGCAAATTTGCCGAATGCTGGACCATCATCAACATAGACCACTTTGACCATGACGATTTAAAACAGGAATCCCCCACCACCGACCGCTTTTATTCGCTCCAGGCGATTGCCTCGGGCAAGGGTGCGGAATTCACCGATTTCCGCTCCCGCATCCTGTCGCTCACCGGCATCCCCGCGCGGCGATAATCCCATCGGTGCCCAAATGAACGACACCATCTTCTTTATCCGGCCCATGGCGCGCCATGGGCCGGATAAAAAAGGTTTGGAAAAGGATGGGGCGCGGGGAAGGGAACAACCTTTCCTCAACAGGTTCTGCCTTCCCCGTTTGCATACCAGTTTCACATCAAACAGCGAGCATTGTTTTCTCTCGCAAAGACGCAAAGAACGCCAAGAAATCCAATCGTTCGTTCAAATACAACGACTTGTGATTTTCTTTGCGATCTTGGCGTGCTTGGCGAGAGAAAATATTCGGGATGGCGCGGCGGTCGTCAGAGGCCTATGAGGGCATGGACCGGCTTGCCGCAGGGGTGGCGGCTGCTAAATTATAAGTATTCCGCAAGAAAGTTACATACTGGTACAGTCGCCATGCCCGCCAAGACCAAAGCCAAGCCCGCGCGGAAGACGGCCCCCGCCGCCGCGCCCCGCGCCGCCCGCAAACCGCGCCTCCGCCCCGAGATCCCCGTTGAATTCTGGGAGGCTATGGCTGATTTTGCCGCCGGCCGCTGGGTGGACATGGAAACCGCCATGACCCAGCCCTATCCCGGTGACAAGTGAGTTACCAGTACCGCGCTCTGCGGCGGTTCTGGAACAGCTTCAGGGACCTCGAACAGGAGCAACAGACCTCTTGCCGGCGCGTTTGGCGAATTTTCCACAAAGAGGTAATCCCGCCATTTGCCCGGCCACTGTCGTGCCAGTGGCCGGGCAAAAAGGTTTGGAAAAGGCTGGGGCGCGGGGAAGGAAAAAACCTTTCCTCAAAGGTTCTGCCTTCCCCGTTTGCATACCAGTTTCACATCAAACGGCGAGCATTGTTTTCTCTCGCAAAGACGCAAAGAGCGCCAAGAAATCCAATCGTTCGTTCAAATACAACGAATTGTGATTTTCTTTGCGATCTTGGCGTGCTTGGCGAGAGAACCATGTTTTTGAGGTCAAACCCGTATCAAGCTTATTTCAGCGAGAACCAGTCGACGGCGCGATTGTCCTCGGTGAGGGCGGCCGGGGTGACATCGCGGCGGTCGGCGCGCCAGGCGGCGCGCTGGTACATGAGGCCGGGGGCGTCGGCGCCGAAATAGACCGGGATATTGGTCTTCATGACGAAGGAATAGCCGGTCGTGGGATTGGCCGGATCGGGGCGCATGGCGACCACCGTGTCGCCCTTCCAGTCGGCCTCGAATTTGTACGACTGGAACCCCGGATTGCCGACAGTGAACGCCTCGGTCCGCGCCGGCAGCGGCAGGGTGATTTCCAAGGTGTCGCCCTTGGCCAGCTTCCCGGCGGTCAGGAAGACGCCATCGGGGGTCAGCGCCACCGGGCAGCCGGCCACGGTCGCGCGGACCTCGCGCGCCGCCACCTCGGGCGCCACCCGGAAGCGGACCGCGCAATCGCGGCGGAGCTGGATGTTCACCCGTCCCTCAAAGGGAATGAAGCTGGTGATGACCGCCTCGGGAATGGCCTTGTCCATCAGCAGGTTGACGCTGAGCACGCCGTCCGCAAAGGTGGCGATGTTCGACCATACTTGGTGCAGGGCGCGGACGCCGGCGCCGGCGCAGCAGTTTTGCAGCGCCCGGATCTTGCCCCAATAGCGCGGCTGGAGGGCGGGGGTCTTGACCCAGGTGTCCCGCTGCTGTTCCTCGGCGACCCCAAGCTGGGCGTGCGGCGCGGCCCACCCGGCAAAGGCACCGGTGACGCGGCGGCGGATGTCGGAGCGGATGATGTCCTCCTCGTCCGGGAGCCGCGGTTCCTCGGCCAGCCAGTCGGGGTTGTTGATCTGCGCCTCCACCAGCTGATTGCGGGTGGCCTTTTCAACCACGTCCCAGTAGCGGCCGTCGACATGCCGGGCCAGCAACAGCACCACGTCCAGATAGTCCATCAGCGTGCAGGTCTCACAGACAATCAGGTCGTCACTGCGGTTGGCGACTTCGGGGATGAAACCGGAAGCGGTGCTGATGGAGCGGGACCAGTCAAAGATGACGCGCACCCGGTCGCGCAGCCGGGTGTCGCCGGTCAGGACCGCATAGGCCAGGATGCCGGCCAAGGTGCCGAGATGGCCGTGGTGATGGCCGCTGAAGCTGCCGTCGGGGCCGTAATGGTCGGAATGGTCGATGATGCCGCGGGAGAGGGCGCCGGCGAAGTCGATCCACTGCGGATCCTTCAAGACCAGCCCGGCCTGGACCAGCGGTCGGATCAGGGTGCCGCCGAAATAGATGCTCACTTTCTCGATGTAGGCGTAATCCTGCTCAAAGGTCGCCTTGGCCTTGAGCGCCTGGCACATTTTTTCCAGGCGGGTGCGGAATTCGCCGTCCTCGGGGTGCGCCATCATGCCGGTGATCAGCAGATACATCAGGCGCGCCTGGTCGAACAGCTCGGCCCAGTGCGAGGCGACCAGCGTCTCGGGGCGGTAGCACAGGCCATCAGCCTCGAAATGCGAGAACAGCCACTGCCGCAGGGCGGGCGCGGTGGTCACCGGCCGGCCGAGCACCGGCTGGAGCAGGATCGAGGCTTCCAGGTAGCGGGCGGGCAGGTCCACATAGTCCGGCCAGTCAAACACCGCCTCGGCGGGCGTGGTGCGGAAGATGTCGAAATAGGTCCGCCCCCGCTCGTCCACCAATGATTCCAGGTGGGACGCGCTGAAGCGCATATAATGTTCAAGCGTGAAAGTGTGCATCTGATGGTCGCTCCTTGGATTGCCCGAAACCGTGAGGCTTGATATGACATGGACAAAATGACGCAAAAAAACCTAATAGTATACCGCACCTATCGCCGGTTGAGGCTCCGTCACCAACGCCAGATGCAGGATAATTTTGCCGAACGATGTTGGGGCCACCCTTTTGAAAAAGGGTGCTCCCTTTGCGGATTCCGCAGGCAGCCCTTGGGCGACAGGCCATGATTGGGACTGCGGGGCTGCCTGCGGAATCCGCAAAAGGCACAAAAAGGTTTGACGGAGGGTTTGGGAACCGCCTTTCCTCAAAAGGGGGTTCCCAACCGCCTACGGCGCCGGTGTCCATTCGAGAAGTTGCGGAGTAATCGGCGGCAAATTGTATTCCAGAAGCTGCGGTTTGCCGTCGAGGAGGTTGACGAGCGTGCCCTTGCCCACGGGCTTAAGGATCACGCGTTTGGTGCCGTGGGTGTAATTGACGATATTGACCAGGGTCGCCGCGCCACTGGGGGCCGTCCTGAAAAAGACACCCGCCGAGGATCCGTCGGCGCAGGAGAGCGTGACGGGAAGCGGCGTCAGCCCCGCCAAATGGCGTCGAAGCTCGGCCGCCGACACCGCCCCGTCTTTAGCGTCGAGAGTGTCAACGGGAAAGTCGATGCGTAACGGCCGGCCATACTCGTCCGCCTTCAGGGAGCCGGGGAAGACGATGATGCGTCCGCCCTGGGCCGCGAATTCCTTGAGTTTCGGGAGGATCGCCGCCTTGAGGTGCTGCTGGTTGGGAATGAACAGCGTTTTGACGCCGGCCATCCGGCCCGTTTCAAGTTTGTTCTCGGTGACAAAGGTAAAACGGTACCCGGAAAAAGCGGACCGCTCATAGAGCTCCAACAGGGAGTCGAAAGCGGGGATGCCGTCATGGATCATGGCGGTCGGGGAATAGAGAATGGCCACCTCCGGCTTAAACGCCGTAAACGCCCGCACCTGATCGCCAAGCCGGTTGGCATCGAAGCCCGCTTCCGCCTGGGCCAGCAGACAGTCCGGGCGCGTCGAAATATTGTACTTGAGCGACACGGACCAATCCTTGGCCGTGAGCCGTTGGGTCGTAAAATCATACCAGACCCAGGAAACCAGGCTATTGGCGCCGGTAAGAAACTGCTGGAACACGGCGGTATGGACACCTTGGGGCGGGGTTAAACGGTCGTCATTGTCATAGATCATATGGTTTTCGGTGTTGGCAATGCTTTTGCCGCCGAGGGAAAACTGAAACTCGTTGGCGATGGCCGTGCTGACCCAGGTGCTGGAATAACGTTCACCGCCGGTGGCGTAGCACATGCCGTTGTCATTGCCGCTATAGTCGAAAACCGTCTCGTACAGTTCCGGATCCACGCCTTGTTCCACGAAAAGGGGGTCCATGGCCAACCGGATCATGAATTTGGCGGCAATCGGCACTTCCGGAAGAGCGGCCTTGACCTGGCTCGCCATCCAGCGGTGCCAGTCCGCAAACAGCTGATACCGGCACAGGGTGAATTCATACTTGATCACCGGGTTTGCCACCCCCGCGGTGATGCCATCGTCAAAACCCGCGAAGTGGCTGCCGGTGGTCCGGTTGAACGCCTCCACGGAACCGAACTTTTTGATCAGATACTGCTTAAACTGCCCGTCGCCGAACGGCTTGCCCAGGGTGAAGCCGATATAAACCGGCTCATTGGAAAGGGTGATCCCGTGCAAGGCCTTGCGGTAGGGGCTGGCCGCCAGCCGGGGCAGCACGGCCCCCAGGTAGGCCTGCATTAACTCGCGGGATTTCGGGTGGTTCACCTCGTATTGGAGGAAACCGGAGTTGACTTTGATCTCCGGATGACGGTTCAAGTACCAATCCGGCATGTAATGCGGCGAGAGCAGCAGGTTGACCATGACCCCGTTTTCCGACGCCCTTTTTAACGTGGCCAAGATGTACGTGTCAAGCTGGACGTAATCCGGGTCGGAAAACTCGCTTTTTGTTCCGGGCCGCGGAAAGACACTTGATGGCCCGATTTCAACCTGGATAATGCCCGCCCCGATTTTGGGAAAGAGGGGAAGCGCCTTGGCGGCATCCTCGAAATGGCCATACCCGGCAAGAAAGAGCGGTCCCTTGGAGACCCGCCCGGCAGAGTCCGTGCGCCAGAGCTCCGGCCACCCATTCTTAAGGACGACGGGGCCGATAGCCGCGGCAAAGGTCACGGGTGGCAGGGAACCAGTCTGGGCCTTGGCCAGCAAGACCCGCGCGCCGGCAAGCATGTTTCGCAGCGGCTCAAGGGCAAGGGCACAACGTTCATTGAAATAGCGTCGCTCTTCGACCGAGGTACCCGTTCGCAACTGTTCAAGATCGGCAACGGTTTTGTCCAGGATGGCCACCGGCGCACTCAAATGGCCATTGAGGCGGTTTACGGAAAGGATCGCCTGGTGGTCGCCCTTGAGCGTGGCAAGTTCTTTGCTTAACCCATCCAAGGCCTTGCCGTTGGCCGTGAAGTCATTTTTATTTTCGGACGTCAGGGAATGAATCGGTTGGCCGCCCAGGTAAAACTGAATGGTGAACGGTCCTTCCAGCAAGAGATCGCTGGGAATGGCGAACGGTATTTTAGCCGGCCCGGAGCCAACCCGCGGTTCCACCTTGGCGATGGTGATTTTCTTTTCTGTTGTCTTCGGACCGGCCAGGGTCGCCGTAAGCGTTTGTGGCGTGGCTGTGGTAAGATTGGAAAAATAGAGGGTGCCCTGCAAGAACGCCCCCTTGATGGGAAGACGCAGATACCAGTCTTTGCCCAGCACCAAACTGAACCCCTTGGCGTCAATCCCGCGCGCCTGGCAACTGATCGTATACTTGACGTACGGCTGCAGCCGGACGGAGGTCCTGGCCGCGCCATAGACATAAGGCGCCAGTGGAAAACGGTTGGAGACGTACAAACTATTGGCGCCCGTGGCCGTGTCATCCCGCACCACCTTCATCAGGAAGGTCTTATTGTTGGAGTCCACAAACGCCCAGTCCTTCGCCAGCCCGTCTGGTTGCAAGTCTTCGAACGACCCGTTCGGAACCAGATTTTGACCCGCTTCAGAATTGCCGGCCCCGTCTTGATTCGCCACCGTTATTTTCACCTCATCGAACCACGCTTTTTCCGTGAGATCCTCCGACAGCAGAACCAGTGAGGTGGTACCATTGCTTTCCAAATCGCTGGGCGTCAGCACAAAATCAAACGCATAGCGCCGCCACTCCTGGGTAATGCCGTTGGTTTCGCCGTCAATGAACGCTTTCACCACGGCGAGGGTTTTGGGCAGGGCCACAATGAAATCCCGGGACACCGGTTCGGTCAAGGCTTCCCGTTCGGAGGCGGGCATGATGGCGAAACGGAAGGCTTGGCCAAGGGTGGCCGGCAAGCGCACGGCGAGAAAAAAACCCGTCGTGGTTTTGACCTGCACGGATGCGGCCATGCCCAGATCCACCCCCTGACCCGATGGCATTTGAACGAGCACCGGAGTGCCGTTGCCGCCGGGAGCAAGCTGCCAGGCGACGCCAAGTTCCGGCAGCCACAGCCGCACCGCCTGCCCGGCGGCCAGTTCAGCCAACAGCCAAACCGCGCCATCATGGCGGCAGAACGCCGCCTGTGAATGGGCGGCGGACGGTAGCAGCGGCGCACAGGCGGCGGGAATGGCGCGCAGCGCGGCCATCGGGGTCTGGACCTCGTCCAGCATCGTCACATCACCCGCACCGGCAAGGCGCGGAACCCCGCCATTGTCAACGGCTTGCGCACCAGCGTAAACGGACGTTAGAAAGGCCATTATGGGCAGGACTTTCGAGGTCATTTAATCTTGTACTTTCGAGGTTAATCAAATGTTCGCACAAAAAAGAGACCGGACGAAGGGCACCATGAAGAACATGAAGGGCATGAAGAATGGCGTTCAGGGAATACACGAAGCGCAACCGCTGACCTATATGAAGCTGTCAACGTTTGCTTATCCGAGCCCGGAACGTTAGTGACGGGGCCCAAAGGTGGCGGTCTTCTAAGAAAAGGGCATGCCAGTCGCTTCGTTCTGCGGCGCGGATTGGCCTCGATATTAGGGAAAATAGGAATCCCGGATATAGCGGTCTTTTTCAAGCGCCACGATCGTTTCCTTGACCTTGCCGGCGTGCATGTCTCCGAACAAGAGGTTGGCGAAGCCGTTGTGGCGGCCGCCGTAGGGCCAGGTCCCCCCGCCGGGAATAAAGGATGTGCTGTAGTAGTCCGTAATGGTGCCGCCACCGTCGACCCCGCGGTCCGCCATGACGAACAGCGTGGACGGATCATTCAGCGTGGACGTGTTGCGCCACACATTGGCCGGACTGATGTACCCGCGGCACGGCATAAAAAAACAATTGACGACATAATGCCCGAACATCCACGTGCTGACTGCTTTTTCTTCCGAGGGGCATTTGAGCGTGGTCTTGGCCACCCAGGCCGGGTAGAGTTTGGCGTAGTCCACGACGGAGGCGTCCACCAGGTTTTTTGGCATGTTGAAGTAATCCATGAACGCGGAGCCGCGGTCGTTCCACCAGAACCGCCACCAGTCGTCCGCCACCGACGGCGGAGCAAAGCCCCCGAAGTCGCCGGTGTACAAGGCAATGGTCAACCCGTTCTGCTTGAGGTTGCTGAGACAGTTGACGGCCTTGGCGGTCTGCCTGGCCTGCCCCAAGGCCGGTAGCAGCATCGCCGCGAGAATGGCGATGATCGCAATCACGACCAGAAGCTCAATCAAGGTAAAGGCGTTTTTTTTCATGACGCGCCGGTTTTTTCAGGTCATGGCCGAAGCGGACGGGGAAAAAGCAAGCCAATCGTGGCCGCCCGGAGGTCCGGGCGGCCCACACGTCACCATATTCCAGTTGAAGTTCTAACTTGATTTTTTTCTACCACAAAGAACACAAAGAACGCAAAGATTACTTGCTCAGTTTTAGATGGTTTTATCTTTGCGATCTCTGCGATCTTTGCGGTTAATTTTGGCATCAAGCTGGAATTAGCTGCCGGCCGCCAGCGCCTGGCGCCGCCGGGCCAGCACCAGCCCGCCCAGCGCCAGCAGCCCCAGGGCGGCCGGTTCGGGAATGGGCGTGTAGCCAAGGTTGTCCATGATCACATTCTGCGACCCATAGGACGACATGCCGAAGTAATATGCGCCCGGCAACAGGCTCGTATCCGAACCGGTCCATGTTTGTGGGGTGCCGGTCGTGTCGTAATAGGCGACGGTACAGTCGAGCTTGGTGTCACTGACCCGGGTAAGGGAGATCGTACTCGGGCCGTAGCTGAACGTCTTGTCAAAGTCCCAAAAGAATACGCCGCCGTTAAGGGTCATGACAGGATCCGCCGTCTGATAGGGTTCGGTCGCCCATGATGGGTGTGGCACCAGCTGGATATATAACGACTTATTGGTGGCGCCATCCGTCAAGCTTTGGCAAATTGACAAGCCGCTGGTGTAATACAACGACGTGGCGACCCACGCGTCAATGGAGATCGTCGTGCCGACGGTGAACAGGTAGCCGTCGTTGCGCAGCCAGTTGGTGCTCGCTTCGGCGCCGTTGTTGTTGGGCTGGAATTGATTGCTGCCGTTGCGCGCATAGCTGGCGGAGACGGAACCGCTGGTGCGCAACACATCATACTTGGCGCTGGTGTCGGAACTGAAATCATCAATGATCATGGCCTGCGCGGTCATGCCCGTGACGACCATCCCGCCGGTGGCCAACAGAACCATTAGTTAAATGAGCTTTGTAAAGATTATACTTCGAGATCGTGTATATTCTTGGCAATTATTGTTGGTTTTTTGCATGGGGTTGACTTTATGCCTCCCAGCCCTCATTCCCGGCGTTCTCCGGCGTCCCCGGCGCGTGACACCCTGCCGCCCGCCATCGGCAAGGACCATTGGTCGGTGGCCGACTGCTTCGTGCCCCTGGGCCGGGCGGCCCTGGTGCAGCCATTTATTCAGCCGCATTACGCCATGGGCATGCACACCCACGATTTTATCGAGGTCAACCTGGTGCTGACCGGCCGGGGGCGGCATTACGCGCAGGCACACGCCCTCGGCACCTCACCCGGCGATGTGTTTGTGATTCCGCCGCATGTGTCCCACGGGTACCGGCAGGAAAATGCCATGGACGTGTTTCATTTGCTGCTGCACCCCCTATTTGTGCAACGGCATCTGGCGGAGTTGCGCAGCCTGCCCGGTTTCCTGATGCTGTTCACCGTGGAACCGTATTTCCGACAGCAGGCGGATTTCCGCTACGGACTGCATCTGGATGGCGACGCTTTCGCCCACGCCCGGCAAATCCAGGAGCTGCTGGTCGTGGAACATGTCGCGAATGGCCCCGGCCGGGATCTGGTCCTGGAATCCCTGACCCTGTACTGGCTGGCGTTTCTGTGCCGGGCCTACAGCGCGCAACTGCCGGCCGGAGCGGCTGCCGACATCGGCCAAACCCATCCGCAATGGCGCGCGGTTCACAACGTGTTTGCCCTGGTCGAGCAACGCTTCCAGGAACGCCTGACGCTGGATGACCTGGCCCAGGCGGCGCACATGCAGCGCCATTATTTTTGCCGTTTTTTCCGTGCCGCCACCGGCATGCCCCCGATGGCCTTCCTCATGCAGCACCGCCTGCAGACGGCCCGCGATTTGTTGCGCGACACCACGCTGAGCGTGACCGAGGTCGGAACGCGCACCGGCTTCTATGACACGGCCCACTTCTCCCGCACCTTCACCGCCTGGCAGGGCCAGTCCCCCTTCCGCTTCCGCGCCGCCAGCCAAAGCCGATAAGGTGTTGAGTACCCGGTAACCCTAAATCATTCACCACGAAGGCACGAAGGACACGAAGTTGGATCGAAGCGTTCCACGGCAAATCACGCTTAAAAAGGCATCTTCGATTTAACCTTCGTTCTCTTCGTGTCTTCGTGGTGAATCCGAAAGATTAAGTGCTACAAGTTATTAGGCGGGATCCGGCAGGGCGCACTGGGCCCGGATTTGGTCGAAGACTTCGGCGCAGGCGAGAGTGTCGCGGAGCGGGATGAGCGGGCTTTCCAGCGTTCCTGTCCGCACCAGGCCGGCGAAATGCTCGATCTCGTAGCTGAACCCCTCGGCGGCCGGCGGCTCGAACGTTTCCAGCAACCGGTTGTCCCGGTCGAACAGCGCGCACTTTTTCGTGCCAAAAAAGTCATACACCACGATCCGGCCATCCGCACCGACCACGGTCGCATCGGTGGAGGCGGCGCCGGCAACGCCACAGGCCAAGGCCGCCACGGCGCCGCCGGGAAAACGCAGGCTCATGGCCGTGCAGTCGTCCACGCCGGTGTCGCAGAGGTGGCAGACCGCTTCCACCTGGACCGGATGCTCGTCGAGCATGCCCATGGCAAATTCAATGGGGTACACCCCGACATCCAGCAGCGCCCCGCCGGCCAGCGCCGGATTGAACAAGCGTCCCTCCGGACGGTAGGGCGCATTGAAACAAAAAGCGGCCTGGATCAGGCGCACGTGACCGATGCGCCCGTCCCGCACCCAGGCCCGCGCCTGCTGGAAGGCGGGCAGACAGCGGGTCCACATGGCCTCCATCAGGGTCAGCTTGTTCGCCTTGGCCAGGGCGGCCAGTTCCCGGACTTCGGCGGCCCGGAGGCAGAACGGTTTCTCGCACAGCACATGCTTGCCGTTTTCCAGGCAGAGCTTGGCCACCTCATAATGGAAATTGTGGGTCAGCGCGATGTAGACCGCCTCCACTTCGGGGTCTTCCACCAGTGCCCGGTAACTGCCGTACGCCCGGGCGGCGCCGTACTGCGCCCGGAACTGCCCCGCCCGTTCCAAATCGCGAGCCGCCACGACGGCCAACGTCACGCCGGAGGCCGTATTCAAAACCCGCGCGAACTGGTGCGCAATGGCGCCCAGGCCGATGATGCCAAACCCTACCGTCTTCATCCGCCATTCTCCCCAGGGGTTAGTCCCCGTTTCTTGTGCTGCCGGTCATCAATGCCCTCGAATCAAGGCAGGCTGGTCTCGCACAGCTTGAACAACTCACGCCGCGAGTACGCCTTGTTGTCGAACCGGATCGGCGGCAGCACGGCCGGCGGCGCGGACAAATCGATCCCCGAAGTGGCATACGTACAAGAAACTCCGGAAAGCGCCAACAGGGTGAGCGCCAAATCCAGGAAGCTGGCCACCGTGCCGACTTCCCACCGCGGCTTCACTCCCGGCCCCAGGATGAACAGCGGCACAAATTCCAGGACGGCCCCGCCCACCGACAGCTTGGGGGCGCGCAGGTAGGAACTGTTTAGCTTCGGTGGGGTATGATCGCCCACGATAAGAATGTAGCCGTCGTTGCGCAGGCGCAGTTCCGTCACGAGTTTCCGCAGGCAAGTGTCGACGTAGTTCATGGAATTGAAGTGGCGCGAGGTCAGTGGCTCCCCGGGAATGTCCCCCAGCTCATTGGGGTGGTAGCGCTCAACGCTGTTGTAAGGATAGTGGCTGCTCATGGTGATGAGATGCGCAAAAAACGGCGGTTTGCAACGGAGGGTATACGTTGCCGAAAAATCAAACACCGCCCCGTCCGGTGCCCCCCAACCTTGCTCGGCCAATTCCATTTGGACCAGATCGAAAAAGTCGGAGTAGCCCATCCGGGGATAGGCCCGGTTGCGGCCCCAGCAAGTGATGGCATTGCCGTGAAAAGCATACGCCCCATAGCCGGCCCCGCGCAACACCTTGACCACCGAATTCGGATAGGTGTAACGGTCCTCAAAAAACACGCTCGCGGTACGCAAGGGTTCAACGCTGTTCAAGATCGCAAAATCACAGTCGGAGGTGCCGCCGCCGCTGTGGTAACTGAGCGTATACGGGTAGTAAAGGCTGTCGTTGCGCAATTGGGCAAGAAACGGCATGACGGCCTGCTTTTGAGGAAAGCTCGGCAAGCTCGAGGATATCGTGGCGGCGGTTCAAGGCCGCGGGTTTGCGGCCCAGTCAGCGTGGATTGGGTATTTCGTGACCCGGAACTCAGTCCGTGTCCGGCTTGTGCGCCAGAGCCAGGAATTGCTCCGGGTCTTTCCCGGTGTCGCGGGTGATCAGGCTGACCACATACAGCACCAGGAAGGACGCGGTGACGCCGAAGATGCCAGGGCCGCCGGCCACCGGCAAGCCCAGGAACTTATACTTCGCGCCCTGGATCAGGAGCAGGGCAATGAACAACACCGATACCCCGAGGCCGGTCAGAATACTGGCAATGACCGCCTGGCGGGTGGTGCGCTTCCACCACAACGTGGCAAGCATGGCCGGAAAGATGGCGCTGGCGGCAATACTGAAGGCCAGCATCACCAACCAGGCGATGTTCTCATGCTTGAGCACCACCGCCAGCACCACCGCGACGCCCGACATCACTAGGGTGGTGATCTTGGCAATGCCTAATTCCTGCTTTTCGGTGGCTTTGGGATTGATGTAAACCTTGTAGAGATCGTGACTGATGGACGAGGCGACCGTGATCATGAGCCCGGCCGCCGTCGATAGAATGGCTGCCACCGCCCCGGCGGCGCCGACCGCCATCAGCCAGGGGCCGCCAACCATCTGGCTGATTTCCAGCACCGCCATGTTCTTGGCTAGTCCGACCCCCGTCGGCCCGGCGGCGATCCACGTCACCAGCTGCGGATAGATGGCGGGGAAAAGCAGGAACCCGAGCACGATGGCACAGAGGTAGAAAATACCGAGCGCGACAATGCACAAGGTGACACTCTTCTTGGCCGCCCGCGCATTGGGCACCGTGAAGAACATGATCAAAATATGCGGCAGGCCGGCGGTGCCGAAGACCAGGGCGATCACCGTGCTGATCATCGCCAGGGTGCTGTCGGTCTTGACGCCAATGGTCATGACACTGTCCGCGTTCGGCAGCATCTGCCGCGCCGTGCTGATGGCCTGCGCTGCCGGCAACCCCGCAATCGCCTCCGCCACTTCCTTGCTTTTGCCGGCAATCAACGGCGGCACCACCTCGTACGCGGTGGCGAGAATCCCCGCAAACGAGCCGTGACCGACCGTGAAGAACGCAATCGTCACCAACACGACCATGGCGACCCACAGGAAGACCGCCTGGATGACCTGGTTGTAGAGAGTGGACTTCATGCCGCCGAAGATGATGTAGACACTCATCAACACGCCCAGGGCAATCGTCACCCACACAAAATTCCAGCCGAGCAGCATCTCAAACAGCAGGCCGGCGCCCAGCATCTGCGGCACCAGGTAAAAGGTCGAAATCACCACCGTGCAGGCCATCACCGCCAGCTTGATGCGGTTATCCGGGAAGCGCCGGTGCAGGGCGCCGGCAACGGTGTAGGAACCGACATTGCGCAACGGCCCCGCGATCAGCAGCAGCACCGCCATGTAACCGCCAAAGAAGCCAATGGACAGCCAGATGGAGTCGATGCCAAACACCCCGATGTCGCCGGCACAGCCGAGAAAACTGGCCGCCGACAGGTAACTGCCGACCATGGCGATCCCGACCTGGATCCACGGCACGCCTTTGCCGGCCACATAAAAGTCACTGGCCGACGTGGTCGAACGGCTCGTCCACCAGGTGATAACGATGCTCGCCACCACAAAAAAGAGAATGAAGCCGACGACAATGCCGGTGTTCAGGCTTGAGGCTCCCGTGCCGACACCGGCCACGGAGAGAACCGGCGTGAAACAACCGGGAAATGCAACATTGAGCATGTGAGTCACCGTGCCTTCCAGAACCAGACCACGACCAAAATCCATGACACGGGGAAGATCGCCAACGACAGCAACAATCCCAACGGCATGCCCAGCACTGGCATCGTCGCTAGCGCCTTGCAGGAGGGGGTCTGCACCACGGCCGCCCCCAAGTAAAAGAAGAAAAACACCGCGAACAGGCCAAAGTTGACCCACACTTTCCGCCGCATGCTGGCCACCGGCTGGGGGGGGGCATGGGGCAGTTTAGAGGCGCTCATAATAACTCCGGGGTACGGCAAGGCGCTACACGAACCGGGAAAAAGTGCCAACTTCTAACGAATAACGTATGGGCGCAAAACACGAGGTCAAGCGGAAGCGGTTGCGACTTTCAGTGGCGCGCCGGAACTTCCGGTGTTATGCTTAAGCACGCAGGATCGCATCTCCGAAACCCGACGATGCCAACCATGAGCCATCCTCACTACCGCTGGCGACAGTTTGTGTTCGGCATTGTCTCACCGGCCATTCTCGTCATCATCCTGTTTGTGGTTGCGATTTTCGGGGTCGTGACACCAACTCTGGAAACCGCGATCATTGACCGCAAAAAAGAAATGATCCGCGAACTCACGGTGGCCGCCTGGAGCGTGCTGGCCGAGTGCGAACGCCAGGAACGGGCCGGTCAATTGACGCAGGCCGCCGCGCAACGGCTGGCGCTTAGTGAAATCCGCCACCTGCGCTACGGCAATGAGGGCAAGGACTATTTCTGGATCACCGATCTGCACCCCAACATGGTCATGCACCCCTATCGCGCCGAACTCGACGGCACGGATGTGTCCGGCTACCAGGATGGCCGCCAGGAAAAGGTGTTCGTCAAGTTTGTCGCCATTGCCCGAACTCAAAATGAAGGCTATGTCTCCTATTTGTGGCAGTGGAAAGACGATCCGAAACGCATTGAAGCCAAGCTCTCCTTTGTGAAACTGTTCGCGCCCTGGGGCTGGGTCATCGGCACTGGTGTCTATCTGGACGATGTGCGGACGGAAACGCAACGCATGACAGGGCGTCTGACCCGGATCTCCCTGGCCATTACTGCGGCGCTTGCCGTGCTTCTGCTCTGGATTGGCCGCCAAAGCTATGTCATCGAACAACGACGACGACAAGCCGAACGTGACTTGTGTGAATCCGAAGCCAAGTACCGCCTGCTGGTGGAATCCGCCGCGGAAGGCATCCTGCTGGTCGCCGGCCAGCGCGTGCTCTTCTGCAATCAGCCAGTCCTGGCCATGCTCGGCCTGAATGAGGCCGCCTGCAAGGGCCGGCCGTTAATGGAGTTGCTGGAGAACGGGCATGCGGGCACTACCGCACTGGCCGCCTGGCTGAACAAAGGCGGCGGGCCGGCACGCTTTGAGGCACACCTGTACGGGCATGAACAAAAAATCGTGCCCGCCGCCCTGGCCGTGTCTCCCGTCACGGTGGGCGCTCAACCCGGCCTGCTGATCAGTCTACGGGAGCCGCACCACATCCCGGCCACGCCCGAACAGGCGGCCAGTGCGGCCCGGGATCAGGCTGCGGCCGCCCTGCAAGGCGCCAGTCTTTTTCTCCTAACCCCGGTCGCCGCCATCGCCCGCCCGTTGCACCATTGCCGGATGACCACGCCCGTGCATGAAGCGGCGGTGGCCATGACCCGTGATCAGCAAGACGCGCTGCTGGTCCACGGCCCCGACGACTGCGGGGTCGGCCTGCTCACCACGGCCGACCTGCAAACGCGCGTGCTCGCGGCCGGCCAGTCACCCGACTGCCCCGTCAGCAGCGTCATGACAGCGCCGCTCGTCACCATCGCGCCAGAAACCAAGGTGTTTCAAGCCCTGCAGCTGATGCAAGCCAAGGCCATTCATCATTTGGCGATCCGCCTCGCCGATGGCCGGCTGGACGGCCTGGTCACGCACCGTGACCTGTTACAGCTCGAACAGCACAGCCTGCCCGCCTTGGTGCGGCAGGCCCAGACCGCCGAGACTCTGGCCGAGCTGCAACGGTTGTGCGCCCGGGCGCCCGCCACCGCACAGTTGCTGGTGGCCGCCGGCACGCGTGCGTCTCACGTCACCGAGTACCTGGCAACCCTCGGTGATGCCGTGCTCGACCGCCTGGTGATGTTCGCACAGCGCGATCTCGGCCCCGCCCCCGTGCCGTTCACCTTCCTCGCCCTGGGCAGCCACGGCCGCCGCGAACAGACGCTAGCCACCGACCAGGACAACGCCCTCCTCTATGCCGATCCGGCCGCCGGCCACGCCGCCGTCTGCGCCAGCTATTTTCTCGCCTTGGGCGTGCGGGTCTGTGACGGTCTTCACGCCACCGGCTATACTTACTGCCGCGGTGAAGTCATGGCCCGCAATCCCAAATGGTGCAAACCGCTGGGAGAGTGGCGTGCCCTCTTTTCCGACTGGCTCGAACACAGTACCGCAGAAGCACTCCAGGCCGTGAATATCGTGTTTGATTTCCGGCCCGCCGCCGGTGACGATGCGCTCGCCGCCGACCTGCGCCGGCACCTGCTGCAGGCCGCCGAATCGCGGGAGGTCTTCTTTCATAATCTGGCCCGCAGTACCCTGGAGTTTAAACCGCCACTCGGCTTCTTTGGCAAGATCGTGACCGAAACCGGCGGCCGTCATCCTGAAACCGTTGACCTCAAAAACGGGTTGGTGCCCATTGTTAATTTTGCCCGCGTTTATTCCCTGCAACATGGCCTCGCGGCCACTGGCACGCTGGCGCGGATCGAGCAACTGACCACCGCCGGCGTGCTACTCCCGGGGAGCGCCGCGGAACTGCGGGTCGCCTTTGACACCCTCGCCGCCCTGCGGTTGCGACACCAAGCCGCGCAAGTGGCCAGCGGCGAGGCGCCCGACAACCGCGTCAACCTGCATGCACTGACCGAGATCGAACAAACCACCCTGCGCAAGGTCTTCGAGCAAATCACCGTGTTTCAGGCCAAGCTCCGACTCGACTTTGCCGGCACGCTCTAACTTATGCGACTGCTCATACTTGGCGACGTGCATGGCTTGCACGCGGAACTGGCGTCCCTTCTGGTGGAAGTCCGGGAGCAGCACGGCATTGAGGCGGCCCTTCAGACGGGCGATTTTGGCTTCAGCGCGGCCGCGTTCGCCCGCAATTTCGCCACCGGCTGCCGGTTGCCGGTGCCGGTTTACGCCATTGACGGCAACCACGACGACCACGCCTGGTTGTATCAGGCAGTGAAAAACGGTGACGCCGCACGCTGGCACGCCGCCTACAATCTGTACTTTCAGCCGCGCGCCTCCATCCTGCAACTGGGCGGTGCCACCGTCGGTTTCCTAGGCGGCGCGTTGCACGTCGACCGCCCCCAATACAAGCACTGGTTCCGCGATGTCGCAAGCTTCATCATGCCGCAAGAACGCGCCCGCGCCGGACAACTCTTCAACCAGGAACGGCTGTCCCTGCTGATCACCCATTCCTGTCCCGCCGACATCGGGGTCGGCCTGCTGGCCAATCCTGAGTTTGCTACAACCATCGCCATGCACGTCTTGAGCGCGGGCTTCGATCCCGGACCGGCCCATGACTGCGGGGAGACCGAACTGACCCGGCTTTGGCAACAGCTGCGCCACCGTCCACCAGTTTGGGTGTTCGGACATTTCCACCGCTTCCATGACCGCACCGTTGCCAGCACCCGCTTCCTCTGCGCCGACACATTAGCCGCACGCCAGTTGCTGCTTTGGGACACCACCACCGGCGCCCTCGCCCTGATCCCCCGGCCCGATGCCTGAGCCAACAACTCTGCCTGGCCCTGTCGTAACCTATCGCACAAGAACGCACCGAAAATGGGTTTTCAACAACCGCCAGGCGCCCACGTTTCCATTTCGCGTTCACCGGGTTATGGTAACAGGTTGACAAATTTCACCCCTGCCGCACCGGTGGTCATGACTCTTTCTTCTTCCATCCCAACCCATTCCAATCCGGAATCCCGCCGCTATTTCCTGCGCACCTACGGTTGCCAGATGAACGAGCGCGACTCGGAGGCGGTCGCCTGCCTGCTGGAAGCCCAGGGACTGCTCCCGGCCGCCAGCGAGGAGGAGGCGGACGTGCTGCTCTACAACACGTGCAGCGTCCGCGACCAGGCCGAACGCAAGGTCTTGGGCAAGCTGGGCCTGCTCAAAAAACTGGCGCAACGCAAGCCGGGGCTGGTGATCGCCGTGTTCG
Source organism: uncultured Lentisphaerota bacterium (assembly GCA_903896595.1). Lineage (GTDB taxonomy): Bacteria > Verrucomicrobiota > Lentisphaeria > Oligosphaerales > CAITYL01 > CAITYL01. The sequence goes on from CAITYL010000201.1 coordinate 33,026, forward strand.
GCTGCATGGCGCAGCGGCTCGGCCAGGAGTTGGCGGCGGCCTTCCCCCATGTCCAACTGGTGGTCGGCACCGACCAGATCCATCGCCTGCCCGAACTGCTGCGCGCGCCCGCCGCCGCCGCTCCGCAACGGGTCGCCGTGGACCGCGGGGTGGACGGCCTGGAATTCATGGGGCTCCACCATCCCGGCCGGGTCTCGGCCTACATCGCGATCATGCGCGGCTGCGACCAGCACTGCACCTACTGCGTGGTGCCGGAGGTGCGCGGCCCCGAACGCAGCCGCCCGCCGGCGGACATTGTCGCTGAAACGGCGCGGCTGGCCACCGACGGCACCCGCGAGGTGTTCCTGCTCGGCCAAAACGTCACCGCCTACGGCTTGGCCGAAGCCCGGCGCCAGCCCGGTTACGACCGGAACGCCTCCCCTTTTGGCGACCTGCTGCGCGCCGTCGCCGCCGTGCCCGGCATCGCCCGCGTCCGCTTCACCTCACCCCACCCGCGCCACATGAACGCCGCCTTTGTCGCCGCCGTCGCCGAGACCCCGCAAATCTGTGACAGCTTCCACATCCCCATGCAGTCCGGGGCCGACCGCATTCTTGAGCTGATGCACCGCGGCTACACCGCCGCCGAATACCTCGACCGCATCGCCGCCCTGCGCCAGGCCCGTCCCGCCGCCACGTTTTCCACCGACATCATTGTCGGCTTTCCCGGTGAGACCGAGGCGGAGTTCGCGCTCACCCGCGCCGCCATGGACACTGCCGGGTTCGACCATGCCTTCATTTTCCGCTACTCGCCCCGCCCCGGCACCCGCGCCGCCGCCATGACTGACGACGTGCCTGATGACGTTAAAATGGCCCGGCTCAAACTGTTGCTCGACGACTTGAAGAAACGCGCCGAACGGCACAACCGCGCCTATGTCGGCCGCTCCGTCGAGGTGCTGGTCGAAGGCGTCAGCGCCCGCAATGCCGAACGCTGGTGCGGCCGCACCTCCTGCAACAAGGTCGGTGTCTTCACCCCGCCCCCCGGCTGCCAGCCCGGCACCCTGCTTACCCTCCGCATCTCCCGTACCACCGCCCAAACCCTGTTCGGCGTTGCGGAGTCCGCAGGCAGCCCATAGGTAACCGGCCAGGCCTGGGCTTGCGGGGCTGCCTGCGGAATCCGCAAAAGCACAGGCTAGATTTCCGCAACCGGCATAAGCCACACCTTCGGAATTAAACTATTATGGCGACAGTCACCGAAAAAACCCGGGTTGAGGCGACGCAGGCAGGACGGGTGGACCGGGTGGTCCAGACGCTCACCGGACGCACCCGCGGCGGTGTCCGCGGCCTGATCCAGCACGGCTGCGTGACCGTCAACGAAACGCCGTGCGCCTCGGACTTTCAGCCGGTCATGGAGGGTGACGTCGTTGTCGTCGCTTACGACCCCGAACGCAAGTACGCTGAAAAACCGCTGGCCGCCGCGAACGCGCCGTTCAAGATTCTGTTCGAGGATGAAAAACTGCTGGTGGTGGAAAAGGCGGCGCACCTGCTGACCGTACCCACGCCCAAGCGCGAATCCAACACCCTGGTGCATCTGCTGCAGGAATATGTCAGCCGCGGCCTCAAGCGCCGCCGCCGCGTCGAAGTCGTGCACCGGCTCGACCGGGGCGTCTCCGGGGTGCTGGTCTTCGCCAAGGACGGCGCCACCGCCGAAATGCTGCGCGACCAGTTCGCCGCCACCAAACCGGAACGCGAGTACACCGCGATCGTCGCCGGCCGCATGGAGGCCTCCGAGGGCACCTTTGACAAAAACTTGATGACCGAAGTCAAGACCATTCACCGCTTTGCCACCGCGCGAGCCGATCAGGGCGAGCGCGCGGTCACCCATTATCAGGTGGTGCGGCGGTTGCGCAACACCACCCTGGTGCGGGTGCGGCTGGAAACCGGACGGCGCAACCAGATCCGTGTCCATTTCGCCGACGCCGGCCATCCCGTGCTCGGCGACCCGCGCTACTCCCCCGAGCGCGCCAAACACCCGCGCTGGCATCCGCGGCGCATGGCCCTGCACGCCGCCTGCCTGGGATTCACGCATCCCCATACCGAAAAGCCGCTACGCTTCGCCAGCCCCCTGCCCCCCGAGTTCACGGAATTCCTCGCGAGCCAGGCATGATGCGTAAATTACGTGTCACGCATTACGCATCACGTAAAGGGTGGTTACAGTACCCCCATGCAGACCGAAACCGTCATCGTGCAGACCTTGGGCGCTGCGGGCACCGGCTACGTCTCGGGAGCCGCCATCTGCCGGAACTTGGGCATGAGCCGGATGGCGGTGTGGAAGCACATTGATCACCTGCGCGCCCTCGGCTATGAGATTGAGGCGGCACCGCGCCGCGGCTACCGTCTGCTGACGCGTCCCGACCGGCCACTCCCCACCGAGATTGAACCGCTGCTGGTCACCTCCCGCTTCGGCCGCGAGCTGGTGTATCAGGACCGGGTGGATTCCACCAACCGCCTGGCCAGTGCCCTCGCCGAAACCGGTGCCACCGAGGGGCTCACGGTGGTCGCCGATGCCCAGGACGCCGGCCGCGGCCGCCTCGACCGGAAGTGGCATTCGCCGCCCGGAACCAATCTGTACCTGTCGGTCGTGCTGCGGCCCGCCGTGGCGCCCCAGGCCGTGCCCTCCCTGGCCCTGGCCACCGGCCTGGCCGTCCTGCGCGCCATCGGCGTCCTCTGTCCCCACTTGCATGTCGGCCTGAAATGGCCCAACGACCTGTGGCTCGACGGCCGTAAGCTCGGCGGCATCCTCTGCGAAATGCGCTCCGAACTCGACCGCGTCCACCACGCCATTGTCGGCATCGGCATCAACGTCAATGCCCTGGCCGCGGAGTGGCCCGCCGACCTGGCCGCCACCGCCATCTCCCTGCGCCAGGCCTTGGGCAAACCGGTGTCGCGCCCCCTGCTCCTGGCCGAAATCCTGCGCCGCTTCGAAGAGGTTTACGACAGCTGGCAGCGCGACGGCCTCAAACCGCTGCTGCCCGAACTCGAAACCTTCTCCATCCTCAACGGCCGCCCGGTGCGCGTCCATGACCTGGCCGGGGACCTGACCGGCACCGCCGTCGGCCTCACCCCCACCGGTGCCCTCCTCCTCGAACAGCCCGACGGCTCCCGTCGCGAAGTCATTGCCGGCGATGTCCGCATCCGCCCGGCGTAGACCTCGCAGGCTGAAGCTGGTTAGGCTGTAAGCTGAAGGTAATTAAGGTGGCACCGGTTTAGAGTGCGGCAATGCCTTTGCCGCCGTGGTTACATTGGCCATCAAGTTACCGGTTCCCGGCTGGCGCGGGTTTATACGCCATCTTATACCGCGTTGGGGGGTGAGAGCTTAATTACCTTCCCGACTCGTGTGTTCGTTGTCGTCCTTCGTACGGAACCGACATGCGCCCGGCGCACCCAAACCCCCATTTTCCCCTTGCGCGGTGTGTTATATTGAAATTGGTCTTAGTTTTATTTTTCCGTCCTTTCCGTTTTTCCGTTTATTTTTATCTTACAATACATGACCCCACCGACCACCCCCACCACCCCCATCAAGGTCCGCTGCCCCGGGTGCAGCCAGAAACTGGACTTGACCGGCCTGGCGCCGTTTGCCCACGTCTTTTGCCCCACCTGCGGCGACAAATTGACCGTGCCCATGGAATTTGGCGGCTATCTCCTGGAGGAGATGCTGGCCGCGGGCGCGCAGACCACGGTCTACCGGGCCTTGGACCGCACCCTGGACCGGGAAGTGGCGGTCAAAACTCTGGGGGACCGGCTGCGCGCCGACCCCGCCGCCGCCACCCGCTACCTGGAGGCGGCCCGCCGCGCCGCCGTCATCACCCATCCCGGCCTGATTCCCATTTATGCCTGCGACGACACGCCGGCCCATCCCTATCTGGTCATGCAATACCTGGGTGGCCTGTCACTGGCCCGGACTCTGGAACGCCAGCCCGAGGGCTTGCCAGTGGCGGATGCCGTTCATTTGTTCGCGGCGGTCACCGGCGCCCTGGACACCGCGGCGGACCACCAGCTTCTGCACCTTAATCTGCATCCGGGCAATATCTTGTTCGACGGCGAAGGCAGCGGCAAAGTGGGTGACTTCGGTCTGGCCCGGGCGCTGTGGAATCCGCGGGCCAGCCTGGCGGTCAACCTGCATGCCTGTTATCGCACCACCCGGTATCTCAGTCCGGAGCAGTTGCACACCGGCCAGGGCGATCTCCGCAGCGACATTTTCAGCCTGGGCGCCGTCATGTTCCACGCCCTGACCGGCCGCCCCCCCTTCGCGGAGGCGCATGCCAACGGCACCCGCGACCCGGTGCCGGCCCCGGACCTGAACCCGGCCACCCGCCGTCCTGAACTTCCCGCCGCCCTCGGCAGCTTGGTGGCGGGCATGCTGGCCGAAGCTCCGGGCGACCGTCCCCAGTTGTGGGCGGAAGTCGCCGGCGTATTGAACTCGTTGGACAAGGAGTACCGGAAAGCGCGGCGGGCCGGCCGCGGCCCCGCCGCGAAACCGGGCGGACGCCCCACCAAACTTCTCACGCTCAAGAAACGGGAAAAAGGCGCGATCAAGCCGGCGAACACCACCGGACTGCGACCGTCCCAGCACCACTGGCACGCCCGGATCACCGTGCTGCTGGCGGCGGGCGTGGCGGGCTTGTTGATCGTCAGCGCGGGCATGCGCCTGCCTTGGTACACCGGGACCGTCGAGCTGTGGCTGAACCGCCTGTTCAATCCGGAGGCGGCCCGTTACGCCGCCGCCGCCAGCCGTCTGGCCGCCCCGCCGCCGCCCCCCGCCGCCGCCAACGGCGAGAACTGGCTGGCGGAGGACACCGCCACCTCCACCACCCCGCCGACGGAGACCGCCACTCCCGCCGAAACCGCGCCGCCGGACCAGCCGGACACCACCACCGCCGGACCGGACGCAACCCCTGCCGCCGCGCCGCTGGAAAACGCCACGCCACCCCCCATCATCACCGGCCCTGATGGCCGCCCGTTGCCCGCCGACCTGGATTTCTTCCGCGAAAAAGACGCTCTCAAGCAGTATGTCCGCGGTCTCTCTCCCGCCGACAAGACCCTCGCCATCGACAAAATCCGCGAGATCAGCATCCTCCGCGAATACCTGATCCGCCTCTTCAAGTTCAATCCGTTTGAGGACAAGGCCCGCCAGGGCATCCGCCTGCGCGACGGCACCCTGCTCCGCGGCACCGTCATCGGCAATCCCACGCAAATCATCATCCGGCCCGTCAACGGCAAGTTCCGCCGCTTTGCCTGGCACGACCTCGATTTCGACCAGTTCCCTGTCTTTTTCGATTATTACATCGACTGCCGCCTCGGCCTCGCTCCCGCCGGCCCCCGCGGCCAGGACATCCGCCGCGACGCCGCCGCCGACAATTTCCGCGTCGCCCTGCTCTGCGACTGGTACGGCCGCACCGACCAGGCCGCCGAACACGCCCGCCGGGCCGTCGAACTGGACCCCACCATCAAAGAACGCCTGCAAACCCTGCTCCCCGGCACCGCGCTGTAAGCATGGCGTCGGTTGTACCTTTTGTAATTTGGGGTGTTCCGGCTATGGTGTCGGGCCGGTTAGAGTCGGGGCGTAGCGCAGTCTGGTTAGCGCGATTGCTTTGGGAGCAATAGGTCGAGAGTTCGAATCTCTCCGCCCCGACCATTTTTCTCGGACCGCGCCACACCCCTGTAAAAGTTAAAATTTCGGATTCACCACGAAGATTTAATTTTACAGGGTATTAGGCGATCTTGGGCAGCTTGGCCGCGGGATCGCCGCGCGGCGGCACCGGCGGCGCAAACGCCTTGGCAAAATCATAGCCCTTGGCAAAATCGGCCGGGGAATCCTCTTCCGTGGCCCCCAGCACCTGGTGATGCACCATGTTGAACACCAGATTGCCCACGTCCTCGGTCCGGCAAATCCCCCAGTCGTGCAGCACATCCAGCGTCAGCACGCCGAAACGCTGCAGGGCGAGCTCGCGGAAACCGGCCAGCAATTCCTGCCCGGAAATGTGGCGGCGCCCCTGGCCGGCCTCGCGATGCTTGGCGGTGGTAAACGTGACCGCCTCGGAAACCAAGGCGTAGGCCGCCGGCCGGTAGCGGGGGTCGGCCGCGAGAATTTGGGCGAGCCGGGCATGCAGATGAGGAGTGGCACTCATGGCGTCGGGGGAACCGCGGCCGCCGCGGCAAGGCGTTTGCGAATGGCGTCCTGGATCGTCTGCCGGTCCGCGTCCGTGGCATAGGGCCGGGTGCGATGCGGCAGCACCAGACCGTCATCGGCGGACCGGGGAATGATATGCAGATGCACGTGGGGCACCACCTGCCCGGCACAAGAACCGTTGGACAACAGCAGGTTGAACCCGTCGCCGTCCACCGCGCGCATCACCGCCGGGGCAATCCGGCCGGCCGCGGCGAACAACGACCCGATCAGCGCGGCCGGCACCGTGGTCAGACTCACGTGATGCGCCTTGGGAATGACCAGCGTGTGGCCGGGACTGAGCGGCGCAATGTCGAGAAAGGCCAGCACGTGGTCGTCCTCATACACCGTGCTGGCGGGAATCTCGCCGCGGACAATCCGGCAAAACACACAGACATCCTCCAACCGGCACGCGTCCTGGCTCATTGGCGGGTTCCTCCCGATCGGACATTGCGGGCATAAGCCGTGACGCCGGCCGCAATCCCCTGGGCCAAATGTTCCTGATACCCCGGCGACTGCAACCGCGCCTCGTCCAGGGAATTGCTGATGAACCCGATCTCCACCAACACCGCGGGACAGGGCGCCTCGCGCAGAACCGCGAAATTGGCGCGCTTGATGCCGCGGTCCTCGGTGCCGGTGGCGGCCAGCATGCCGCGATGCAGATCGTAGGCCAGCCGGGTGTTTTGGGGATCGTACTGGTTGCCGCGCTTGCTGGTGGTGGACGCCCGCTTCTCATAGGTCGACGAGCCGCCGCGCGGCGGCAGCGCGAACGTCTCAATCCCGCCCACGCCATGGTCGGCGGCGGAGTTGGCGTGGATGCTGACGAAAATGTCGGCGTTTTGCCGGTCGGCAATGGCGTCGCGCTGGTCCAACGCAATAAAACGGTCGGTCTCGCGGCTGAGAATCACCCGGTACCCTTGCCGCCGCAACACCTCGGCGGTGCGCCGGGCAATCCGCAGGGTGAGATTTTTTTCAATGATGCGGCGCGAGGAGGCGCCCTGGTCGTTCCCGCCGTGCCCCGGATCGAGCAGCACCGTCCTGACGTTCTGCCGGGGCACCGAGGCCGGGCGCAGGATCGGCTCCAAAATGCAGCGGAAATCCTGGTCCCGAATGATCACCGCCCCGCGATAGCTGGCGGGCGCGGTGCCCAGCCAGACACTGTGTCCGTCCACCCGCACCTCGCGCCGGTCCATGGAAAATTGCAGGCGGTGGGTGGCCGAACGCATCCGGATCTCCTGCCGGTTCACCGTGTAAGCGAGGCCGTAATAGCCGGCCACGTCACGCAGCAGCAGCCAGTTGTTGGGCCCGATCGTGACCGCACGCACCCGGTAGCCGGCCATGCTGCTGCACGCAGTGGTCAGGATCAGGACCAGGGCCAAGACGGCAGTAACGGTACGGTTCATGCGGAGCCAGGCACACACGCGTTGGTAATAGGGGCTAGTCACGGGTCGGATGGCCGGTTCAACCGGCCGGGAGAAATGTAGCCCCCGGGGACGGCGACGCAATGGCGCTTGCAAAGCCGCCGCCCGGCATTATGGTGGGGGGCTGTCTGCACTAGGGGCGATTAGCTCAGTTGGTTAGAGCGCTTGCTCGACACGCAAGAGGTCACAGATTCGAGTTCTGTATCGCCCACCATTTTTTTAACGCCGTTGAGCTCAAAAGGCCCAGCGGCGTTTTCGTTTTGACCCCCATTGTCCCCTACTGTCGTGGTTTATTTTGCACACTATTTGTACACACCTGTTTTGAGCACGGGGGGCCATGGCCAACGGTTGACAGCACCGGCAGGTGTATGGATGAAACATCTTCCTCGACCGCCCATCGGACGCAGTATGAATTCGCCGCCGCTCACACTCCCGATAGCGGCCCCACTCCACTCGAAGCCGCCATGGCTGCCGAAGAGGAACAGGCCCGCGATTGCGGCCCGCATTGCCCCGTTCTCCCCCAGCGGTTGCGCAAGGCGCGGGTTGGCAAGCGGGGCCAGGTGTTCCAGCGGCTTGCATGGATTGGCGTTGCGTTGAGGTTGGGGGGCGCCCATACAATACCGGTGGCGGTCAACCCCATTTAACTGATATGATTTTAATTTCAGGGATTGGGTCGGGCGGGGGGAATAGCGAATTGGAGCGATGGCGACGCGGTTCGACGGCAGCCTCAGCGCCGGCGGCGGACGAGGACGAAGCCGCCTACGGAGAGAAGAGCCAGCGAAGCCGGCTCGGGGATGAACACCGTGGTCGAGCGGCCCACTACCAGCGGGTCGTTCGAGCCCGCGAAAGTCGAGCCATTGACGTTCCACAGGATCTCCTGCGCCATCAAGGTCTGCCGGTCGGTGTCGATCCGGACGTACATGAAAGAAAGCATGAGTTCGTTGGTGCCGGAGACATTCCCTTTCATCGGGGAGTCCACCTGGAAGGTGTTCATGGCAACGTTATTGCTGGGGCCGGTCCAGGTGTAGGTGCTGAACTGGTTGTCGTTGCCGTGGAAGTACCCCTTGATGTTGGGGTGCCGGATCAGGAACGCAGCAAAGTCGTCCTGCTCGATGGTCGAGGGGGCGTTAATCGTCGTTCCGTCGGCCAACGGGTCCGACAGGAGGTTCTCAAACTTATCCGTGCTGTTGATGGTTTGTGAACCGTTGGGATTGATGAAATGCATCGACTCGACGGTCGGCTGGTCGTGGGTGAAAATCAGTACCGGCATGCCGCTGGAAACGGTGCCCAAGTCCGTCTCCATCCAGGCGCGGACGCTGCTGTCAGGCCACATGTTGACGAACATCATGTGCACGCCGCCAATGTCACGGGAATAGTTGACATGATGGGCGTCGTAGAAGGCTTGCCCTGTGCTGTAGCTGATGCTGGTGCCGTACGCGCGGTTGTACACCTTCTCCATGACGGTGGCGTCCGTCACGGGCGTCATGCTTTTGTAGTACCCGATGGCATTGCTGACGTCGTGATTGCCGGGGAGGAGGAGCAGGTTGGTGGTGGTATTCACGAAGTTGATGGCGTTGGGGCCGCTGATATAATCGTTCTCGAACTGCGCCCAGGAGGCGGAGGCGGACTGGATTGCCGGCGGGTTGTCCTCTTCTCGATTGGAGATGTCGCCCGTCATGGCGACGAAGTCGATCGGCCCGGTGGTTGCGGCGAACTGGTTCATCTTCTGGATCATGGTCTCGTTCACGGTCTGCGCGGTGACGCCGGCGACGCCGTGAAACGTCCGAGTAGTGCCATAGTGCGCATCCGAGGTGTAGAGGAACTGGGTGACGACCGCCTGCGCTTCCATGGCAAGAAGGCCGCCCAGCGCGCTGGCCGCCAGCAGGTGGCGGCGGAGACTCAGAACGCAGACACGGCGGACACGTGGCACGGCGGCGGGGAGTTTTGCGGAACAAGACTGAGGCATGGGACGATTTTCCATCTTCTACTGATAGGAATTTTGAGCTTATGGATTGTTGCGGGCGTGGAGAATACGGGGGGGGGTACCGGTGAATCAACGCCAAGGTGGGAACCTAGCATGCCGGCGTTCAGATGGCAATCCCTTCAATCGCAGTCCGGGAACGCCTGCTGACGGTCGTCGTCCCATAAGGATGAAATGGGGCGGGGCGATGACGCCCAAGCGGCCGTCGCCATGGTTCCTGTCCTCACGGCGGCATGATTATGGTATCGCCGAGGAGGGAGGTGTGCGCCGGAGCCATTGGGGTCACACCTACTAAGCCATTGGGGTCACACCTATAAGCCATTGGGGTCACACCTACTATTTGCAATTAATAGTGGGTGTGATAGGTTGGCGGGGTGACGTGCAAGGGGTGGCCGTTCATCGCCGGCATGGACACGCGGGAGATCTCACCGATGGCTCGACCGTTGCGACTGGAGTATCCTGGGGCATGCTACCATGTCATGCATCGTGGCAACCGGGGGATGACGGTTTTCACGGAGGAACGGCATTGCCGGCTGTTTCTCGACAAGCTGGCGGCATTTGCCGACGCCTACCGGGTTGAAGTCCGCGCCTACTGTCTCATGGGGAACCATTTTCATCTCTATCTATGCACGCCCGAAGGCAATCTGTCGCGGTTCATGCAGGCATTTTTGACCTCCTTTACCCTGCTCAACAACCGTCTATTGCGCGAGCGCGGGCATCTTTTTCAGGGGCGATTTAAAGCCCTTTTGGTGGAGGACGAGGCCTACGGTTCCACGGTTGGCCGTTATATCCACTTGAATCCAAACGGGGGGGGTCACACCTACTATTTGCAATTAATAGCGGGTGTGATAGGTTGGCGGGGTGACGTGCAAGGGGTGGCCGTTCACCGCCGGGCATGGGTACGCGGGAGATCTCACCGATGGCTCGACCGTTGCGACTGGAGTATCCTGGGGCATGCTACCATGTCATGCATCGTGGCAACCGGGGGATGGCGGTTTTCACGGGGGAACGGCCTTGCCGGCTGTTCCTCGACAAGCTGGCGGAATTTGCCGGTGCCTACCGGGTTGAAGTCCGCGCCTACTGTCTGATGGGGAACCATTTTCATCTCTATCTATGCACCCCCGAAGGCAATCTGTCGCGGTTCATGCAGGCGTTTTTGACTTCGTTTACCCTGCTCAACAACCGTCTATTGCGCGAGCGCGGGCATCTTTTTCAGGGGCGATTTAAAGCCCTTTTAGTGGAGGACGACGCCTACGGTTCCACCGTTGGCCGTTATATCCACTTGAATCCAGCCCGCACAGCGGCGCTGAAACCGGCGCCGGTGGCGGAACGCCAGCGGGCGGTGCGGGACTGTCCCTGGTCGAGCTACGGCGCCATTCTGGGTCTGCGGCGGTGTCCCGGCTGGTTGAACAAAGGGCATACCTTGCGGCACTGGGGGGGCACGGTCGGCGAACAACGCCAGGAGTACGCGCGCTATGTTGAGCAGGGGTTGACCGAAAACCTGACGGACCCGTTTGAGGCCGCCGCCGCGCAGGCGGTCTTGGGCTCCGACCGTTTTGTTGATCGCATCCGCAAGGCCTTTACCGATCAGCGGGAAAACCGGCAGTTGCGCCGTGAGCTGGGACAGGAGCGGCGCTTGCACGACTGGGCCAGTCTTGAAGCGGTCGTGAACGCGGTCGGTGGGGCCTACGGGTGTAGTGAAGAGAGGCTGCAACAACGACACAGCCGCAACAACGAAGCCCGGCAAGTTCTGCTGTACCTGGCTGGCACCTGTTGCCGGGGCCGGTATCCGTTGAGTGAGCTTGCCGAACGCTGTGGCATCACCACCGGGGGTCTGACACGGGCAAGGGAAATCATGACCTTGCGGATGCGCGATGACCGCCCCCTGACCCAACGCATCGCCACGCTAACCTCCAGGCTGCGCCGCCTTGTCGATAATTGCAAATAGTAGGTGTGACCCCGCAGCACCTGAGATAAAAATCCCTATCCGTCATGCAATCTGACCTACGAAAAATTTATGACCGGTTTGCCGAAACTTACGAAAAAAATCGTGGTTTATTTGACATGACCGATGTCATTGCCGATTTCCACCAAAGATTAAATTGCCAGACCGGCCATTTGCTCGATTTGGGCTGCGGCGCGGGCGAGCCTTTTCCGGCTTACTTTATCGGACAGGGCTGGCAGGTCACCGGCGTGGATTTTTCGCAAAAGATGCTGGCGTTGGCTCATCACTATCAGCCGTCGCTGAAAACCATCTGCGCCGATATTGGCGAAGCGGATTTTCTCGCTGAGCAGTTTGACGCAGTCACGGCTATTTATTGTCTTTTTCATATTGAATATACAAAACATGAGAAGATTTTTCAGAAAATCTATCGCTGGCTGAAACCGGGCGGCAAAGCTCTTTTCACATATGCCACAAAAGAGTATACCGGCGCGGAAATTTTTAATGATTACAAGGAATTTATGGGCGAACGCTTATTTTACAGTCACACGACGCCGGAACATCTGGCCGAAACTTTAAAATCAATCGGCTTCACGATCGACTCTACCCAATATCGCCAGATCGGCGGAGAAACCTTTCTTTGGCTGACCCTTGCCAAATAAATTCATAGCCGTCCCATGGGATGCCATAAAAACCATTGAGGGTCACACCTACTATTTGCAATTAATATTGGGTATGATCGGTTGGCGGGGTGACGCGCAAGGGGTGGACGTTCACCGCCGGGCATGGGTACGCGTGGAAGCATAACGGCCGGTGAATAATGACAGGGCGGTGGGGGGTGAAGCGGGCGAAAGAGGCACCTGAAAGCATCTGGGGGCACCCAGTCCGTTTCCCATTTATCCGTCCCCGATCCGCGCTCTGAAAAGGGTGCACCTTTGTCCGCCCGGGCCGGGCGGCTCCCTCGAAAAAGTCGCCGCGCCAATCGGGAGATTGGCGTTCCCTGGGGAGGCACCAGATAGATTTATGGACCTCCCAAAATACCATTTGCCGAAAAACTCTGACGCATTACGGCGTAGGGGCTTTATCGAAAATTGCAATTACGGTGAGGTCATGGCGTGGACTCATGTTTACATGGCATTGTTGACCCTTGGAATTGCCGTCGCCCATCCATCCTTTAAACACGGAGCCAGAGTCCGGGACCGCCATGAGAACGAGTTTGTCTCTCTTCTTAATTATTTTACTGCAAGTGGGAGATGATAAATCGCTGTATATATCATATGGTGGGTATGATGCGACAATGCCCGTGCCTTCTCCGTATTGGCTGACCGTGAGGTTTGAAAATCGTGATGAAAGGGGAAAGTTGACCGTGTCGGCGACAATTGGCGTTGTGTATGGAATAATCGAATCTTGATTCTCCCCGGTTACACTGGCTACGAATATCTCCTGTGCCGTCGCGTTGTTATTTTCAGGGTCAACCGTAACTTTGAGATATCCCAGCTGCATTGTTTCCCCGAACTGGTACGACGCTGCATGGGGGGCGCCTTCTGGCATCGCATTAAAAACTCCCCCGCCATTGCCTACGATGAAATGGGGAATCCCCCTTACAGAATATCTCTGGTAATTGTGCACATGGCCTGCGAAATTCGCGCTGATATCATATTGTAAATACAGTTTTTCCCATAGCCGAAGGAGAGGATTCATCGTCGTCTTTCCATAATTCCAGATGGGATGATGATGCATGGTGAATGTTCCCGCCATGTTGTTGTCCAGCTGCTCCTTGAGCCAGAGTGCCTGGCTCTGCGCAAGGATAAGGGAGGCTTGAGGATCGGTGTCTGTGCCAGTCGCGACGCTCGGATCAGGGGAGTTAAGAATAACAAAACGGATGCCGGAGCAGTCAAAAGAATAGTTCAGAGGTTTGCCATCAGCTATGTTGAACGCATCATGATATAGGACGGCATGGGTCGGCGGTGAGGCAAGGGGATGTCTATGATACTCAAGTGTTGCAGTTAAATTCTCGCACAAACTTTGCGGCTAAATGATAAAAAATAAGCCTTTATCTGTTATATTGCATGGTGTTACGTCCAAATGCAAAAACAGGATAAAGGCTTATGGGGAAAAACATAGCGGACA
>CAITYL010000202.1 GCA_903896595.1 uncultured Lentisphaerota bacterium
CAGTTCCGCCCTTTTTATAGGGCTATCGGCCGCCAAACCAAAGTATGCACGTCTCCGACGATGACGGGTTTCGTCCACCCGAGGACGGGCGGCTCCCGGGTATGAAACAACCTTTGCTACACCGGCGCCGCCGGAATCAGGAAGCATTTTAGTTTTTCCCGCAACACGTCGCGCAGTTGTGGCTTGTCGTTGGGATAGAGCGACAACAGCCGCTTGCCCGCCTGCTGGTAGAGTTTTTGTTTTTCCGACATGCCGATGCGGTAGTCGAGGTTGTCCTCCATGCCCCAGTATTCGATATAGAGATCCAGTTCCGGCAGGTAAAAATCCGGGCGGATGGCGTAGCCCTTGATGATGCGGAAGCGGTTGTCGTAGCGGAAGACCAAGCCGAGCGCCGCCAAAGCGTCGGCAATCAGCCGTTCGCCCTCGGATTGCACCACGGTGCCATTGGCGGCTTGGACGGTCTTGTGCAGTTCCACCCGGGTCTCCCAGTTGCGGCGCTCGAGGAACACCTCGTCGAAGCAGTGGTCGCAGTACGAGCGTTGGAATGCCTGCTGGGCGCGGGCGTATTCGTCGGAAGCCACGGGTTGCCCGCACTTCTGGCAGTGGTGGACCGCTTGCCGCTCGGCGATGCGGGACGCCTCGCGAATCGTTTTGCCGGCGGTGAGCACACTGCGTTTTATATAATTTTTTTCATCCGGGTTGCGGTACAGGTCGCGGAGATCGGGCAAGGCGCTTTCCGCGGCGGTTCCGAACGCGCCCAACGCCTTAGCGGCATACTGGCGCACCTGTGGATGGGAGTCGCGCAGCAGTGAGGAGAGGATGGCCACCGTCTTCGTGGCGGGGACGATGCCCGCCAATTTGCCAAGGGCGGACGCCGCCAGGCGGCGGACCAGGGCTGAATCTGACCGCGCCAGATCGGCCAGTTCGGCAAAGGCGGCGGCATCTGCGCTTACCCCGAGAGCGGTGGCGCGGGCCGCCAACCGGCGTTCATTCGCGATGTTCATGGCGGCGGTGCTTCTGAAAGCGACTTGCTTCGCGCCCCATGGCGCTACGCTGCGTCGTGGCCTGATTCAGGATGCGGGTTGCTGCCGGAACAAGTCGGCACGACGCCGTGGATGGCCGCTGGCTGATTTACGATGTCGGCATAATCGTTCATGGGGGCAATCCCGCAGGGAACCGTCTGCTGTGGTGTTACTGTTTTAAATATACGACGGCTTGTTCGTAATGCAAATATTTAATAGCATTATTAGGGAAGATGCCGGAGTCTTTTTTACAGGTGGGCGATGGTCTCGTGTCAGCGTAGCGCTTTGGCGATGGTGCGGGCGTTGGCGGCCATGACGACTTGAAGGTGGGGGTCGGATTTCGAAGGACCGGTGGCCGTTATCCTTCCGCACTCCGCACTCCGCCTTCCGCACTCTCCTGGGGTTCCGGTGCGTCCAGGCCGCCGTCGAAGACGAGGTGGAAAACTTGGTTGAAGTCTTCGACGTAGTGCGGAGTGATGCCGGCGCGGACGGGTTCGGGAATTTCCAGGAAATCTTTCTCATTGGCCTTGGGCAGGATCAGGCGGGTGACGCGGGAACGGACGGCGGCAATGACTTTCTCCTTGATGCCGCCGACCGGCAGGACGCGGCCGGTGAGGGTGAGCTCGCCGGTCATGGCCAGGTGGGTGGGCGGCCGCTGGTGCCGGCCGAGCGAGACCAGGGCGCTGGCCATGGTGATGCCGGCGGAGGGGCCGTCCTTGGGGGTGGCGCCGGCGGGAACGTGGACGTGGATGGCGCGTTTGGCAAAGAAGTTTTTGGCGATCCCGAAACGGGTGGCGCCAGCGTGGACCAGGGAATAGGCGAGGTTGGCGGACTCGCTCATGACCTCGCCGAGCTGGCCGGTGAGCTTGATGGCCGAGTGTTCGCCGGGAACGGCGATCGCCTCGATGTAAAGCGTGGAACCGCCGAGAGGGGTCCACGCCAGCCCCATGACGACGCCGGCGCGGCCGTGCTTCATCAGCGGGTCGTCGGTGAAGGCGGGCTTGCCCAGATACTCCTGGACCTTGGCCGGGGTGATGCTGACCGGTTCGGTGAGGGTGCCTTCGGCGCGGGCGGCGGCGATCTTGCGCAGGCAGGAGCCCATGGCTTTTTCGAGGGCGCGCACGCCGGCTTCCCGGGCAAAGCCGGCGATCAGCGCGCGCAGGGCGGGTTCGGTAAAACGGGCGTCCGCGGGCTTGAGGCCGTTCTTGACGAGCAGCTTCGGGGCCAGGTGGTGTTTGGCGATGGCCAGTTTTTCATCGAGGATGTAGCCGGAAAGGCGGATCACCTCCATGCGGTCGAGCAGCGGGCCGGGAATGGTGTCGGGAACGTTGGCGGTGGCGATGAAGAGGACCTTGGAGAGGTCGAACGGCACATCCAAATAATGGTCGCGGAAGGCCACGTTCTGTTCCGGGTCGAGAACTTCGAGCAGGGCGGACGCGGGGTCGCCCTGGAAGGAGGCGCCGATTTTGTCGATCTCATCGAGCATGATGACGGGATTGGCGGCGCCCGAGACTTTGATCGCCTGCATGACCTTGCCGGGGAGGGCGCCGATATAGGTGCGGCGGTGCCCCTTGATCTCGGCCTCGTCGCGCATGCCGCCGAGGGAGAAGCGGAAGAACTTGCGGTTCAGGGCCTCGGCCACGGCATGGCCGAGCGAGGTCTTGCCGACGCCCGGGGGCCCGATGAGGCAGAGAATGGAGCCTTCGACGCCGCCCCGGAGCTTGGCGACCCCGATGAATTCCAGGATGCGCTTTTTGACGTCGTCCAGCCCGTCATGGTCGCGGTCGAGAACCTGGCGCGCCGCGGCGATGTCCAGGCGGTCGGTGGTGAACTTGCCCCATGGCAGGCCGGTCAGCCAGTCCAGGTAGGTGCGGGAAACGGCGTATTCGGGCGACTGCGGCGGGAGCACCTTGAGCTTGTTGATCTCCTCCTGAATGCGTTCTTTCGCCTCATCCGGGAGGACCAGGCCGGTCACGGCCTTTTCATATTTCTCGATTTCCTCGGTTTTTTCGTCCTTCTCCATGCCCAGCTCCTTTTTGATCGCCTTGAGCTGTTCCCGGAGGAAGAACTCGCGCTGCTGGGTGGTGATCTTCTCCTCGATCTGGTGGGTGATCTTCTCTTTCAATTCATTGATGTCCAATTCCTTGCGCAGGAGAAATAGGACCTTTTCCATGCGGGTGCGCACGTCCAGGCAGGCCAGAACATCCTGCAGCTCGTCGCGGCTGGAGGAGGTCATGGTGACGGTGAAGTCGGCCAGGCGCCCGGGGTCGCTCCAGTCGGCCCGGGAGAGGAACATCTTGATCTCTTCCGAGAACAGGGGGTTGTGCTTGATGAGGTCGCGCAGGGTGTTGATGATGGCGAGGCCGAGGGCCTTGATCTGTTCGGCGTCGCCGCTTTGGTGTACGTCTTCGAGATAGACCACCTGGGCCATGTATTTCTGGTCGCGGCCGACGGCCTTGAGGATTTGGAAACGTTTTTCGCCTTGCAACAGGGCTTGGACCACCCCTTCGTCATTTTCCTGGAGCTTGAGGATGCGGGCGACGGTGCCGAACGGGTGGAGCAGCCGGCTGACATCGTCGCCATCGCCACTCGGCAGATCACTGTCGGTGCGGGTGAGGACGAAGCCGACTAGGCGCCCGGGAACGTCCTTGGCCACGGTGCGCAGGACATCGGCGGCGGGGCCGGGCGGCAGGATGGCGGGGAACAGCAAGCCTGGAAACACCGGCTTGCTGCCGGCCGGCAACAGGTGCAGGCGGTCGGGCATCTCATGGGACGCGAGCACCAGTTTGGTCGAATCCGGGGTGGCGGCCGATGGCAGGGTTTCCACGTCCGGGGTGTGGGTGTCGGGATCGGTGGCCATGTTTTTATTCTTTAGATGGAATGGTTATTCTATCTATGGATCTTCTTGCGTTCGATAGTCGCGATTCAAGATTTTCCTTCCGAGCCCGGAACGTTAGTGACGGGTCCCAAAGATTGCCGTCTCCTAAGAAAAGTAGATTCTTTGTTTTTCAGCCTGTGCCCCAGCATACCGCCATCACCGAGAGTTGTCAATCATCATTCCACGTTTTGAACCTGTTCGCGGAGGCGGTCCAGGTCGGCCTTGAAGGCGAGGGCGTGGCGGGAGATGGTGGTGTCGGGGGTTTTGGCGGCGAGGGTGTTGATTTCCCGCGCCATTTCCTGGCAGAGAAAGTCCAGGTTGCGCCCGGCCGGTTGCGGGGCGGCCGCGAGCAGGTCGCGGTACTGGGCGAGGTGGGACGCGAGGCGGGTCATTTCCTCATGGACGTCGGCGCGTTCGGCGGTAAAGGCAATTTCGCGGGCGAGGCGGTCGTCATCGGGGCCAAAATCCAGGGCGAGCAGGCGGAGGCGCTCACGCAACCGTTCGCGATACTGGATCAGGGCGCCGTCGGCCAGACTGCGGATTTCCTCGAGCAGGCCGGCCAGGACCGCCAGCCGGGCAACCATGTCACGGGCGAGGGCGGCACCCTCGCGTTCCTGCATCTGGCGCAGGGCGTCGAGGGCGAGCCGCAGGGCTTCGGCGGCGGTGCCGGCGACGGTGTCGTCGGCGGTGGCGCCGCCGAAGCCCTCAAGGATGCCTGGCACGGCCAGGAGTTCGCCGATCCGCACCTCTTCCGAAATGCCGGCGCTGCGGGCGGCTTCGCGCAGGCGCAGGACCACCGCGGCCGCCAGTTCCGCATTCACCCGCACCTGGGCGCGGCGGCGTTCGGGCGCCAGTTCACAGGCGAACACCACGGTGACGGCGCCACGGGTGATCCGTTCCTGGACCTGCGGCCGCAGCCGGGCCTCCAGCCAGGCCAGCTCCCGCGGCAGCAGAAAGCGGAAGTCCGGCTGCTTGCGGTTGACGGCGCTGAGTTCAACGGTCACCGTGCAGCCGTCGCGCCGGCACTGGCCGCGCCCATAACCGGTCATGCTGTGCATGGAAAATCTCCGAGGGAGGGGGGGAGGGGAAGTTGGGCGGTTGAGGGGTTGGGCGGTTGAGGGGTTGAGGGGTTGGCGCGGCGCCGTTTTGGGAGTGCGGCAATTCCTTTATACTACCGCGTTAGGATAAGAACTTAACTTTTTTACAACCGCAGAGTGACGAATGTTGAGGTCCGAATAACGAAGGAAATCCGCTGAAGGACAGCAACAACCTCAAGATTCTGCGGTTCAACATTCGGCAATCTGCGGTTTAATTTATTTTTCACCCCAACGCAGTGTAGTACGGGACCAGCCTGGATTATCCACCACTGTAGCTCAGGGCTTGCAGCCTATCTACTAACGCATTTTTTGAATCGTATGGTCGCTGATCTTGAACAGGAGGCAGCAGAGGCCACAGAGAAGCCTTTCTCCGTTCTCTCCTGATTTCTCCTGTTCAAATTATTTGCGGGTGCGTGTTGATGGCGCGTTTTCTTCGTGTAGTTCAAATTCGCTTGGATTCAAGAATTGCCTTTTCCCGAGGGGACCAATCTCCGCGAACTCCGCGCCTCCGCGTGAGACGGATTTGGGATTGGTGGAAGGCACTGCCGAGGTCAGGGGATTTCCAGGAAAATGGCGGCGTTGGTGAGGGTCTCGCAACCGGTTTCGGTGACCGCCACCACATCCTCTAGGCGGATGCCGCCCCAGGCCGGATCGTAGAGACCGGGCTCGAGGGTGATCACCTGGCCGGGCCGCAACGGGTCCGCGGCGATGCGGTTGCAGCGCGGCGCTTCATGCACTTCCAGGCCGAGTCCGTGGCCCAGGCCGTGAATGAAGCCGACCGGCGGCTCGGCCTTGAGGTCGGTGGGAAAACCGGCGGCGTCGAGGGCGGCGGCGGCGGCCTGGTGGACGTCCCGGCCCGGCACGCCGGCGCGGACGGTGCGCCGCGCCGCTTCCTGGGCCGCCTGCACGGCGGCGAAGGCGCGGCGCACCTGGTCGGAGGCCTGGCCGCGGACCACGGTGCGGGTGAGGTCGCCGAAGTAACCGGTGGCCTCGACGCGCGGAAAAATGTCCATGACAATGGGCTCGCCGGCGCGCAGCGGGCCGTCGCCGCGGGCGTGTGGGTCGGCGCCCTGCGGGCCGGGGGCGACAATGGTATGGGCGGCCAGTCCGCCGGCGCGGGCGATGACGGCGCAGATCTCGCCGCGGACGGCTTCGGCGGTCAGGATCTGGCCGGCCAGTTCCAGCATGCCGTCCGGGCGGATGGCGGCGGCACGGATCATGGCCAGGGCGGCGTCCAGCCCGCGTTCCGCGAGGCGCACGCCGTCACGAACGGCGGTGATCTCGTCCGGGCTTTTGATCTCGCGTTCGGGAAAAAACGGCAGGACCGGTTCGACTCCCATCCCGGCTTTTTCCAGGGCGCGGGCCAATCGCAGCGGACAGTCGGCACTGGTCTCCCAGCCCGTGAGGCCGTGCCGCCGGGCAATGGCCGCCAGCAGATTTACCGCGGTGGCAGGTTGTTCCTTGGCCACCGCGTAGTGCTCCCGCGCCTCATGCTCGGACAGCACGGTCAGGCCGGGCTTGGCAACTTTGCGGGCGCGCCCGAGTTCCAGCGGATTCAGCACGGCGGCGGGGGCTGTGCCGGGGACGTGGAACCACAGGAATGGGTCCGGGGTCGGGATGCCGGTGGCATAAAGCAGATCGGGATGGCTTTCGCCGGAGGCAAACAGGAAGCGGCCGGTGGTGGCAGTCATGGGAAGCGCGATTCTTGAAGCGTACGGTTGGGGTTGGGATTCACGGGCCGGAGTGGTGCTTGCAAAAATACGACAGGTGCGGGGAGGCCGTGTTCAGTGTTCGGGGGGCATGGGCGCTAACTTGTTTTATAACTATTTGAACTCAAACATGGAATGGATTCTGGTTTGGAGTTCCCACTTTAGTGGGGGCTGTTCGCTCCCGAAGGCACCGCCTGAAGGCGGAACTCCGAACTTGGATCATCTGAACCGTGCCACGGTAGTTCAATGTTTGATGTTGGACGCTTGACAAACACCCCATGGTCTCAGTGGTGGGTGGCCGGCGGCGGGGTGGCGGGGGCCGCCGGGGCGGGATCGGGGAATTCCGTCAGGGAGCGGCGGACCAGGGCGCGGAAATCGCCGGGGCCATACTTGAGCAGGCGCGAGCCGCGGGCGATCTTGCCCAGGCTGATGCCGAGTTCGCCGGCGATCTGGCGCTGGGGCTCGCCCTGCAACAGGCGGCGCAGGAGGCGCCAGCGTTTCACCAATTCCTCAATTTCTTGGGGGGTTAGGAGCCCCTCCAGCAGACGGTCAAGATCTTCCGGGGTCTGGGCCAAACCGAAGATATGGCGCAATTCGTGGCGGCAACGGTCTTTCATAGGCGGGCGGGCTTTCGTAGCGCAACATCGAAACAAGATTATTCCCTATCATAGCACGGGGTGAGGCATCCCGCGAGTGTGGGAATTTGAACGTCCAACATTCAACATCGAACCTTCAACGTTGAAGTAAACAGACCCGTCACTAACGTTCCGGGCTCGGATGAGATTCTGCTGAAAAACCCTTTTGATGGCGGATTTTTGGCACACGGGCGAGCGGATGTCCGCAAGGGGTGACATTAGCCGGCGGACAATGGGGCGGGCTTTTCGGCGGGGTTTGGG
>CAITYL010000203.1 GCA_903896595.1 uncultured Lentisphaerota bacterium
CAAATACAGATCAAAAAAACATCTTCGATTTATCTTCGTGCTCTTCGTGACTTCGTGGTGAATCCGAACGTTTAAGTGTCACAAGGTACTAGCCTGAATTATTCATGAAGAGTTTTGTAGGCCTTTGGAGACACAGCTTCCTCCGCATTCCGGCGGAGCCGGTGTAGCAAAGGGCTTGTAGCCCGTCGGGACGCCGCCAGCGCGATACAATCGCTTTGCTACAAAAAAACCATTTCAACGCTCATGAATTGAAAAGTGGAACTTCGCATGGACCCGAAACGCGCCCTTATTCATTACTTCACCGGCACGGGCAATACCGGGCACGCCGTCCAACGGGTCGCCGATGAACTGGCGCGGGCCGGGTATGCGGTGACGCAGTATCGGGTTGAGCGGAAGGGCGCATTGCCGGCCGGGGCGTTTGACCTGCACCTGTTTGCCTTTCCCGTGTACGGCTTTTCGGCGCCGGCGCTATTTTTGCAATACGTGCGGGAACTGCCGGCACCGCCGGCCGGCACGGCGGCCGCGATTCTGAGCGTCAATGGCGCCACCATGGCCGGCGGGAACGTGATGCCGGGATGCAGTGGCGGCAGCATGGAGACGGTGGCGCGCGCGTTGCAGGGCAAGGGCTATGACGTGTTTTTGACCGCCGCGGTGAGTTATCCGGCGAACTGGACGCAGATGATGAATCCGGCCGGCGCCGCCGACCAGCAGCTGATTTTTGCGCAGGCGGCGGCGGAGGTGGCGGCGTTTGCCGCGAAATTGCTCCGGCATCATTCGGGGCGAGGCGGATCCGGCCGGATGTCGAGCCTGGTGGCGGGAGTGGTAGCGTTTGTGTTCAGGCTTTATGGCCGGCGGGTGCTGGGCAAGCTTTACGTGGCCGACCGGCGTTGCACCGCCTGCGGCCAGTGTGTTCGGAACTGTCCGGCCGGGACCATTCGGATGGGTGGCGCACGGCCGGTGTGGCGGGGTAATTGCCAGGCCTGCAACCGGTGCATCAACTTGTGTCCGACCCAGGCGATTCAGACCTCGGTGGTGCGCCTGCTGGTACATGGGCCGATTCTGGCGCTGGCGGAGGTGGTGCTGGCCGTGTTGGTCGTGGTCTATGGCTGGCCGCTGACCTCCGGCTGGTCGCCGGCGGCCCGGGCGGCGGCGGCCGTGGCGGCGATTGGCGTCCTGCTGGTCGTCGTGTCGTTGCTGCAACTCACCCTGCTGGAAGGCGTTTTGGGATGGTTGGAACGCCGGTCGTGGCTGCGGCCGCTGTTCGAGATGAGCTTTACCCGGCGCTTCCGACGTTATCTCGCGCCCGGGTTCGGTCCGCTGTCCGACGGTTAGCCTTATGACATTTTGGACAGGTTCTGACCAAGAGCTTCACCACAGAGGACACAGAGGGCACAGAGGAGGAAAACCGGGGGGATCGGTAGCCGTTCCTTAATCGACTCCAGTTCAAGGCATTTGTCGGGGTGGTGGTATTACGGGTTTGCCGGGCCAGCGGCGTCCTCCAGACTGAACAGCCACCAGCGTTTTTTGGCCTGGGCCTTGCCTCGGGGCTGGCGCTCAAAGTACAGGGTCAGGGTCTCGCCGGTGGCGGCCTGGACCTCGTACCAGTGCTTGCGCACGTATTGTTCGGGACTGCCGTGGTGGCAGGGGCCGGTTTCCTTCCAGCAGCGGAGCAGTTCCGCAACGTCAAACCGGCGCTGGCGCCACGTAAAGGCGGCGGGCAGTCCCGGCTCGCCCGCCGCCATCCGCCCGGTGTCGAACGTGCCGGGCACGGGAACAATGGCTTCGCTGATGAAGTGGGTCATTGCGGTGGGGGTGTGGTCGGTGTCAGGGCCATTTTACCACGAAGCACGGGTTCGGCTGGCAGAGCCTCGATCCCTTCCGCCAGGGGGAATGCCCGGTTTCCTCCGTAGAGCACCACTCCGGAGTGAATGACACCATCTGCCCGCGCCCGCAACAGTCCCGACGCATCACCGGGACGGACGGCAAGTGCGAGCTTGATCTCGACGCCCACTCGCTGCTGGCCACGATCCACAATCAAGTCCACTTCCGAGCCCGACTGCGTGCGGTGGAACCAGAAACGACTTGAGGGACGAACCATGCGTTCGAGTGCAATCAGGGTTTCGATGGCAAAACCTTCCCAGCTTGCGCCGCGTTGTGCCCACCGGTCCAGTGCCGCCGCGCTGGAAATTCCGGCAAGATGGTGCAACAGGCCGCTGTCCCGCAGATACAGTTTGGGCGACTTTACCAGCCGCTTGCCGATGTTCGCATGATAAGGCAACAGGCGACGCACCAGAAAATGGCCTTCGACGAGATGCAGAATCCGCTCCACGGTGTGATAGCTGACTCCCAGCGACCTGCCCAGGGCGGAGGCGTTCAGCAGGCCGCCTTGTTGTCCGGCAAGCATGGTCAACAGGGTGTGCAACTGTTCGGGTGACTGATCCAGGCCAAAGCGGGCCAGGTCGCGCTCCACGAACGTGCGCATGTAGTTGCGCTGCCAAAGGTCCCAGGCCGATTCATCTTCCGCCAGCAGTGCGTCGGGAAAACCGCCGCGATGCCAGCACTGTCGCAACGACATGGCGGGTGTTTCGGATGGCAGAAGCGGGGTCAATTCCACCACGGCAATGCGCCCCGCCAACGACTCGAAGACTTCGCGTTTGAGCGCTGGATCCACCGAGCCCAGCAGAAAGAAGCGCCCCGGTCGTTTGCGATCTTCGTCAATGAGCGACCGCAATACGGAAAACAGCGCCGGTAGCCGTTGCGCTTCATCCAAAACGATGGGTTCCGGAAACCGCCGCAAGGCCCCCTCGACATCGGCGGCAAAGAGTTGGGCATCGGAGGGTTTTTCCAGGTCGAAATAACTGCCGTCCAGGCACTGGCGCGCCAGGGTGGTCTTGCCGCACTGGCGCGGGCCAAGAATCAGCATGGCCGGGAACTGGCGCGCCATTCGGGTGAGCGACTCGGCTAGAAATCGGGTGAACATACAAGTAATTTAGACGTCATACGGCTAAATTGTAATAATCACACTGGCGGAAGTGGAACGCGTTGTCCCGTCGGCACAAGGAATACTGGCACATGGGGGACACAAACACCCGGTTGCGAAAGGTGACGGACCGCAGGTTAAAGGGGGAAAAAAGCATGCTCATGTTTTTCGTGCCGCCCAGAAACCGAGGGGCACGCTCCCGGCGATCCACAGCACAATGGCAATCCGGCGTCTCATTTCAAATTCAGCGAGGGCCCAGTCGGAATACGAACCAGTTCCATTCTTTATCACGGGCACCGGATCCACCAGGATGATGGTGTTGTGATGCTTGATAAATTCTATTTCTTCATCTGTCGTCCGTTGCAGCCCGAGCATCGGGCCAATCGCTGGCCCAATGGTCCAAATGGTGCATCCAAGAGCAAGAACCACGCTCCCGATGATCGCCACCGTAATCTTGTACGTTCTTTTCATGCGATGGTGTTACCGTACCTTTGGGTGGGACGGGTTGCCAATCGGCTAAAAAACGGTTGTTATCCGCGCCAATCCGCGTCATTCGCGGTCAACGGTTTTTCGAGCCTCAATACATTTTTACCGCGGATTGCGCGGATAATGCGGATAAAGCCGAGATTCATTGCGATTCATTCGGCCAGCCCGGCTGTGGGGCCATGGAGCTTGCCTGTGGGGGTGGCGGACTCGAGAGACTCGAGGGACAGGAGGGACCGGAGTGCTTTCACCGTCCCCAACTCCGGTCTCTCCAGTCCCTCAAGTCAATCGCGTCCAGTTGACATCCTCCGTGCCTCTGTGTCTCCGTGAGAGAAAATCCGGGGTGCGGCACCCGCTGGGGTCAACCCGGGCGGCGGAAGGCGAAGATAGGGACGGTGAATGGTGACCTATTGGGGAATAATGCCTTCCTGGCGCGATCCGGTTGTCGCCCGCTCCCACAATTCACCGTCCCTAACGCCCTTGCGTTTGCGCCGGTTTGTTTGGCAGCGGCAGCAAGTCGGGATTTAAGGTCATCACACGGTACATGCCATTTAAGTTGGCAATCATGTCCCGGACAAACTCACGCATCGCGGGTTCCGAGCGGATATCGAGACGGTGGGTGGGAATGGCAAACTTCCAGTACGCCGCGCCAAGTACGCCGGCCAGACACAGGATCAGTAACAGCCGCTTCCAGCTTTTCATTTACCCGCCAGGTTCCGTTTGCACGCCGGCAATCCTGCGATTGCCAGCGTGGTCGTGTGGTTTCCCGTCATCCGGTGTCGCTACCGTAATCTTTGGCCGGGCTGGTTGCAATCGGGATGAAAGCCGGTTTTATCCGCGCCAATCCGCGTCATCCGCGGTCAAATGGGCTTTTTGATTCGGGGGCAAGGTTGTGGGGGTGGGGGATTTCATGGGACGTATGGGACCAATGGGACCTATGAGACTCATGGGGGCGCTGACAAAACCCGGCCGCGACCAAGTCCCAGTGGTCCTATTGGTCCCATAAGTCCCATATTTTAAACCGGGCCTCGGGCCGGTGGCCCCACCTCACTCCCGGCGGCGGAAGGTGACGAGGGTGATGCCGCCGCCGCCGAGGTCGATGCTGCCTTTGCCGAGGCGGAAATTGGCGACCAGGGGATGGCCGCGGAGAAAGTCGTGGACGGCGGCCTGCAGGCGGCCGGAGCCGAAACCGTGGACGATGCGGGCCTCAGGCCGGCCGGAAAAGGCGGCCTGGTCGAGGTAATGATCGAGCACGGACAGCGCCTCCTCAACGCGCTTGCCGACCAGGTTCAGCTCGCCGGGAACGGCGTCCGGTGGGCGCGGCCGGATGAGCTTGGCGGTGGTGGCGGGGTCGCGGGCGGACTGCTGCGCATTGCGCCGGCCGATGGCGGCGGCGTCAACGGTGACGTGCAGGCCGCCGGTCTCCACGGTGACCTGGCGGCGGTCGTCACTGACCCGTTCGATGACCGCATTGGTTTCCAGGGAGGCGACCCAGACGGTCCGGCCGGGAACGAGGTCGGAGGGGGGCAGCGGCTGGCGGGGCTTGGGGGCGCTGGTCTTGACGGTTTCCTGAAGCTTTTCGCCGCGCTCCCGGAGTCGGTCGCGGAGCTGCTGTTCGGCGCGGGCGTCGGCGGGCGGCTGCTGGCGGGCGTCGCGCAGGAGCTGGTTGACGTCGCGCTGGGCGTTGTCGACGATGCCGGCGGCCTGGCGGGATGCTTCGTGGAGCAGCCGGCGCCGTTCGGTGCGCAGGTCGGCCAGTTCGGAGGTGAGGCGGGTCCGGTCGCGGGTGACGGCGTCGAGGGACTCGGCGAGCTGCTGTTCCTGGGCGGCCAGGCGGCGCCGGTCCTCCTCGACGGTGGCGATGAGGGTTTCCAGGCGGAGATGGTCGGCGGAGAGCAGGCCGCGGGCGCGGTCGAGGATGGCGGCGGGGAAGCCGGTGCGGGCGGCAATGGCCAGGGCCTGGCTGGCGCCGGGGCGGCCGGGATCGAGGCGGTACTCGGGGGCGAGCGTGGCGGAGTTGAAGCGCACGGCGGCATTGAGCATGTCCGGGCGTTCCTGGGCAAAGGTCTTGACGGTGCCCAGGTGGGTGGTGGCGAGGGTCAGGGAGCCGGGGATGGCGGCCAGTGCTTCGAGGACGGCGCAGGCCAGGGCGCCGCCTTCGAGGGGGTCGGTGGCGGCGCCGAGTTCGTCGAGCAGGACCAGGGCGCCGGCGGCGGCGTCCGCGGTCAGAAAGGTTTGCAGGCGGGCGAGGTGGCCGGTAAAGGTGCTGAGATTGGCGGCAAGGGACTGTTCGTCGCCGATATCGGCGAGGACGCGGGCGAAGATGCGGAATTCGCTGCCGGGGGCGGCGGGCACGGGCAGGCCGGCCTGGGCGGCGAGGGTGAGCAGGCCGGCGGTTTTGAGGGCGGCGGTCTTGCCGCCGCAATTGGCGCCGGAGATGACCAGGGTGCGGGCGGTGGCGGGCAGGTCGAGGTCTAGGGGAACGAGGGCGGTTTCGCGCTGGTCGTGGCGGAAGCGTTCGAGGAGCAGGGGATGGCGGGCGTCGCACAGGCGCAGGGCGGGGCCGAAGCGGGGGAGGACGCAGGCGTAGTCGGCGGCCCAGTCGGTGACGGCCAGGGCGGCGTCGAGTTCGGCCAGGGTGTGGGCATCGTCGTGCAGGTCGTCGGCGGCCAGCCGGATGCGGGCGGTGAGGTCGGCCAGGATGCGCCGGCATTCATCGCGTTCCTCCAGGCGGAGGTCGGTCAGTTCGTTGCCGAGGGTGACGGCTTCCGCGGGTTCGATGAACAGGGTGCGGCCGCTGTCGGAGTGGTCGTGAATGATGCCGGAGGCGCGATTGCGGAGTTCGCGGCGGACGGGGAGGACGAGGCGGCCGTTGCGTTCGGTGACGTAGGCGTCCTGGAGCAGGCCGGTGTCGGCCCAGCGGCGGCAGACGGCTTCCAGGTATTGTTGGAGACGCTTTTCCTGGTCGCGGAGTTGGGCGCGGAGCTGGGCCAGGCGGGGGCTGGCGGTGTCGGCGACCTGGCCGTCGTCGTCAATGGCGCGGCGGAGGGCGGTGCGGAGGGGGTCCGGGGCATGGAGGCGGCCGAGACGTTCGGCGAGGGCGGGGCGGGTGGCGGCCTCCGGGCGGCGGGCGAGGTCCAGGAGGTCGGCCACGGCATCGAGGAAGCGGCGGCAGAGCAGGAGTTCCTCGGGCGGCAGCAGGACGGCTTCAGGGGCGGCGCGGCGGAGGATCGGGGCCAGGTCGGGAAAGGCGGGCTGGGGCAGGCGGACGCCGGCTTCCCGCAGGCTCAGGAGGTCGGCGAGGAGCGGATGGGCGGCGGTGGCGGCGGCCCGGCCGGAGACGGGGACGAAGGCCAGCACCCGGTCACGGCCGGGCTCGCTGGCGGCGCGGGCGGCGATCAGGCGCAGCAGGCCGGGAAATTCCAGCACGGCCAGGGCGTGCGGGTCGGCCACGGCGGCGGGAGCCGATGTCGAGTTTTCCATAAGCAAAAGCTGAAATGAAGAAAGCTGAAAGCAGAAATCCAGATTCAGCTTTCCCGATTCCAGCTTTCAGCTCACGCTTCAAATTGATTCCAAAATCAACCGCAAAGATCGCAGAGATAAAACAATCTAAAAATAAGCAAGTTGTTTTTGTGTTCTTTGCGTTCTTTGTGGTAGAATATAAGGATCAATTTGAACTTTAATTGGAATTAATCCCCGGTGTTGCGGCGGCGGCGGCGATGGGTGCGTCCTTCCTGCAAGTCGTCCAGGGCGTCCATTTCATCGGGGTCGACGGGGGCGGCATCCGGGGCTTCCTGATCATCGAGATCGTCCAAATCTTCCAGATCTTCTTCGTGCTTTTTCAACAGCGATCCGGTGATGAGGGCGCCGCACTCCGGGCAGACGCCGCCTTCATCATCGACATCGTTCATGTTGATTTTGCACTCGCAGTATGGGCAGACGATAATTTCCATGGTGCGGTGATTCCTCCCCTGGCCGGGTGCAAACGGGACTCATTTTGGGATGTTGATTGGACAGCGCGAATCCTAATAGCGGAACCGCACAGTTGCAAGTGCGGGCGCCTTAGACTTGCAGGGACATGAGAAATTCGATGTTATTTTTGGTTTTCTTGATTTTGTTGATCAACATTTCCATGGCTTCGGCGCCGGGCACGCCGCTGAGCACACGGCGGAGCGTCCACACCCGCTCGAGTTCGTCGCGATGGAGGAGCAGGTCTTCTTTGCGGGTACCGGACTTTTCGATACTTATAGCCGGGAAAATGCGCTTGTCCACCAGGTAGCGGTCAAGATTGAGTTCCATGTTGCCGGTGCCCTTGAATTCCTCAAAAATCACTTCATCCATGCGGCTGCCGGTGTCGATGAGGGCGGTGGCGAGGATGGTGAGGGAGCCGCCGTTCTCAATATTCCGGGCGGCGCCGAAGAAGCGTTTGGGCTTGTGCAGGGCGTTGGCGTCCACGCCGCCGGAGAGGATGCGGCCGCTGTGGGGCTGGATGGTGTTGTAGGCGCGGGCGAGGCGGGTGATGCTGTCGAGCAGGATGACGACATGCTTGCCGATCTCGACCATGCGCTTGGCCTTTTCGATGACCATCTCGGCCACTTGGACATGGCGCTCGGGCGGCTCGTCAAAGGTGGAACTGATGACTTCGCCCTTGACCGTGCGCTTCATGTCGGTGACTTCTTCGGGGCGTTCGTCAATGAGCAGCACGATGAGGTGGATGTCGGTGTTGTTGGCGGTGATGCTGTTGGCCATCTTCTGCATGAGGATGGTTTTGCCGGTGCGCGGTGGGGCGACGATCAGGCCGCGCTGGCCGCGGCCGATGGGGGTGAGCAGATCGACCACGCGCATGGAGATCTCGTCCGATTCCCGTTCCATGATCAGGCGCTGGGTGGGGAAGTAGGGGGTCTGGCTTTCGAAGGGGACGACCGTTTTCTTGTGCTCGGGGGGGAGGCCGTTGACGGTCTCCAGTTTGAGCATGGCAAAGAAACGCTCTTTTTCCCGGGGCTGGCGGATTTGCCCCATGATGGTGTCGCCGGTGCGCAGCGAGAACCGGCGCACCTGGGAGGGGCTGATGTAGACATCCTCCGGGCAGGGGACGTAGCTGAACTCGGGCAGCCGCAGGAAGCCGAACCCGTCGGGCAGGACCTCAATGACCCCGCCGCCGTAGACCAGGCCGCACTGGGCGGCGTTGGCCTTGAGGATGGCGAAGAGCAGGTCGTGCTTCTCGATGGTGCCGACCCCTTCGATGTTCATCTCGATGGCCATCTGGGTGAGCTCGGCCATGGTTTTGACCTGCAGATCCGTCATGGAAATGCTGGGGGCCGTGCGGTCGCGTTGGAGATTGGCGTATTCCTGGGCGTATTCGTCCTCAATCGGGAGCATTTTATTGCTGACATTGGGGGGCGGGCCGGACTGATGCGGGTTCTGGTGTTTCTGGAACTTGTTGAATTTCTTCCAGCGTTGCCCCTGGCCGCCCTGGCCTTGACCTTGAAATTGACCTTGCCCTTGCCCCTGGCCGCTGTTCGGGTTGTTGAAGTGGCGGTTGTTGTTGAAACGGTCGTTATTGTTGAAACGGTCGTGGCCGCCGCCATGCCGGCCCTGCTGTTGATAGCGGGGTGATTGGGACTGGTTTCCGCCCTGATAGGGTTGCTGTTGGGGCCGGAACGGCCGGGGGTCGTTGCCGCCGGCGGGCGGGGTGGTTTCGGCGTAGGGGGCCGGAGCGGCGGCGGCCGCCGCTGCGGGAGCGGGGCTGGTACTGACGGGAGCCGGCGCCGGGGCGGGTGGGGGTTCCGGGGCCGGGATGGGATCGGTCGGCGACGCGGAATAAAAGGCGCGTCGCGGTTCGGCGGGCGGCGTGGCGGTGGCAACGGGGGCCGGGGCCGGAGCGGGAGCCGAAGGTGGCTGGGAATGGTGCGGTGCCCGCGCCGGAGCTCGTGGGGGCGGCGGTGGCGCGGCCTCAATTGTGGGGGGGCGCGGGGGCGGCGGCGCGGCCGGTGCCGTGGGGGTCACGGCTTCCGTAGAGGCGGCGGTTTCGACGGTGGCCGTGCTGCGTTTTCGGGGTGCGGCCGGGGTGCGGCGGAAATAGCTGCGGCGGCGCGGTGCGGCACTGGCGGCATCGGCGTCGCCCACGGGCAGTTCAGGCTGGACGGGGGCTGATGACAGGGTGTCAGGGGATTCGGACATGGTATCGGGGTCCTTGGGGTGAAGAAAAGCTATTTTTTTACGGTTCGATGTTGGTCTGACGGGTGAGGAGCCGGGGCAGGAGTTGCCGGCATTGGTCGCGGAGGAGTTCCAGGCTGCCGTTGTTAATGATGGCGTAATCGGCGCGGCGCAATTTTTCATCGGCGGGAAGCTGAATGGCCTCGCGAGTGGCGATCTCCGTGTCGGACCAGCCGCGCTGCCGCAACCGTTCCCGCACGCTTTGGGGCGGGCTCCACACCGCGATGACTGCCGTGAAATCGGCCTCCCAACCGGATTCATAAAGCAAGGGCACCGCCGCAAACAGGGTACCGTTCGTATTTTCTAGCTGGCGCAGGCGATCCCGCACCAATGGATGGATGACGCTATTGAGCCAAACCCGCTCGGCGGGGTCCGTGAAAACCCGGGCCGCCACCTGGCGGCGGTCGACGGCGCCGGCGGCGTCAATGACGTCAGCGCCCCACCGGTCGCGCACCAGCCGGGTGCCTGGACCGTCCGGAACATAGAGGTCATGCACAACGGCATCCGCATCCGCCGTGCAGGCACCTAGTTCCGCCAGGCGGGCGAGAACCGTCGTTTTGCCGGCGCCCATGCCACCGGTAATGCCAAACAATGCCATAACAGTTTTAGGTGAGAAGGTGTGCGGTTGTGTTACCGCGAAAGTGAAGTGAAGAGATCCCTGAGCGAACCGGATACGGTCGATTCAGAGACAAGGGAAGAAGGATTCTATGAACGATTTTTTCCCGAGAACGTGGTGCGCCATAACCATGACAACACCGGGGAAAGTGGGGGCGCAGGCCGAATAACCACTGGTACGCCGTCCGGATCTCGGACATCACAAAAGGGAAAACAAAGGCGCCACACCACTAGCAAACAAGTTCAATATAGCAGGCCTGGTTCTGATGGCAAATCGTCGTTTGCGCCCCTCGCGGTTTGTGATACGGTTGTTTCCGCCAGAACGAAACCGTTGCACGTAGGAGGTTGCATGTTCCGCATTGGTTGTTGCGGCGAGATCGATGCCGACGGCGCCCTTCAGGCCGCCGGGTTCGATTTTTGCGAGGTCAATGTTCAGACGTGCTTGGTGCCGCTGGCGGCCGAGGCCGCGTTTGTGCCGCGCCTGGAGGCGATGCTGGCCTCCAAACTGCCTTGTGAAGCAGCAAACTGCTTTCTGCCCGGCCACCTCAAGGCTACCGGGCCGGAGGTCGACCTGGGACGGCTTCTCGCCTATGCCGGCACCGCCTGTGAGCGCGCCCGGCGCGCCGGTATCGGCCTGATTGTTTTCGGTTCCGGCGGCGCCCGTCAGGTGCCGACTGGCTTTCCCATGGTCCGCGCCTTAGAACAATTGGCGGAGTTCGCGCGGCGCTTGGGGCCGCTGGCGGCGGCCAGTGGGGTGACCGTCGTGATGGAACACCTTGCCGCCGGGGAATGCAACATCCTCAATACTGTTCCCGAATGCGCCCGTATCGTGGCGGCGGCCAATCATCCCAACGTGCGGCTGCTGGCCGACAGTTATCACTGGCTGATGGAACATGAGACGCCGGCCACTCTCATTCCGTTGGTGCCCCAGATCGCCCACGTCCATCTCGCCACCGCACCGGCTCGGGTCGAACCCGGCGCCGAGCCGTGCGACTTCATGCCGTTTCTGCGCGCCCTGCGCCGGGGCGGATACGGCGGGGCTTGGTCTATCGAGTGCCTGTGGCGTCACCCAGGGAACAAGGCCGCCGCGGTCACGGCCCTGCGCGACCTGCTGGCCGCCGCCGGTTAAGGCGTTCCGCCTGCCGGGAATTTGATGAGCGAAAACGCAATCGAATCCAAACTCCCGTATTAACCGTCCCGCTTCGCCTCCGCCAGCGCGCGGTACTTGTGGATGGCTTCGCGCGCATTGAAGAGCAACCGGTCCCGGCCTAGTTGGTCGGCCAGCCCGGACCGGCGCACCACTTCCAGCACCGCCGGGTTTAGCGCCGCCAGCCACATCACCTGTCCGTTTTCGCGCGTCCGTTTCTCCCCTTCCTGCAACATGGTGAGCGCCGAATATTCGATATCGGTCACCCGGCTCATGTCCAGCGCCACCACGCGGGGGTGGTACCGGGCAATCAAGGTGCGGATCTGTTCGGCCACGGCCTGGGCGTTGACAAAGAAAATCCGCCCCTCCGGGCGCAGGATCAGCAGCCCCTCCACCAGTTCGTCGTCCGGATGCTCCGCCGAAACGGGGCGCAGGACATCCGCATCGCGTTTTTTGCCGATCACATAGACGTGGGGATGGGCGGTCTGGCTGAGCAGCGCGATCAGGGACACGATGATGGCCACCACAATGCCTTGCAAGGTGCCGAGCAGGAGCACGCCCCCGGCGGCCACCAGCGCCCAGCGGAATTCCATGGTGCGCACGCGGCGGATGGCCAGAAACTCCTTCGGCCGGATCAGGCCGGCGGAATACACCATCACGACCGCGGCGAGGACGGCATTGGGCAGCGGCCCCAGCAAGGGTGCGAACAGGAGCATGGTGCCCGCCGCGGCGGCCGCCTGCACCAGGGAGGTTCTTTGCGACGCCCCGCCGGCGGCCCGCACCACTGCCGTCTGCGTGGTGCCGCCGCCCGCCGGCATGGCGCCGATAAAGGCGCCGGTCAGATTGGCCAGGCCGGTGGCCAGCAGCTCGCGATTGGCCCGGATGGGCGGTTCGCCGGGGGCGGCAAAGGCCCGGCCGGCCGCGATGGTCTCAGTGAAACTCATCAAGGCGATCCCGAGAGCCGCCGGCATCAGCTGGGCCGTCATGGCCAGATCAGGCAGCACCAGGGCGGGCAACCCCCTGGGAATGGCTCCGACCACGGAAACGCCTTGCGCCTGCAGGCCAAAGAACCAGGATGCGGCAATGCCGCCCCCCACCGCCACCAAGGGCGCGACCGAATGCGGCCAGCGCTGTTCCATGCCCAGCAAGGCGACCAGAGAGACCGCGGCCACCAGCATGGTGATCAGTGAACTGTGCGGCAGCAGCTCCGCGATGCTGACCAGGTCGGGGAAAAAACCCTGCTTGCTGATGTGCAGGCCGAGCAGCTTGGGCAGCTGGTCGAGCAGGATCACCAGGCCGATGCCGGCTTTGAAGCCGGTCAGGACCGGCGTCGAAATGAAATTTGCCACGAACCCCAGGCGCAAAAGGCTGGCCAGCATCAGCAGGACGCCCACCAGCACGGTCAGCGTGGCCGCTGCCCCCAGCACGGCGGCGGCGTCGCCGCCCGGCACCACGCGCGCCAGTTCACTGGCCACCAGAATAGCGAGGGTGGTGGTCGTGCTCACGCTTAGGACACGCGACGTTCCCAGCAGCGCGTAAACCAGCATTGGCACCATCGCCGTATACAGACCGACGGCCACCGGCAGGCCGGCGACTGTCGCATAGGCCATGGCTTTGGGCAGGACGACGGCGGCGGCGATCAGCCCCGCAACGAGATCGAAACGCCACGGGGGTGACGCCGCCGTCCCTGACGCGGCCGGGGTGGCGGAAGAGTTCATGTTTAGAACTTCTCGGGCACAAACTTAAAATTCAACTTGCCGGAGGTGTAATGCCGTCCGATCTTGCGTTTGGGCAGTTTGACCTTGGGTTGTGGCAATTCTTTGTAGGGCAACTGTTTCAGGAGATGGCTGAGCACGTTCAGGCGCACGCGCTTTTTGTCCTCGGAGCGCGCCACATACCAGGGCGCAAACGGCATGTCGGTGGCCATAAACATCTCGTCGCGCGCCCGGGTGTACTCGTCCCACAGGGAAAAAGATTTCACATCCATGGGCGAAAGTTTCCAGGTCTTGCGTCCGTCATCGATGCGGTCGCGCAGTCGGCGCTCCTGCTCCTGCGGACTGACTTCCAGCCAGTACTTGAGCAGAATGATGCCGGACTCGACCATGGCTTTTTCGAAGACGGGCGTTCCCTTCAGAAAATGCTCGGCCTGTTCGGGGGTGCAGAAATTCATCACCCGTTCCACCCCGGCCCGGTTGTACCAACTGCGGTCGAAAATTACGATTTCGCCGGCAGCGGGAAAGTGGGCGACGTAGCGCTGCAGGTACATCTGGCTTTTTTCGCGGTCATTGGGCGCCGGCAACGCCACCACCCGGAACACGCGCGGGCTGACGCGTTCGGTCAGCGCCTTGATCGTGCCGCCCTTACCGGCGCCGTCGCGTCCCTCGAAGACGATGCACACTTTCAACCCTTTGTGCACGACCCACTGCTGCAGTTTCACCAGTTCGACGTGCAGGCGCCGCAACTCTTTTTCGTAGGCCTTGGTTTTTAGCTTTTCGCCAGTGACAACGGAAGCCGGATCATGTTTTTTCTTGGCGGCGGTCATGGGGTTCTCCTTAGGTGGACGCGCTACTCACCCGTCATGCTCAATGCGCACTTCCGCACACAGCATCCGCAACTGCGGTGACCCTATCATGCCGGCGGCCCGATGTCAAGTCCCAAACGCGCATCCCTGCACTTGCGCGTGCATTCACGGATGGTATTGTTAGGGTAATTTGACGTCAATCAGCCGTGCGCGGTGGAACCGGTGATCATTCCGGCCGGCATGGTCAACCCAAGGGAGAATGGTCGATGTTCTCATCAGTCAAACGCCTCATGGCGGAGGGCGGCTTCTGGGGGTTGCTCGGACTGACCCTGGCCGGCGCCATTACCGGTTGCGTCCAAAAGCCGTCTCCCCTGCCCGTGGCTCCCGCCGGGCCGGCCGCCATGGCGAGCGCCTCGGAAGATGCTGCGGAACCGCGCGACCCCGCGGCCGTCGCCGAACTGAAACGGGCCACGGACTTCCTCGCCGCCCTGCCGCGTTTCCATATCCGGGCGACCGTGACCTACGACGCGATTCAGGAAGACGGCCGGCGCCTGCAGTTCGAGAAGTTCGGCGACATCTATGTGCAGCGCCCCGACCGGATTTTCGCCGATATTCGCCTCGATGACGGCCGCCACCGCCAGTTGTGGTACGACGGCAAGACCCTCAGCATCGCCGAGCGCTCCCGCAATCTGCACACCCAGGTCAAGGCCCCGCCGACGATCGATGGCATGCTTGACATGGCCGAGGAGCTGTTCAAAGACCCGATGCCACTGGCCGACCTGTTGTACGATGACCTTGCCCCCCTTGACCAGCGGGCATCCGAGGCCGACGTGGTCGGCGACAGCCTGGTGGGCGGGCGGCCATGCCGTCACCTGGCGTTCCGCGGCGCGACGGTTGACTGGCAACTCTGGGTTGAGCAGGGGGACAAGCCTTTCATTCGTAAACTGGTGATCAGCTACCGGGAGGAACCAGGCACCCCCCAGTGTGTCGCGCTCCTTGACTTCTGGGAAACGCCGGAGCGCTTTGCCGACGGTCTTTTCACCTTCGTCGTGCCACAGGGGTCACAATGGGTTAAGGTGCTGGTGACGCCTCCGGCCGGGAAGGGGGTCCAGCCATGACCTGGAACACCTTGAGGGGGTTGCTCGTTGGCGCCTGCCTGGTTTGGCTTTTGGCGGATGACGCTGAGGCTCGCGGTGGTGGTGGACGTGGCGGCGGTGGCCGCGGGGGGGGCGGGTTCTCCCGCGGGAGCAGCGGCAGTTATGGTTCGGTCCGCAATAGCGCCCGGCCTCCGCCCCGCGAGGTCTCCCGGCCGTCGCGCAGCAAATCGGCCCGCCCTGCGAGCCCCGAGGCGTCCCGGCCGCCGGCGCGGCCGGCGGGGGGGCAACAGGCCGGCACGCGCCCCGCTCCGGAGAGCAACCGCCTCAGCTATGGGCTGCCGAATCAGCTTCCTGCGCAAGGGGGCAAGCGTCCCGCTCCGGGGCAGAAGCCAGGCCAATTGCCGGCCGCCGGCAACACC
Organism: uncultured Lentisphaerota bacterium; assembly: GCA_903896595.1. GTDB lineage: Bacteria > Verrucomicrobiota > Lentisphaeria > Oligosphaerales > CAITYL01 > CAITYL01. The sequence continues at coordinate 15,479 of CAITYL010000203.1, forward strand.
GCCCGTCCCTCGCCGTTGCCCGCCGGCCTCCATGAGCGGGCCGCCAACCTGACCCCGGGGCAGAAGCAACAGTTGCGGCAGCAGTACCAAAATGGCGGCCTCAAACCGAGCCAACTGCCGGACCGAACCCTTGGGGATGGGCAGGAAGCGCGCGCGGATCGTCGCGAAAACCGGCAGGACCAGCGTGACGAGGCCCGCGACGACTGGCAGGAGTGGTATGACGACCAGTATCACGACGACTGGGACGACCACTGGTATTCACCGTGGTGGTACGGCGCCCCGTTGACCCCGGTCTCGTACGCGTTCTATCTTGATGATGAGCCGCCTTGTCTTGAGACGGTGGTCATCAAGGAGGCGACCGGCACCACCACCTATTACTATTGCGGCTCAATCTGGTATCAGCCGGTCTACTTCGCCGGGGAAGTCAAGTACATCGTCACCTCCCCGCCCGCCGGTGCGGAATTGGCCACGCTGACCAATCCCCGGCCGGTGACGGTCGCCGGCCGGGGGTACGTTGTCTGCAACCACGTCTTCTACCAAAAGGTCACCCGCAACGGCCAGGCGCTCTACGTGAGCGTTGACGCCCCGCCGGGGGCCAGGGTGCCGACCATTCCCGAGTACGCGGTGCAGGTCGAGTATCAGGGGCAAGCCTATTTGCGCTTTGATCGGATCTTCTATCAGAAGCAGGGCGATACCTTCATCATCGTCCCCAATCCGGGGCTGTAACCGGGATGAATTGAGCTTGGTACCATCTGACACCATATCAATGTTGGGATGATCAAGCACGCGCGAACGTGAAAAAACCAAAACCACCAGGCACTTCGCGCCCAGCGTAGTGGCGCTCGCGCTCGATCAGTGTGCGGTCTTTCATGCGGACGGCGCATGCGGCGTCGAGCGCCACAGACGCGGATAGAGCACGGTGCCCACCCTTGAACGTGCCCCAGTCCGTCACCGTTGCCGGGGGAATTAGTTTGGGGACAGGCTCTAATCTTGATTTTTCCGGATGGTGAGTGGGGTGGCGGGGTTTGCCATGGGGGTGGGATGGGGAGGGCGGCAATGGGGGCTTTGCGTTGATGCCGCTGCTCGCCAGTTGGCAACACGGCGCCGGTCATCATGCGGCGCAGCTTCGCATGCCGGAATCTGGATGGCAAACGCGTTCATGCAGGGGGTAACGCAGGCCGAATTGCCTGCTGCGCGTTTGTGACCGGCACGATTACCTGTTTCACGTTAGCGCGGGTTGCAAACGGAAGCGCTCCGCTTACCGTAACCGCCGTTATTGCCACAGACGATTAAAACGGTAGGGAACAACCTTTTTGCAAAAAGTTTTCCCGTTCCCACTTCTCCTCCTTTTTTTACATTATTGAGGCTTTGCAGTCATGGAACCCATGGAAGAAAATTTAGCCGGCCTGATCCGGCCTGGCCGGCGGCTGGGGCATCTGGCGCTGGCGGTTGCCTCGGGGGTACTGCTGAACCTGGCGTTTCCGCCCGTGGAATGGGCGTTGCTGGCCTGGGTTGCCCTGGTGCCGCTGCTACTGGTGCCGGCGCCCGCACCGCTGAGGATGCGCGCCGCTATTGGGTATGGGTTTGGCCTGGCGTTTTTCATTCCCAATATTTTCTGGCTGAATGAGATCGGGTTTGGCGCCGGCTGCTGGCTGGCGCTGTACTGCGCGCTCTATCCGATGGCCTGGTATCTGCTGGCGGCGGCGCTCATTCGTGCCCTGGCCGGCCGTGAGGCGCCGTGCCTGCCGCCGCGGTTGTGGGAGCTGACCACGCCCCGGCAGTTGGCGGTGATGCTTCTGTTGGCCGGCGCCTGGACGGGCCTCGAATGGGTGCGCGGCTGGCTGTTCACCGGGTTTTCCTGGAACCAGCTCGGCATCAGCCAGTGGGCCAGCGCGCGCCTGCTGCCGCTGGCGGCGTGGACCGGAGTCTATGGCCTCAGTTTTCTGATCGTGGCGGTGAATCTGGCCCTGGCGGGTTCCTGGCCGCGGCTGGCGCAGCAGTTGCGCCGGCGTGCCGCCGGTCCGGCGCAGGCGGCGGTACACTGGCCGCTGATGGTGCTGGCGCTGCTTTTTATGGGGGTGTTTTTCCTGGGGAAATGGACGCCGGGGCTGGGCAGTCCCGACACTGTGCTGCGCGTCACTGCCGTCCAGGGTTGTCTGCCGCTTAGCCGGTCCTGGACCCAGAAACAGCTCGATGACGCCATTGCCGCCTATGTCACTCTCAGCCGCGCCGCCGTGGCCGGGCCGGACAAGCCCCAGCTCATTGTCTGGCCCGAGACCGCCGTACCCGCGCCGGCCCGCTGGGATCCCCAGTACGCCGCTGAACTCCGCAAGCTGCTGCCCGAACTCGGGGTGCCGCTGCTCGCCGGCACTCTTGAACTGTTGCCCCGGACCGGCCCGGACGGCAAGTCGGTTGAGCCATTCATGTTCAATAGCGCCCTGCTTTTCACCACCGATGGGCGGGTCGCTGGCAGTTACAGCAAAATCCATCGCGTCCCCTTTGGCGAATATGTGCCGTTCAGCCACTACCTGCCCTGGCTGGTGGAGTTGATCGGCATGGGGCGCGACCTCACCGCCGGCCGGGAATACACCATTTTCCGACTGCCGGATCAGGTTCGCGCCGGCCTGATGATCTGTTATGAGGATGCCTTCGGGAATTTGGCCCGCCAGTTCACCTGCCGCGGTGCCGAACTGCTGATCACGCTGACCAACGATGCCTGGTATGCCGAGAGCGCCGGCGCCCGCCAGCACCTTCTGCATGCGGTGTTTCGCGCCGTCGAAAACCGGCGGCCCTTGTTGCGCAGTGGCAACAACAGCGACACTTGTCTCATTCTGCCCGACGGCCGCGTCACCAACCTGATTCGGGACCCCGACACCGGCTACCGCTTTGTCCGTGGCGCCGCCCTTTACGAGATTCCGATCTGGCGGGATCCGCCGTTGACATTCTACTCCCGGCATGGCGACTGGTTTGCCGGTGCCTGTGCCGCCCTCGGCGCCGCGGCCGCCCTGGTGTTGTGGGGTCGGGACCTGCGCCGGCGCCTGCGCCGCCTGGACGCCATTGCCCCCGTCGCCACGCCCGGAAAATTGTAATCTCCAATTTGGTTTTCCACTTCGTTAAATTTTAAATGAACGGGCTGTTTCTCTGCGCCTCCGCGCCTCTGCGGGAGAATACATCTGGCTTGGTAGCTATAGAAGTGAGGTTGGCATGCGTTGTCTGAGGCACAAGCGGATAGTGGCGATGATCGTGGGGGGCGTCTTCCTTGCCAGTGTCGTGGCTGGCCAGGCGGCGCCGGTCAAGCCGGGCAAGGACGAAACGGTGCCGGCGGTGGGCGCGCGTTTCCGCCTGCTGCGGGATGCCGTTGCCCGGCCGTTGCCGGCGGTGCAGGGGGCGCGTGCGCGCCGGAACGACACTGGCGAGGAAATTGACCTGTGCAAGGCGCAGGATGCCTGGTTTCATGACCAGTGCGTGGGCTACTGGAGCGCGCCGGGCGCCAAGATTTACGCCGGCCGGCCGACCCTGGTGGCGCCCACCGAACTACCGGTGTTGCAGGAGGGGTATGTCCTCCGGGGCGATTATGACGCCTGGCGCGCCCAGGCTGTCCTGCCGGATCCCCCTGATGCCGACGCGGTGCGCGAGTGGGCGCAGACCTTTGCCGATGCGGAGCCCGACGGCGAACCGCGCCCGCTGAAGGAGCTGCCCGCCACCACGGTTCAGCAATTTCGCTTTCAGCCGGCGGCGGATGGCACGGTTCGTGACGGCTACTGGGTCGTTAACCGCAAGGCTCCTGCGCAGCGGCTGTTCCTGCTTTACGTCCTGGAGCCCGGCGGAGACCAGGAACGGAGCCGCAAGGTTTGCCAGCAACTGGCCCAGGCCGTGACCTTTTCACCCGTTGTCGACACCACGGCGGCGCGCCAGCGCAAAGCCGCCTGGGGCGTGAAAAGGCCGGAAGGGTCCCCGGAGTATGCGGCCGAACGCGCCAAGGTCATCCAAAACATCCGCAGTCTCAAGGACTGGTGGTATGTGGAAACCGAAAACTACATTCTGGTGGCCAACCTCAAGGAGCGCGCCACCGTGGATGAGCTGCAAAAGACACTGGAAGTCGCCCGGCAGGCCATTGCCTTTGTCTATCCGTTGCTTCAACCCTTGACGGCGGTCAGCGTGGTCCGGGTGTTCAATAGCCGCGAAGGGTATTTGGATTATGTGGGGAAAGACCAGGCCTGGAGCGGCGGCCTGTGGGATTCCCGCCGGGACGAACTGGTCATCTCTCCAGTGGATTTTCCCGGTAGCGGGGACCGCCGGGACCAGTTGCTGCGGACGACCTGCCACGAGGGGTTCCATCAGTATTTGTTCTACGCCACCCGCCGCGCCAACGCCGCCGCCTGGTTCAATGAAGGCAATGCCGCCCTGTTTGAAGACCTGGTGCGCAAGGGCAGGGGGGGCGGGGCGCCGGAGATTGCGCCGGACGTCCGCAAGTTTGAGCGCGCCCGCCTTCTCCTGGCTGACAACCGCTTCACCACCCGTGAGTTTGTCGCCATGGGCTATCCCGCCTTTGTGGCCGGCGGCCGGGAACAGATTATCGACCACTATGTCTCCGCCTGGGCGCTCATGTATTTCCTGCTCAAGGGCGCCCCCGTGGTCAAGGGCATGGAAGCCTATGCCGCCATCCCCGCCGCCTATTACCGGACCCTGGTCAAGACCGGCGATCCGGCCCAGGCCAATGCCGCTGCGTGGGACGGGGTGGATATGGACCGTTTTGATGCCGATTTCCGTCGGTTCTGGAAGAGCAAGACCCTGGTCTCCCGCGCCGGCCATCACGACCTGGCCCCCGTTGTGCCCCCCTTTCCCGTGGCGCCACCGGCGGCCACCCTCGCCCGGCCATCGGATGAAGCCGGCCCGTGATGCGTGATGCGCCTTCACATCACGCATCACGCCTTCACGTTTCACGCCCCATGCCCCCGGTTGCGGCGGGGTGTATATTTTTGCCCTTTGTCATCCCCCACGCCGAGGAACACCGTGCCATGGACCGTTCGTTCTACGAAAATCCCCTGTCCCAGCGCTATGCCAGCCGGGAAATGAACTTTAACTGGTCGCCCGAGAAGAAGTTCACCACCTGGCGCCACCTGTGGGTCGCCCTGGCCAAGGCGGAAAAGGAACTGGGCCTGGCCATCACCGACACCCAGGTCGCCCAGCTTGAAGCGTTCCAGGACCAGGTCAATTTCGAGGTCGCCGAGGCCAAGGAAAAAGAAGTCCGCCACGATGTCATGAGCCACATTCATGCGTACGGCGAACAATGTCCGGAGGCGCGCCCGATCATCCACCTCGGCGCCACCAGTTGCTACGTCACCGACAACACCGAATTGATCCAGATGCGCGACGGCCTCATGCTGTTGCGCGGCAAGTTGCTGGAAGTGTTCCGGCGTCTGGGCGACTTTGCCCGGCAGTACCGCGACCTGCCCACCCTCGGCTTCACCCATTACCAGCCGGCCCAGCTCACCACCGTCGGCAAGCGCGCCTGTCTTTGGCTCTATGACCTGCGCCTGGACCTCGACGCCATGGACCGCCTGATTGCCGACCTGCCGTTCCGCGGCGTCAAGGGCACCACCGGCACTCAGGCCAGTTTCCTCGAACTGTTCCAGGGCGACCATGAAAAGGTCAAGGCCCTTGATCGGCGCGTCACCGCCATGATGGGGTTCAAAACGAGCGTCCCGGTCTCCGGCCAGACCTATACGCGCAAGCTCGACTTCCAGGTGCTGGCGGTGCTTTCCGGTCTGGCCCAGTCCGCCGCCAAAATGGCCACCGACATCCGGTTGCTGGCCAATCTCAAGGAGATCGAGGAACCGTTCGAGCGCAACCAGGTCGGCTCCAGCGCCATGGCCTACAAGCGCAACCCGATGCGCTGCGAACGCGTTTGCGGCCTTTCCCGCTTCCTCATGAACCTGGCCGACAATGCCGCCCAAACCCATGCCGCCCAATGGTTCGAGCGCACCCTGGACGACTCGGCCAACCGCCGCCTGTCGCTGCCCCAGTCCTTTCTCGCCGCCGACATCATTCTCTCCCTGCTCGCCAATGTTTCCAAGGGCATGCAGGTCTGGCCGCGAGTCATTGCCACCCATGTCCAGGCGGAACTGCCATTCATGGCCACCGAGGCGATCCTGATGGCCGGGGTCACCGCCGGCGGCGACCGCCAAAACCTGCACGAGTCCGTCCGCCGTCATTCCATGGCTGCCGGCCGCCGGGTCAAGGAGGACGGCCAGCCCAACGACCTCCTCGAACGCATCGCCGCCGATCCCCTGTTCGCCGCCATCCGCGGCGAACTGCCCAAGCTTCTCGATGCCCGCCGCTTTGTCGGCCGCGCCCCCGAGCAGGTCGACGATTTCCTGGCCGAATGCATTGCCCCCGTCCTCGCCGCTGCCGATGCCGCCGCCAAAGTTGACGATGTCCAGGTCTGATTGTCCGGTCTAGTTTGTTGTACCGACTTTAGTCGGGGCTGCTGATCCTCCCATTGTGGCCTCACCGATTGAAGCCGGGACAACAATCTTGACGTTACATGAATAATTCCGCGGACGGTGATTTTTTTCTCTCGCCAAGATCGCCAAGCTCGCGAAGAAAACTCACCTGTTGCCAGTCATGGTTAAAAAAGCGGCCATTCATACGCTGGGGTGCCGGCTGAACCAGGCCGAGAGCGCGTTGCTGGCCGGCCGGCTGCAGGCGCTCGGTTTCGATCTGGTGGACTGGGGTGCGCCGGCCGACCTGCTGGTGCTCAACAGCTGCACCGTCACCGGCGCCGCCGCGCGCAAAACCCGCAACCTGCTGCGCGCCGCGCGCCGCCGGTTCCCGGATGCCTGGCTGGTCCTGACCGGCTGCGAGGCGCAGTTGGCGGAGGCCGCCACCTGGGCGCATGCCGCCGGCGCCAATGCCGTGGTGCCCAACTCCCTCAAATCCAAGCCCGAAGCCTGGCTGCCGGTTGCTGTTGGGGCCACCCTTTTGGAAAAGGGTGCTCCCCCCGCGCTTCGCGCTCCGCAGCCCCGGCTCCGCCGGGTCGCTCACATGTTCGCTCTGCATCCCCCTTCCCAAAACTTTTGTTCATTTTTGCGGATTCCGCAGGCAGCTGGTGGGCGACTGGCCACGATGAGGACTGCGGGGCTGCCTGCGGAATCCGCAAAAGGCACAAACAGGTTTGACGGAGGGTTTGGGAACCGCCTTTCCTCAAAAGGGGGTTCCCAAGCGGCCATGCCTTCGGAACCGACGTCCTTGTTCCGGGAACCCGGCGTCGGCCTGTTTCGCGACCATACCCGGGCTAATCTCAAGGTGCAGGACGGCTGCAACTGCCACTGTGCTTACTGCATCATTCCACAGGTGCGCGGCGCGCCGCGCTCGCGGGAGCTGGCGGACGCCGTGCGCGAAACCCGGGAATTGGTTGTCCGCGGCCATCGCGAGATCGTGGTCACCGGCGTCAATCTCGGCCTTTACCGCGACGGTGCCGCGGGGCTGCCGGAACTGCTGGCCGCGCTGGCGGCGGTGCCCGGCGATTTCCGGTTGCGGCTCAGTTCGCTGGAGCCCGGTCCGACGGTCACGCCCGTGCTGGAGCTGATGCGGCAACAGCCCGACCGCTTCTGCCGTTTCCTGCACCCGCCATTGCAATACGGCCACGACGCCATTCTCCGCGCCATGGGCCGCCCCTACACCGTTGCGGAGTTCGCAGCTCTGGCGGAACAGGCCGTGACGACGGTGCCCGGCCTGTGCCTGGGCACGGACATCATTGCCGGACTGCCGGGCGAGACGGACGCCATTTTCGAGGAATGCCTGGGCTTTGTGCAACGGCTGCCGCTCGCTTACCTGCACGTTTTTCCGTTCTCGCCGCGCCCCGGCACCCGTGCGGCCGCCATGCCCGGACGTCCCCCCGAGCGCCTGGCCGGCGCGCGCTGCCGGCGCCTCACGCTCGCGGGCGAGCAGTTGGCCGCCGCCTTTCGGCAGACCCAGCTCGGTCGCCGCGCGACCGTGCTGGTGGAGGAGCAGCGGGACGCCGCCGGCCACCGCGTCGGTCTTGCCGACAACTACCTGCGGGTCAGCCTCGCCAACGCCCCCGCCGAGCTCGCCCCCGGCACCTGGTGCGACGTGTTGCTCACGGCCGCACGTCCCGACGGCACCCTTGAAGGCCAGTGTGGGCTTTGAAGAGTGAAACTGCGGGGACGGAAAAACCTTTTGAGGAAAGGTTTTTCCATCCCCGCGCCCCTGCCTTTTCCAAACCTTTTTTCTGCGGCCCAGCGCCGTGGCAGCCGGGCCGCAGAAAAATTATTGTTGGCGTTTTAATGGTGCGTTATAGTCATGCCGAACGGGGTAGTCGTGAATGCGTTGGGCGGCATGTCGCTAGTTAACGGATGATCGTGTTCACCGCATTGGAAATCAAAGGAACGATGTGGTATGTTCACTTTTTATGCCATTTATGCAGGCTATGTCGTTGATGCCGTGTTGTTTACTGTGTTATCGTTGTGTTTTCCCGTTTCCGTTGGCGCCCTGTTGCGGATTGTCTTTAAGAAGTCTGATGTCCGCCTTGTGTCATTATTAGGCGCAATGTTTTTTGTTTGGTTCGAAAATAATATAATTAATTATGGAAATAAAACTAATAATGCATTAATGACAACTGGTATTGTAGTGGTTGATAATTTATTGATAATGTTATTTATTTTATTTACCCTCATGATCTACTCATTTATTTTGGGCATGGGGGTTAAGTTGGTTGATCTGGTTAAACAACAGAATAGCGATCTTGACCGGGATAAAAAGTTGCCAAACGGCGTGAAGCAGATGCTTTGTAATGCGGCAGTCATACTACTGTCACTATCATTCATTCATGTTATCACCATTCTGTTTTCGCAGTGGTGGCTACCTTTGTTGAATTATCTTGCGGACGCGGGTTTTTATTTTAGTCTATTCACATTGGGACCAGAAATACTTTTATTTTTTCTCTGCGGTTTTGTTGTTTCACCTTTATTTCAAGCCGCAAAACGAGTTCAATGGACGCTCACCCTGGCGGTTGTCGGCAGTTTTGTGCTGTGGGTGTTTCATCGTTATAATTTTCCTGAATCAACTACGCTATTGCACCGGGCCGGTATGATCGCGTTACCATTAATTCCGCCATGGTTTGTCCTGGCGGGCCATTGGTTGCGCAACCTCAAGCGGAATCCGGTCCATAATATTTGTTAAAAGAACAATGGTTGTTGGTAAAACTATGAATATTGCCGTATTACGGGCCACGGGGTCTGCGGCTGCGCTTGCCGCTGTGCGTTCGGCGCTTAATCTGGACGTTGACCGGGAATGGAAAAAGGGCGACCCGGGGCGACGCGGTGCTGTGAATGAGGATTCCGGTTTCAATGCTTGTGTGGCCGATGTGGACAATCCAGCGGCGCTCATGGTGAAGCTGCGGGAATTTCTCGCCACCTGCAAAACAAGCGGTGCGATTCTGGCGTCCCCTGAGTTGTCGACCCAGCTGGATGTCGGCTTGTCCGTCGGGGGATCCCGCCAGTTTTCGGCAAGCCTGATCCTGTCGCCGTCCGACTTGGGCTTGTTCGCGGAGCTGGGAATGGAACTCAGTGTGAGCGCATATCCGGTATCCGATGAGGTGACCGGGGCCGGCGGTGAGGGCGCTCAATCCGGTTGAAGTTAAAAAACGGGCCGCGAAAACTCGCATTTTTCGCTTTGTGTGCTATCCTTATAGCGTTTATTTTGGTGGTGAAGGCAACCCTAGGAAATGGCCAAATGTTAAAAATAAAAGAGACACACGAAGCTGGGAAATGGTTCGATATTATTCTGTGGCGGACCAATAAGAACAAGTTTTTCTTTGAAATTAAAGACCATAACGGCATTGGCTATAATTATACCGGAAAACCCGATAGTTATAAAAATTGCGTTGCAGAGATCATGCAGATGGCCTTGGCCCATCCGCCTGAATTGGCACCAGCAGAAATAATTGAGAGACAGAACGCACATCTCGAACAAGCGTGCAAAATCAATAAACGGCTGGAAGAAAAACAAGCCAGGATCAAAGAAAGCCAGCATTATTTAAGCGCGTCAAATCAAAGCAAAAAAGGCAAAGGAAAATGAGGACGGCCCCCGCACTCAGCGGTGTTCAAATTGTCAAGCTATTGCGACGGCTTGGGTTTGATCTTTTTATGGTTGAGTTAGGGCGGCGGTTTCGACGGTTGCGGTTATGTTGTATTAAACAAGGCGCGGGGGTTGCGGATGACCAGAGAATTCAATGTTGTCATTGAGCAGGACGAAGACGGATACTTCATCGCGTCCGTGCCGGCCTTGCGCTGATGTCATACCCAGGCCAAGTCGCTTGATGTCCTGATGAAGCGGATTCAGGAAGCCATCGCCTTGTGCTTGGAGGTCGAAACTCCGGTTTCCACTGAACGCGACGCTCGGTTTTGCCTACAGCCTATTGCCTAACAACCCAACCCGGCATAGCCGAAACCAAACCAAAGATCTCACACGAAGACACGAAGTCACGAAGAAATCAGAAAACGTTGACACTTCCGAAAACCGCATCTACGCGCCATATCTTCTCAATGCCTTTCAATAATTTGAACAGGAGAAATCCGGAGAGAACGGAGAAAAACTTCTCTGCGGCCTCCTGTTCAAACGTGTGTGAACTTTTTCCATCACGTATCACCGTTGGACGCTAACGTCCGCCCCATCACCCGGCGAGGTTGGCACCGATGAGGTGGCCGATGCCGAAGGTGAGGGCGGCGGCGGCCAGGCCGAAGACGACCATGCGCAGGCCGCTGAACCAGGGATTGCGGCCGGTGACCAGGGTGATCGCCGCGCCGATGGTGAACAGGCCGGCCATGCCGAGGACGGCGCTAAGGACGATGGCCGCCGGGCCGGTCAGGAAGAAGAACGGGATCACCGGCAGGATGGCGCCGGCGGCGAAGAGCAGGAACGAGGTGATGGCGGCCTCCCAGGCGGAGCCGCCGAGTTCATCCGGATTGATCCCCAGTTCCTCGCGGGCCAGGGTGTCCAGTGCGGTCTTGGGATCGGCCAGCAGGCGGGCGGCGAGGGCCTTGGCCTCGGCGGCGGGCAGGCCCTTGGCCTGGTAGATCAGCGCCAGTTCCTCGCGCTCTGATTCGGGGTCGCCCTGCAATTCGTCCTTCTCGACCGCCAACTGGTGGCCGAACAGTTCGCGCGAACTCTGCACGGACAGCCACTCGCCGAGCGCCATGGAGGTGGCGCCGGCCAGTAGTCCGGCCAGGCCGGTGATCAGGACCAGATGCGGGTTGCTTGCGGCGGCGCCCATTTCGGCGCCCGCCACGCCCATGATCAGGCTGAAGTTGGAGACCAGGCCGTCATTGGCGCCGAGCACGCCGGCGCGCAGGGCGTTGCCGCCGGTGGAACGGTGGCGGCCTTCCAGCCGCGCAATGGTCTCGCCTTCCACGCCGCGGTTGTTCTGGACCAGCATCTGAAAAACCCGGGCATGGGCGCGTTCCTCACCGATCATGTTCGGGACTTCCGTTTCCGGTTGGCCGGCGTATTCCGCGCCGGCATGCCGTTCCAGGCGGGTCACCACGGGCAGGACCACGGCGGCGCCGAAGCGGCGGCCCAGCCAGTTCAGAAAGCGCGTCTGGAGGCCGGTCCGGACAGGGGGGACGGTGCCGCCGGCGTCCGTCAGCCGGGTTTCCCAAATGGCGGCATGGCGGCGCTCGGTCCCGGCCAGTTGATGGTAGATGCCGGCCACGGCGGGATTGGGCTCGCTGGCGGCCAGGCTGTCGTAAAGGACGACGGCGTCCCGTTCCCGTTCCAGGTTGCGGGTGTAGCGGGCCAGGGTGGCCCGGTCGGGGGCAGGACGATTGTCCGGCATCAGTTCAACCTCCTCATGAGCCTACTGAAAACTATCATGACACTGTAATCCCGGTTTCCGCTTCCGACGTGTCAAGCCGGCGACACTCTAAAGCGCCAGCCCGGTTCGCGGTTGACGCGGTTTATACGCCCTCTTTTGCCGCGATAGAGGGAATCCCTACGGAACTGACATGCGCCCGGGAACGCCGCTGTGTCAACCGTGATTAGACAATCACCGTTTCAGGATGTATTTTATGAGTTTAACGCAAGCTCTTGCAACGGCTACGCCGCCGTCCCGTGGTATCCACCTCCGGGCGTGGCCACGAACATCCACCAACATGCGGGGCGCCGGATGGGCGCCACCTTATCTGAAACCAGGAGTCAACGGATCATGGCATTGAGTCAGGCACAGGCAACTGCGGCGGTTTCGACGTTGCAGAAAATGTTGAGTTTGTTGGGGATCGAAGCAACGGTGGAAGACGCGGGCGGCGGCGAGGGTGACGCGGTGTTGCGCATCCGCACCGCCGAGGCCGGCCGGGTCATTGGCCGCAACGGCCAGCACATCGACAGCTTGGAACTGTTGCTGAACCGCATCTCCAAAAAACAGGACGAATACGCGCCGTTCATCAAGATTGACGTGGAAGGCAGTCAGCGCCGGGGTGGCGCGCCCGGCGACGTTCCCGGCGAGGTCCCAGCCGCGCCGGCCGGCGACCGTGGCGAGCGTCGCGGCCCCCCCCGCGGTCCCCGTTCGGATCGTGGCGGTGAACGGGATGATCGCGGTGAGCGCCGCGGTCCGCCCCGGGGTTTTCGCGGTGAAGGCGAGGAGCGCGGTGGCGAAGACAGCGATACCGGTGGTGCCGCCGGCCAGATGGCTTTGGACACCGCCAAGGAAGTCAAACGCTGGGGCACGCCCAAGACCATCGGCCCGTTCAACGCCGGCGAACGCCGCGCCATTCATTTGGCGCTGAAAGACGTCACCGGCATTTTTGCTGAAAGTGGCCCGGATTTGGGCGGCAACCGCAAAAAGGTGACTATCCGCGTTGCCGACGCCGCCACCAAGGAGTCGCCCGCCGCCGGGGAGGCGCTGTCGTGAAGAACTCGTTCATGGACCAATTCATGGCCAGTTTTCCCCATGAGGGACTGACCTTTGACGATGTGTCCCTGGAAACCCAGTACGCTGATTTTCTGCCGGCGGACACCGACACCGGTTCACGGTTCAGCCGGAACATTCAAGTCAATGTTCCTTATGTCAGCGCGGCCATGGACACGGTTACGGAAACCGAGATGGCCATTGCCATGGCGCGCCTGGGCGGCATCGGGGTCATTCACAAAAACCAAACTCCGGAAGAACAGGCGGAGCAGGTTTTTCTGGTCAAGCATTACCTCAACGGCTTGATCATGAACCCGATCGTTTACCGCCAGGACATGCGGCTCGCGGATGTCATGGCCGAGAAGGAGCGGAAGAAATACCAGTTCAGCGGCTTTCCGGTGGTGGATGAGGATGACCGGGTGGTGGGGATCCTGACCGCGCGGGACATGAAGTTTCTCACCAACATGGACGTCACCCTGAAAGACGTCATGACTCGCCAGTTGATCACCGCCAAGCCGGGCACCACGCTGCGCGAGGCGTATAACATCATGATTGAGCACAAAGTGGGCAAACTGCCGATTGTTGATGCGGTTGGGCGCCTCAAAGGGTTGTATAGTTTTCAGGACACCAAAACCCTGATCAAGGTTCTCGAACCCGCCGTCAATCGTGACGCCGGGCACCGCCTGCGTGTGGCCGCCGCCGTCAGTCCGTATGAGGACGCCCGGATCGAGGCCCTGGCCGCCGCGGGGGCCGACGCCCTGGTGGTGGACACGGCGCACGGTCACAGTAAGGGCGTGATCGAAACCGTCAAGATGGTCAAGGCGCGTTTTCCCGCCATCGACGTGGTGGCCGGCAATGTGGCCACCGCCGAAGGTGCCAAGGCGCTGCTGGATGCCGGCGCCGACGCCATCAAGGTTGGCATCGGTCCCGGCTCCATCTGCACCACCCGCGTGGTGGCCGGGGTCGGCATTCCGCAACTGACGGCGGTTTACCGGGTGCGCCAAGCCGTGGGCAAGTCCGTCGCGGTGATCGCCGACGGTGGCATTGTCTATTCCGGCGACGTGGCCAAGGCCTTGGCCGCCGGCGCCGACTGTGTGATGATGGGGTCGGCCCTGGCCGGTACCGAAGAAAGCCCCGGGGAACGCATTCTGCACCAAGGGCGCACCTATGTGGTCTATCGCGGCATGGGCAGTCTGGAGGCGATGAAGACGCACAAGGGCAGCCGCGAACGCTACGGACACAACGAAGTCGAGACGTCCGACCAACTGGTGCCTCAGGGCATCGAAGGATTGGTGCCTTATCGCGGCCATGTTCGCGATGTGTTGCACCAATACATTGGCGGGCTGCGTTTTTCGCTCGGCTATTGCGGGTGCCGCACCATTTCCGAACTGCACCAGCGCGCCCGTTTTGTGCGGGTTTCCGCCGCCGGTCTGCACGAAGCTCATCCTCATGACGTGAAAGTGCTCAAGGACGCCCCCAATTATCGCGCCAGTTGAAGGGAATCCCTGGTGAAACCGGCGGGTGTCAGGTGTCGGGTGTCGGGCAATTCTGGCACTTGAAACCTGGTCTTTGGTCACGGGGCCTGGGACGTGGCGCGCTGCACGCGGGTTAGAATTCATGCCTTTCCTACTCATCTTGACGGCCTTGGTTGCCTTGCCGCTGCTTGCCCTGGCGGTGTTGGTTGCCAGTTTTCTCCCGCTTTGGCTTCAGGCCAAGGCGTCGGGCGTGCCGGTCAGTTTGCTGGAGATGGCGTTCATGCGGTTGCGGCAGGTCGCCCCGGAACGGATTGTCAATGCCGGCATCGCCCTGGCCAAGGCGGGCATGCCGGTGCCGCGGGAGCGCTTGGAGGCGCACCTGTTGGCGGGGGGCGATCTGGAGGGGGTGACCGAGGCCCTCATTTCAGCCCAGAAAGCCGGGCTGGTCGTGGATTTTGCCAAGATTGCCGGGCTGGATCTGGCCGGCCGCAAAGTGGTGGCGGCCGTGCGGGCCCGGGTCAATCCCAAAGTGCTGGCCGTGCCGCCGGCCAACGCGCCCGTCCAGGCCATCGCCGGGGTGTGCCAGGACGGCATCCGCCTGGGCGTGCGCGCCCGGGTCACGGTCCGCACCAATCTGGACCGGCTGGTTGGCGGCGCCGGTGAAGACACCGTGGTGGCGCGTGTGGGCGAAGGGATCGTCGCCGCCATTGGCCGCGCCGCCAGTCACAAGGAGATTTTGGCCGAACCGGAACGGATCTCCCGCTATCTGCTGGAGCACGGCTTGGACAGTGGCACCTGCTTTGAGATTTTGTCGGTGGACATTGCCGCCGTGGATGTGTTGGACAATGTTGGCGCGCGCCTGGCCGCCGCCCGGGCGGAAACGGACAAGCAGATCGCCCAGGCCCAGGCCGAAGTTCGCCGCGCCAACGCGGTGGCCACCGGCCATGAAATGCGGGCCCGTACCATTGACAGTCATGCCGGTGTCATTGCCGCCCGGAGCCAATTGCCGCTGGCCGGGGCCGCCGCGTTCCGTGAAGGCAATTTTGGCCGCCGCCTGCCGGTGCCGCCCGCGGGTCACAGCCGGTTGAAGTGGCGGTTGCGCCCGGATTAGATTACGGTACCACACAGTTTCCGCAACCCCCGTGTCCGCACCACGTCAGTCAAACATCATGAACATGCCTTCTCTGCCGGACGTCACGATCGATTGGGAAAACCTGGGGTTCAGCTACCAACGCACCCACTGCCACCTCGAACATGTGTGGCGGGACGGCGCCTGGGGGCCGGGGCGGCTGAAAAAATCGCCCTACCTCAAACTGCACATTGCCGCCACCGCCCTGCATTATGGCCAGTCGGCCTTTGAAGGGCTCAAGGCGTTTTGTTGCCAGGATGGCCACCTCCGGGTGTTCCGGCCGCAGATGAATGCCCGGCGCATGAACCTGACGGCCCGGCGCACCTGCATGCCGGAAATTCCGGAAGCGCTGTTTTTGGCGGCCATTCGCAAGGTGGTGATCGCCAACCGCAACTTTGTCCCCCCCTATGGCACCGGCGGGTCGCTTTACATTCGCCCCTTGCTTTTCGGCTCGGGTGCCCAAATCGGGGTCAGTCCGGCCAACGAATATATCTTCCTTATTTTGGTGACCCCGGTTGGGGCCTATTACAAGCGCGGCCTCAAACCGGTGCGCGCCGTGGTCTTTGACGATTATGACCGCGCCGCGCCGCTCGGCATGGGCCACGTCAAGGTGGCCGGCAATTACGCCGCCAGCTTGGAGCCGCATCTCAAGGCTCATGAGCAAGGCTTCGCGGTCGAGCTTTATCTGGATGCCAAGACGCACCGTTACATCGAGGAATTCGGCACCTCCAATTTCATCGGCATCACCCGGGACGGCCGGTATGTCACTCCGAAATCGCCGTCCATCCTGCCCAGTGTCACCAACGACACCTTGCAGACGCTGGCCAAGGACATGGGCATGAACGTGGAGGCCCGCCAAGTGGCCTTCGACGAGGTCCTGGAGATGAGCGAGGTCGGCGCCTGTGGCACCGCTGTGGTCATCACCCCGGTGCATGAGATCGTCCATGGGCGCACGGTGATCCGGGTCGGTCCCGAGGACGGTTGCGGGCCGGTCCTGGAGAAGTTGTACAAGCGGGTCACCGCCATCCAGTACGGCGAAGTCCCGGACCCTCATGGCTGGTGTGTTTCCCTGTTGTAGGGGCGTTTTTATGTGGGAATCATGCTTACTTTTGGACTGGGGCTGGGTGCTGAACCCGGAGTACGCCTCCATGGCCAAATTGTACGTGAGCCTGGTGGGGGCCTTGCTTCTGGTCTTGGTGCTGGTGTTCATCCGGGGCAACCGGAAACTGCGCGCCAAAAGCGATGAGGCGTGGCTGTTCCGGGCCATCGTCGAATCGTCACAAGAAGCGATCTCCGTCGCCACGCCGGAGGGTCGCTTGGTTTACGTCAATCCGGCCCATGAACGCCTGTTCAAACGCCCCAAGGTCGAGGCGTTGACCCTCAATTACCGCGACTACTATTCGGAGGAGTCGCGGTCCATTTTGGAGGATGATCTGCTGCCCTCGTTGCTTAACGGCGGCTCTTGGGAGGGCGTTTGCGAGAGTCTGGACGGCGAAGGCCGGCGGTTCCCGGCGTGGCAGCGCGGCGATGCCATTCGGGATGCGCAGGGAAAAATGCGCTATTGTTTCGGACTGCTCCATGACGTCAGTGAAGAAACCCGGACCCGGGACGAACTGCGGCGCAGCAACCGCTTCATGAACATTCTCAGCGCCAGCAGCCAATGGCTGTTCCGCGCCACCACCGAGCAGGAATTGCTGGATCAGGTTTGTGCCGTTCTGATGGAGGCGGGCGATTATCGCCAGGCGTGGGTGCTGTTTCCAGACTCGGCCGCCACCCCCCAGGGCTGGCGGATGATGGCCGGTCACCGCCGGGGTGGCGGCTCCGCCCAGCCCTCCGTGCTGTTGGCCGGCACGGCTCCCGGCCTTGCGGTTTGCCAAGCGTCGCAGCCCATGGTGGTTCAGGAACTCGTTCCCGATGCCGCTTCCCCTGGTAGCTGGCAGGCGGCTGCCCATGGCCAGGGCATCCGGGCCTGCGCCCTGTTCCCCATCGTGTTGCCCGGCCAGCTTCACGGCGTCCTCGGCGTGGACGCGGATCGCATCAACCCGTTCGATGCCCGCGAACAGGCCATGCTTCAGGAACTGGCCAACGATCTCGCTTACGGCCTGCAGGCGTTGCGGGACCGGCACGATCTGGTGCGGACCGAACGGGTGCTGCGCCAGACCGTGGGCAGTCTGCGCGCGCTGATCAATTCCTCCCCGCTGGCCATTGTCACCCTCAATCTCGAAGGCCGCGTGCAAACCTGGAACAACGCCGCCGAACAGATGTTTGGCTGGACCGCCGAGGACGTGGTCGGCAAGCCCCTGCCCATCATTCCTCCAGAGGACGCCGCGGCGGTGCGGCAGGCCTGGGATGAAGTCCTGGCCGGCCGTTGTATCGTCGGCGCGGAACGGCGGCGCCTGCATCAGGACGGGCGCTTCATCAACACGATTTTGTCGGTCGCCCCGGTGCGCAATGAACGCGGTGACATCGTCACGATCATGGCGATGTACACCGATGTCACCGAGCAGAAGCGTTTGGAATCCCAGTTCCATCAGGCCCAAAAACTCCAGGAGATTGGCCAGTTGGCCGGCGGGGTCGCTCATGACTTCAACAACCTGCTTACGGTCATCCAGGGCCACGCCAATTTGTTGCGCCCGGTCGTTCATCAGACCGGGGGCGACAGTCATCTTGAGCAGATTTTGAAGGCGACCGCCAGTGCCGCCGCGCTCACCGCGCAGCTGCTGGCCTTCAGCCGTCGGCAAGTCTTGCAACCGCGGGTGCTTGATCTCAACGGCGTGGTTCACGACATGGAAAAAATGCTGAAACGGTTGCTTGGCGAAACCATCCAGCTTGCCGTTTGTCTGGACGGCAAGCTGCGCCCGGTCAAAGTGGACCCCGGTCAGATGCAGCAGGTTCTGCTTAATTTGACCGTCAACGCCCGCGATGCCATGCCCGAAGGGGGGCAATTGACCATCGAAACCGCGAATGTTCATCTTGACGCCACCGCGGCCGCGCGCCACGCCGAGATTGCCCCGGGACGCTATGTCATGCTCGCGGTCACGGACACGGGGGTCGGCATGTCCGCCGAGGTGCGCGCCCGCCTGTTTGAACCGTTCTTCACCACCAAGGACTCTGGCCGGGGCACCGGCCTTGGCCTGGCGGTGGTCTATGGCATCATCAAGCAAAGCAGTGGTCACCTTTGGGTTTACAGTGAACCGGGCCGGGGCACCACCTTTAAGGTGTTTTTTCCTCTTGCCTCCGGCCCCATTGAGACGGAAGAGGCCGACATTGGTCCGGGAGATGATGCCATGCCCGCCTCCGCCCTGGGGGGAAATGTTCTGCTGGTGGAAGACGACCCCAGTGTTCGCCTGCTGCTCGTGACTATGTTGGAACAAGCCAAGTTTCACGTCACGGCGGCGGAAAGCCCGGCCGAAGCCTGCGAGTTGGCCGACCGTCACCAGGGACCGCTCCACCTGTTGCTTACCGACGTGATTCTTCCCGGCATGAACGGGCATGAACTGGCCCGCCGTCTTGCACCTGGGCGGCCCGACACCCGGGTTCTGTACATCTCTGGCTACACCGGCAACGCCATTGCCCATTACGGCGTGCTCGACACCGAAACCGCGTTCCTGCAAAAGCCGTTCTCGGCCAGCATGCTCTCGCAGACCGTTCGCCGCGTGCTGGCCGCGCCGCCCGGCCATTTTCAGCTTCCGGTCACCTGACAGGCGGGGCGCCCGGGTGCATGATAGTATGGTCAGACGATGTTGGGAACCCCCTTTTGAGGAAAGGTGGTTCCCAAACCCTCCGTCAAACCTTTTTGTACCTTTTGCGGATTTCGCAGGCCGCCCCTGCTGTTCCAATCGTGGTTTGTTGCACAGAAGCGGCCTGCGGAATCCGCAAAACCAAACAAAAACGAGCATGCGAGTCGGTCATGTATGCTGCGTTAGGTTTGCTTTTTATCCGTATCCCGTTGAATCCCATGTGAAGTGCGGCAACTCGGCGCCGCACTCCAAACTTAAACCATTTTATGCAAAGGTAAGGCGTCCCCGCGGCTGAGGGATGGTACGCCCAAGCCCCTTGGCGGTTTCGATCCACTCCCGAATGATGACTTCGGCGTTGGCAAGAGCTTGGTGATACGTTTTGCCGTCGGCCATGCACCCCGGCAATTCGGGAACCTCGGCGATGAACGTTTTGTCCGCGTCGCTCCAAAAAATGATGATTTCGTATTTGCTTGCCATGGGTCATTCCTCCTGCGCCATACGATATTTGAGGATCACATCCCGGACCTGTTTCACCTGGTATGGCTTGGCTTTTGCCCCGTTCGGTTGCAGGTTTAGGATTTCTTCGACGCCGGTCATG
>CAITYL010000204.1 GCA_903896595.1 uncultured Lentisphaerota bacterium
CCAATTGAAGCGGTATTGCACTGGATCATTGGTACTCGTAACGGCGAAAGTCGTGGAATACGTGTAAGATGAACCTTGAGTCGGATTGATCTCCCCCAAAGGCCTTCCGGGGGAACTGATGGTTTCCCCCGCCTGCACAGTACATCGAGAAGTCCAGGGCCAGGAATCGACCAACGCAACGTCACTTGAGCCGGGCGTTGTCGCCTCCAAGCCAACTGCCACATAAACCGTCCCTGACGAAGTCGGCGTATAGGGAAACGAAAATGTTTTCGATGAACCGGCGACAAGTGTTTGGGGTGTGGAGGGTTCGGCATAACTTTTCCCGTAACTGGCAGAATTGCTAGTTCCGACACAAAGGAAAACTTGGCAGGTTGGAGTGTCCGAAGAATGGCTTGTAGCAGTCACTTTGATGGTCAACGGTGTCCCTGCTGTAACCATGCCGAAGGTTACATCGGTCGTTCCATTATAAACTTTGACATCCATTGTGGGGCGTGTCCGGGTTATCTCGGCGTAGTTTGTCGTATATGCAAAAACCTCTTTTTGATTTGGCATATTTCCCCAGTATTCATAACCCCACGATGTCCCGAGGTAGTATCCTTCGAGGTTATATGATCCAGCCTTTACAGAGATGAATGTCGCAGGATTTTGTGCTGTTTTTGTCTGAACCGGGGAAGTATAAAGAATGATTTTTGTTCTTGATGCATCAGCATTTGCGCCATTGATATTTTTTAACGTCACACCAAGATCACCAGTGGCTAGCGGGGCGGCCACCGTAACGCTTAGTGGCGAGGATACGCTGGTTATGCTTGTATGCGTTTGGCACCGTGCGTCCACGGTTACCGTCCTCACTCCCGAGACATTCCAAGTGTGCGCCATGCTGGTGGAGCTTGACCACGCCGACGACGCCGTGCCATCTCCCCAATTGAAGCGGTATTGCACTGGATCATTGGTACTCGTAACGGCGAAAGTCGTGGAATACGTGTAAGATGAACCTTGAGTCGGATTGATCTCCCCCAAAGGCCTTCCGGGGGAACTGATGGTTTCCGTTATGAAATCGGGGGTGACTGTAATGCGCTGCGTCCATGCCCATGTATCAGTTATTTTGGGATTGTTACTCGGATTACGTTCCAATTTCAATGAGACGTAATAGGTACCAGCTACTGAAGGCGTCCAATTGAACGAAAAGTTTGTACCCGTTGTCTGTATGGTCTGAGTCAAGGAGGTATCCGGTAAATCGTAAGGAGATATCTTGTCCCGATCCATTCGAATCGTGATTCTCCCCTCCGACGTACTCAACGTTGCAAGGGTCAATACCTTAATCTGCAATGGCGTCCACTGAACCACGCTACTGGAGGTGACATCCGATCCGCCATTCAAGATGCGAACATCGGTTACGTAGGGAGTTGTTCGAGAAATAGTTACGGCAGTTCCGCTTGATGTCAGGGAAACGCCTGACTGACTTCCCCAAACTTCCTCTCCCCATCCGGAACTTCCGATAAAATACCCTTCGACATTGTATGTCCCAGGGTTCAAGCTGAACTGACAGGTTCCGTTGGTGCTCGTTTGGTCGCTAACAAGTGTCCGTGTACTGGTATACACCTTGATGCGAGTGGTTCCCTGAGGAGGAGTATTGCCGCCAATATTCTTAAGATTGACCGTCAATGTCGCCGCCCAAACGCCTTGCGCCACGAAAAAAAGGATAAAAATCAGGGAGAAAAAACAACGATAGTGAGTCGCGTTGGAATGGTGCATGGAAGGTTGAAGTCTTCCGGATTCAGACTTCCACGATCTTGGACAGGCAGATATCGGGCTCACAGGGCGTCCTCCTGGTTTTACGAATCCCCCCACGCGCTGTACAAATCGTCAACGGCTACCCATTGACTGGGGGCCAATGTAACCGGCGGGGTGTCGTATTGCTAATTTTTGGGCGCCAGATTGGCACACTGGTGCGCGCACTTCGCATCTGTTGCTGGTAAGAATTACCCCGGCGTTCCGGCAAGTGCCGCCAGCACGTCACGGTATCCCGCCTCTGGCGAAGGCGCGTTGGCCAGAAACCGGCGGGTGCGCGTCCGCCAGTCGGCCCGCGGCAGCGCCAGCACGTCCGTCATGGCGCGGGTGATCGCCGGTACATTCAAGGGATCACAAAGCCGCCCCAAGTCATACTCCTGGTTGATGGCGGCCACGCCCGGAAAATCAGGCAGTACCAGCCCCAACTCCATGGCCGCATATTCATACAGCTTGTTGGGGGCGCAATACACGTTATTGAGCGAATCTGGAGCATAAAGCAACACCCCGGCATGACACCCGGCGGTCACCTGGAGATGCAGCGGGAACGGCCGCCGCGGCAGAAACACCACCCGGCTATCACCGACCGCCAAGGCTTTCAACTCCGCTTGATGGTTGCCTGCCAAGCCATCGCCCATCAAGATAAATCCCGCCTGCGGATCGGCCACGGCGCGAAACGCGGTGATCGCCGCCGCCAGACCGCGGTCCTTCATGAACGCCCCCTGATAAATCAGGAACTTGCGACAATCCGGGTGACCGCCCGCCGCGGCAAATGCCGCCCGCGTGGCCGCGCCCTGCTCGTCCGGCTGCGGCAGCAGGTCCGCCGCCGGACGGTTGGGAATGCACACCCACCGCGCCGCGCCGCCCACCGCCAACTTAAGCATCCACAACCGATTGATTTCCGGACAGATCACCACCTGCGCCCGCCGCACCACCCGCCGCTGACACTGCCAAAGAAAGGGTTGCGTAAAATGTTCGTGGGCATGGGCGACCAGCCGGACGCCCCGGCAGACCCCCGGCAAGAGCGCATACTCCGTCGCATAGGGTCCATGAAACCACAGGCAATCCGGGCGGCAGGCCGCCTTGGCGCGCAGCAGCTCGAGCCCCACCCTGGCCCGCAACCACAGCCGGCCCGGCCGCGTCACCGGCTGGGCGGCCTCCGAAGTGGCCAGCCGCAAGACCACGCCGTGCCGGGCCAGATACGCCGCCGAGGGCGCCGCCGCGCCACTGGCCAACACCGTGACCCGCGCCCCCAAATCCGCCATCGTCGCCGCCGCCGTCATCAGGGGGGGAAGATGCTCAACCCGGCCCGAAAAAAACATCAAGATCTTCATCTGAATCATCCCAAGACTCATAAGGTGACACCGGTCGCCGACACCCCACCGATTCCACCGGTGGCGGCACGTCGGGACGCGTGAAAGGCGCGCCATTCCCGCCAAGCCAGGAACGCCAGGAACGGCACTCCCGTCAGCAGATAGGCCAGCGCGTTCGCCGCCGCCAGCCCGACCCCCAGAAACATCCGCACCAAGACGTAGGCCAGCAGAAGATACGCGGCACCCCAGGCCAAGTTGTAGAAAAACCCCAGCCACATCCGGTTGGTGCTGGCGGTCAACCACCCCAATGGCATGCCCAGCACCGACACCAGGACGCCTTGCGCCATCAGCCAACGCACCAAGCGCGGATCGCCATGAAACTGGTCGCCATACGGCAGGAAACTGAGGGACGGCCACACCATCTGCACGAGACAGGGTGGCACGATCACCGCCATGGAGAGCGCCAGACCGGCCAACACCAACAGCGTGAACCGGCGCCGGTCACCATGCGCATAACAATGACTGAGGACCGGCAGCAGCGGCGCGGCTAAAATGCCGACCAGCATTTCGGGGGTCTGCTTGATCCGCAACACCGCGTTGAACACCCCGAGTTCCGCATAACCGCCCGGCAACTGCGCCAGCAACGCGCAAGCGCCCCAGTTCACGGGCGCGGTCATCGCCCCCGCCAGGAAGGCGGGCACGCCAAAGCTCCACAGCAACCGCCACTCCCCCCAGCACCCCCGCCAGTCATGCACAATGCCGGCCCGGGCCAGGGCATAGGTAACCGCCCAATGATTCAACCCCCAATTGAGTACCCCCACCGCAACCAGGCCGGCAATGGCGCCATTCAAGCCGCCCCAATGGGCGCCCCCCAGCAAGGCCGGGAACATGGCCAAGCCGCACCCTACATTGATGCCGGCGGTGGTCTTGAACGCCTCCAACCCGGCCAGGGCGCCCGCCTGAACCCCCGTCACGGCACTCAGGAATACCGTCAACGCCCCCAGGCGCAACGCCCAAGTCAATTCCGGAGCCGAAAGGCAATGGACCGCCACCCAAGGCGCGGTCAGCAACAAGAGGACGGCAAAAAAGCCGCCCATGCCCCAAGCAGTCAGGCTGGTCAGCGCCTGGATGCGGCCGGCGCGCGGCCGGTCATGGTCGCGATTGCAGGCCATGGCCCGGGTCACGGTCATGCCAAGGCCATAGCCGGCCAGAGCCCCCGCCATCCCCACGGTCGCCTGAACCATGCTGAACTGGCCATACCCTTCCCGGCCAAGCCAACGGGCCACCAGAATCATGGCCAGCAACTGCCCGCCACGCAACCCGACCGCCCCCACCAATGACCACGCCGCCCCACCCGCCACCCGCGAGGCGAAAGCCGAGGCAAACACACCCCCGTCCAGAGCGCCCCTAAAACGGCGAGGCAAAACAGAAAGCAACGTCATCTTATTCCAATCACACTTCAATTGGAATTACGCGCCAACACAACGGGAAGCGGGCCCGGATGCCGAACGGTCACGCCACCCAAGCACCGCCGCCAACAACAGGCAGATCCCCCCGTTCCAGGCCACCAGAGCGGCAAGCCACCACCGCCGCGACAACACACCACAGCGCTGCATCTGAAACGGCTTGACGGTCTGGTAGAGGCTGGTACCGTTCTCAAGATTATTGCGGGAGAGTTGGCGCACAAGCGCGTTGGTCTGTTCCACAAGGGTGTTCAACGGTTTCACCACCGTCGCCAATGCCTGCCCACCTTCCTCCGAAGTAGCCGCCGCCAATCCCGGTTTTCGCTCCTGGGTCCACTTGACGTTGGCTTGAATGAAGGCTAAATCTTCTTTTATTTTTTCGGCCGTGTTTAGCGCGAGCGTATAGTCCTGAATCAGTTTCTGGCGATAGCTAAAATCCAACGATTTTGTGGCCATGTCTGAGATGCGGTCGAGAAAACCACTGTCAACCTGGACAACGATGCCCGGCCCGCCCCCCGCACTGCCGCTGGAACCACCAGGCGGCAACACCGCCTCTACTCGATTGCCAGCCGGCGCCCCTTTCTGCATATACTGCTGATAGGCGGTGAGGTAGTTGGCGGCCATCTGGGTGGCCGTATTTGATTTAATCGTCAACGAGCCGGTAATCGCATCAAGCTGACGCTGGGTGCCTGCCGGGTCGTGACGCAGGGAATCAAGCAGAACGTCCCGATAAATCGTCGGCAGCGAGAAGCGGATCAAGGAATTGACCCCAACCCGCAGGTCTTCCACCGTGGCAGGCACGGCAGGCGGCCGAACCAAGCTGGCCCCTGGCAACTGCCTGATGTCGTCAAGCTCACTCTGCAACGCGCCAGCGGTGGTGTAAACCTCCTGAAGCGCATACAGCGGGAACTTGGCGGCCAGCGACTTCTCCTCCAGTGGTGAAATGCAAGCAATACCATAGGCCAGCACCCCTTTTTGCCGGATGGCAAGATCCGCCCAGACCATGGGAATATCCGCCAACACCTTGCACACCACCGCCTCCGGCAACAAGCGCCGTGACACCGTTGAATAGTGCAAGGTATACTGGGCGCTGCGCAGTTGTTGTGATTGCTTGTACCAGTCATCCTCGATCCGGGAACGCTCGGCGGCGGTCAACTTCTTGTCCGCCAAAAGCCCTTGATAACGCCGTTCGAGCGCATCCAATTGACGATTGGCTTGGCTGATGCTCAGCGCCTTGGCAAACTGGTCGAACTTGAGGTAGGCCTCCAACCCGTTGCGGCGATAAACCTCATCCAACACCGGCACCGCCAGCAGTTCCTCGGCGGCAAACGGCAGGCCATTGGGGTACTGATCTTGATCCACGCCGTTAAAAACAAAGCGCAGTTCCGTCCAGGCATCCGTGTGGACCGGTAACAGGCAATACAGCCCGCACGCCAGAACGCCGAACACCCCTAACGCGACCGCCAGCCCGGTCACCAACGTGCGCCCGTGACGCCTGACAAAAAACCACAGAGCGTCAAGGAGCAAAAACTCACTCTGAGGTTCCGTTTCATCGTGTCCGTCACGGCGCATGCCATCCTTCATACATCCCCCTTGTTTCATGAGTGATCCGTCCGTGGCCAATATATATCCCCAAAACCGCCTCTCGCGTCACCGCATGCATTTAGCGTCGCGAAGATTCCGTCATGACGGTTTTGTCGGATGATATTGCCCCACCCTTTGCGGATTCCGCAGGCAGCCCGTGTGCGACAGACCACGATTGGGACCGCAGGGACTACCTGCGGAATCCGCAAAAGGCACAAACAGGTTTGACGGAGGGTTTGGGAACCGCCTTTCCTCAAAAGGGGGTTCCCAACCGACACACCTGTCATCCCCCTTGCACCCAGGCGGGTGATGCACGGTGACCGCCGAGCCAGGCATAGACCGCCCGCATCCGGGTGGCCAACGCCGACCACAGATATTTCTCCTTGACCAACTGGCGGCCGCGCTCGCCCATGGCGTGGCGGGCGGCATCATCCAGGGCCACCGCGTCACGGAGCGCATCCTCCAGCGGCGCGGCGCCAATCTCGGTCCACCAACCGCACCGGTAATCCAACAACTCGCGCCACGGCGCCCCGCGGGTGGTGATCACCGGCAGGCCGGCAATCAGCGCCTCCGCCACCACCAGACCAAAATTCTCCCCGTAAGACGGCAGCACAAACAGGTCCGCCGTACGATAGGCCGCCCACTTCTGGCGGTCGTCCAAACTGCCCAGAAAAGAAAAATCCGCGTCCAACCCGGCGGCGTGAATGGCGGTTTCCACCACCCGGCGATGCCCCCCCTCATCCGGTCCGGCAATCTGGACCCGCCAACCCGCCGGCCGAAGCCGGGACCAAGCCTGCACCAAATCCAGCAACCCCTTTTTGGGATGGAGACGGGACAAAAACAGGACGGTCCGGCGCCGGTCCCCGCCACCCCGGCCACCCGCATCGTCGCCGGCCGCCGCCGTCATGCCCAGCACGTCATCCGGAACCTCGATCCCGTTGGGAATGACCGCCACCGGCGGCGAAAACCCGAGCCGCCGCCACTGAACCACTTCAGCCTCGGCCGTGGCATGGAGACAAGCGGCCCCGCGCAAGTCACGCCGTTGATAAAACTGCAGGGCCAGCCATTTTCGCCACCGTTTCTGCCGCAATGCCCACGGCTGCAACATGCCATGCGGAGTGATCACCAACGGCAGGCCGTGCCGACGGGCCACCACCGCAACGGCGTGGTTGCCAGAACGCCAGATCCCATGGCCATGCAACACCTCGGGACGAAATTCGCGCACCACCCGTTCCAGTTCCCGGCGGCAGGCCAGGTATCCTGACGCGCCGACGCTCGAAATCGTGAAAAGGTTGCCGCCGGACGGAAGGTCATTGGCATGGTGACTGGTCAGCCAAACCTCCTCACCCTGGAGCGCCAGGGCCGCGCATAATCCCGGCACACAACGGGAGGGACCGCCCGTTTTTTGGGCGAGTGAATCAATGAAGTGAAGAACTTTCACAGCGTTACTCGCGCGGCCTTTATAAATGAAGCTCATGAAGTAAACCGACCGCAAGGCAACTGAAACACGGTTGCACCACGTTGGGGGTGATTCCCTTCAGCCTACAGCCTAACATGCTTCAGCCTAATGGGCGTTCAGCAACGGCACCACCCCTGACGGTGCTCAACACCACCCCCGTCACCAGCAGCACATTCAACACCAGCAGATTGTTGATCATGACGGGCAGGCAGCCGGCAATCCCGGCCCGATTTACAGAATAGCTCATAATAAACGCGATAAAAGCCCAGACATAATGCAATTTCGCCCCCCCGGAATAGAGGTAGAGCAGAAAAACGCTAAAGACGGCCAGCAACGCGGCGTGCAGGAAAAACAGGGGACCCAGCAGATAATACGATTCGGCCACCAAGCCGGTCAGGCAAACGAAATACCACTGGTCGCCGGGAACACGGCCAGTGACAATCGCGGTCAGTTCATGATTCAACCGGACCGAGGGCTTGTCGCACCAGACGCTGGGAATGGGCAGCGTGACCAGCCAGGCCGCCACCTCCCCCCACCGCCCACGCGGACCGTGCCGATACACCGCCGGGAAGTTTTGAGGGAATTGCGTCTGTTGGTAGAGGATGGTCACCGCCTGGTCCGTCCAGCTCAGACGGGCATCCGTGGACTTTCCCAAGCGCTGGCACTGAAACAGATAGGCCGCCGCCAAGAGAAACGGCAAGGCCACCACCGTCGCCAGCAGCAGCCACCGCCGCCAGGCGGGTCGCTGCAACCAAAACGGAATGGCCACCACCGCCGCCACCAACATGATCTCCGAACGCCCCAGATAGCCGGTACGACAATACTCGAGATAGGCCGGCAAGACGACCAACGCCGCTTTGACCGGCCAGCGCCAGCGCGCCACGCCAAGAGCGTAATAGTAGACGGGAAGCAATAACAGCACCAGATACGACAGGTATTTCTCGGGCCGCGACGGAACGATACCCAAGCCCTCATTCCAGGTCGCCAAAATGTTCAGAGGCGGCGGAACCACCACCTTCATCAGCTTATTTTCGGGATAAACCAGCAGAACCAGCATGACCAAAAGGTACAGCGCCATCGCCGTACGCCAGCCCCATCCCTTGAACAGCACGGGCAGCTCATCGGATGGCCGGAACCGGGCCGGAAGACGCCGTTCCAACTGGCGCCATAACACCGTAAACGAGAGTGAATAAGCCAAACCATAACCGGCATAGTATCCCAAATACAACGCCCGGTCCCCGGTGAGATAGAGCGCCCCGATGCCGCTGAACGTCACATACGCCAGGATAAATAGCCGATGGAACAAGCGGGCCTGGTAATCCCGGATCAAGCCATGCTCAAGCAGCAACATGGCCGCCGGCACGGCCAGCACGAGGGGCAACACCCACCACGCTACGGGAGGAATGATGATTGCGGAAGTCATCTCAAAAACCCACGGTGTAGGATGAAAGCGCCGTCGATCTGGCGATACTTTAACCTGGATTTTGAACAGGAGGCCGCAGAGGTCACGGAGAAGTTTTTCTCCGTTCCGGGAAACGTCACGCCGAGCTGGGGCTCAGCGTTCCCAGGGAACCCATGGCGAGGGGCGGCGGTTTCACGCCATAAAAAAGCCCGCCTCCGGGGAGGCGGGCTTTCTACCGGTCTAAATGACTCAGACCGTCGCTACATCAGTCCAACACATCATAGAACGGCACAACCGTGTCGTCGTCCTCGATGGTCCACCAGAAGAACTTCTTGCTGGCCTTGTAGACCTGCTGTTCGGTGGCGAGGTAGATCGACCAGCAATCCGTGGCGCACTCGGGGCAGTACGGATCGGCCTTGACCTTGGTGCTGTTCTTCTTGAACGACACGTTGGCGAACAGAGTCTCGCTGGCGTCATCGCACTCGAGCTCCATGGCCGTGCTCACCGGATAGGTGATATCGAACATGGCGATGCCACCGTTCAAGTTCAGGATGTTGGCCGGGCCCTTGCTGCTGTACTTCTCACGGCCGCCGGTCAGCACGAACCTAACCTCGGGGGAGGTGGCGTAGGCGAATTCCCAGAAGTCGGCCAGATCGAGGTAAGGCAGGAAGGTCTTGAGCGACACACCAACGTTACCGTCGCCAAAGCAGAAGCCCTGGGCTTCGGTGATGCCGTAACCGAGTTCGGAGAAGAAGACCTGCTTGGACTTCTTGTCAACCAACCACAGGAAGGCTTCTTCGATCTCGAACGGGCAAACCGGGCACAAGATCCGGTCATAGCACAACACCAAGTAGGCATCGTACTTGACGGGGAAGTTGACCCAGTCATTGCAGTTCGTGTAGTCGAACTCATCCATCTCGGAGAAGTTGACCCAGTTGAACTTCACGTCGACGGTGCCCTTGAACGACGTGGTGACGTCGTAGGCCATGGCGGCGCCGGAGAGCGCCAGAAACGCGCATACAGCTAAGAACTTCTTCATCTTGATTTCCTTTTTTCTTTTCTTGGTGCTTTTACTTTACTGACTCTGCTTGGAACAGAACGTATAACGGAACCTGTACTGCCATCACTCTTACAGTGGAGCCTGCCGGGCTCCTATTCATCCCATTAGGATCGTGCTACTTTTTTCCTCTCTCCACTGCCCTCCTTTCCTAATGTGATTTCCGCAAGTCCGGAGAAGTAACTTTGCACGTAAGCTAGATTCATTTTGGCGAAAGTCAAACAAGTCTGTGTTTTTTTTCTCCATCACCGCGCTGGCACGTTCGCCGGCGCCCCGTTGTCATCCTCCACGGGAGCATCGTCATAGGCGGCGTCATCCGTCGTTTTAATCGTCGCAACCTCTTCATCCATAGCCTGTCGCATGGTCATTGGCTTTTCGCCGCCCACCGCTACCACGGCGACCGCCTGCCCCACCGGCGTGGAGAAGAACATTTTCTCGCGCCGCTCCTTGGCGAAGAACTCCGGCGCGAATTCCAACTCAACCGCCGCGCGCGGGCCGGCCTGAGTCACCCCCGCCACCTTGACTCCCGGCGGCAGTTTCGCCTTGACCTCGTCCGCCTTGACCACCCGGACCGCCTTGGCACCTTGGCTGATCTTGATCGTCCGCCGCGCCATGACGGCGGGCTTGTCGGCCAGCGTCACCGGGAAATAGAACAATACCGGCCGCACCGACAACCTCTCGCCCACTTGCCCGGAAAAGGTGAACAGGAGTGGATCGTGTCCGGCGGGCGTGATCACGGGCACCCGAACCCGGTCCCTGAACGTTCCCCAGCCCCGCGTTCCCGTCTGGGTCACGGTCAGCTGATAGTGGGAGGGCTTGAGGGCTTTGAGTTCCGCCTTCAGCGGCGGCGTGCAAACCGGAACACCGAGCGTCAATTGCAGATCCTTATCAAGATTGCCTGTAATCTCAAAGGTGCGCGTCCACGTTGTGGCAGGGTCAGCCAGTTTGCCGATCTTGACGGACGGGCGGGGCTTGATCGTGATCGGCTGCGTCTTGGCCCCGGTGTACTTCAGCGGCACCGTCGGCGGGGTCAAGCCTTCAAACTCCACCATCGCCGTCCGCTGAAACTCGCCCCGCGGCAACTTGTCGCCCAACACTTCCAAGCTGACGGTCACTTTGCCGCCAGGGGGAATCGGGTCCTTGGGAAAATCAGTGACCTTGGTGCAGGAGCACCCCGCACGAACACGCAACACCTTGATCGCCATGGTATTGGAATTAGTCAACTCAAACCGGATCTTCCGGGCCTCCACATCCATCATCTCCCCCATGTCGAAGAGGCCGGGAACCACCACCACGCCGTTGGGAGACTTGAATGGCGCCGCCTTGTCGGGGCAGGCCGCCGCGGCGCAGGTGTGCGTCACGGCCACGGCGGGCACCGGCACCACCGGCAGATCGGCGCCCAAGACCGCCGGAACCGCCAGGAAGGCACCGCCCAAAAGCGCGCAAAGCGTCGAATGCGTCATAAAGCGTGAGTTATCCTCGTTCATAACCGGTATTTACCCTCACCCAATAAAATAACACTAATAATGTACAGCCGCCATCACGATTGTCCAGCCATGCTGCCTGTCAGTCCGTCGGGCCGTTGCGCTGGCACGCCTGCGCAAGCAACATGGGGTTACATTGGCCATCACGTTACCGGTTCCGGCTGCCGCCGGAACCTTTAGAGTGGCGGTGGCTCGACACCGCTTTCATACTGTATTTTTGACACAATACGTTTAAATACAGTATGAAAGCGCCGTCAAGCCGGCGACACTCTAAAGCGCCAGCCGGTTCCCGGCTGGCGCGGTTTATACGCCCTCTTGTACCGCGTTAGGCTGAGAGTAACTCAAAACCACCCGGCAGCCATGGCCAGCATCAAGACGCCCAGGAGAAAAAAGAGGACGCTCATCGCCGCCTTGCTGGAGACCACGTGGTTCCGCGCCCAGCCGGCCAGGGACTGCGTGGAGACCCCGGCGGCGGCCAGGACGGTAACCAGCACCAATGGCAAAATGAACGCCAGATTGTAGGCCAGCAGAGCCAGCAAGGTTTTCGTGGTCGTCCCCAACCGGTTCATGAGCACCAGGGTGGGCAGGTAAATTTGCCCGGTACAAACCAACTCAAGCGAAGAAATGAGAAAACCGAGGGCCAGGCCGGCCGGCACCAGGTACCGGGTCCCCGTAAACTGACGCACATACCCGTGAATTTTCCGCGTGGTGGCCAGGGACAGCCCCATCTCCATGTCGCGGGCGCACCCGGAACGGCGAAACCGCCAAGCATCCCGGGCATGGAGCACGCCCAAAATCAGGCCGCCCGCCCCCATTACGGAGTAGACGCCGACCCTGACCCAGGCATGCCCGGTCAGCCAGTTGATAACTTGGGACAAGCCAATACCCAGCAGGAAATAGGTCAGAAAGACACCAAAACAGAAACTGCCCCCGAGCCAGGCCACCGTACGGCCGCCCCGCCCCAGATAAAGCAGGTAGCCCACCAGAAAAATCACGGTGGCAAACGCACAGGGATTGATGCCGTCCAACAAGCCGGCCAGCACAATCACGCCAACGGTGAATTTATTGAACTCCGCGCGCACCCCGATGGTGGTGGCAGCCAAATCCGCGCTCAGGTCACCTTTCCAAAACGGCACCCCCATGGTCGGCCGCAAGTGACCCCGAATCTCGTCGGGCAACAGCATCTTGTCTTTTGACCACCCGTCCGCCCACACCAGCAGGGGCACCTGCAGTTTGGCGTCGCCGGCCGGCAGCTTGAAGACGCGACGCGTCCGTTCAAAAGCCGCGCGCCCGGTGGCGTCGGTGATGTCAAAACGCGTGATGGTCAGGCCGGCCAAGCTTTTCTCAAGCTGGCGCAGGGCAATATCCTGGCGGGAACACTTCCGGCAACCGGGCAAAAAGAAATAGGCCAGATCAAAGTGTTCCGGGCCCGCGGGCGCCACCGCGACGGGACGGACCGGACCCGCCACTTCGGGCACCGTCACGGTGGCCGGGGCCGAGACGGTCGCGGTGGCGGCAACCGAAGCGGACGGCGGAAAATTGTAAGTCACCACCGGTTCCGTCCGCCCGTTCAAATACGCCACCACGGGCCGCAAAACCGGCGGCGGCTCAGCATCCGTGGCACGGGCCGCCGCCACCAATTCCGGCAGGCGCGGCCGAATGGCGTCCGCCCCGTAGATCAGCCGGCCGGACACGTACAGGGCGGGGAAACCGGCATCACCGGCGTTCACCTTGAGCGCCGCCTCCAGCGTGGTCAAAGCGGCGAAAGCGTCGGGTTCCTCGACATTAACCGCCACCAGGGTGACCCCGGCCGTGACGGCGGGATGATCCGTCCACCAGGTTTTAATGGCGGCGCAATCCTCGCACTCCGGCGCGGCAAAAATCAGCGCAAACGGCCGGGACGGCGCCGCAACGGCCACGCCGGCGCCAAGGCCAACCACGGCGCAAACGACATGGACCATCCGCCAAAATTTGGGCAACAAACAGAGCATGGTTGGATTGGACATGAGCCGGGTAAAATAGTTCCCACGGCACCGATATCAATAGAAAGAACTTCACGGCGTTACGGCACCTCCCAGGCAGGCAAGATTGCCTGCCCCACGTTGTGCAAAACCACCTGTCCCCAGGGGGTCGCGGCTGGTGGCAGAACGGTTTTTGAGCCCCAACGGGGCGGCGGTAAAATAGCCCAGGGCAACGCCCTGGGGCTGGAAAATTAAGATCGTTTGCGCCCTGTAGGGGCCATGGACTTGAGAGACTCGAGAGACCGGAGGGACCGGAGAGTAACGACCATCCTCCGGTCTCTCCTGTCCCGGGAGTCCATCCCGTCCCGCCCTTGAAAAAAACACTTCAGCGCCAGGACCGTCTCCAGGGCCGTTCATGCCATGCGCGTTTCCTCGGCCAGGCGGCGGAAGAACCGTTCCATGAACCGGTGCCGGCGTTCCGCCAGGCGGCGGCCGGTGGCGGTAAGCAGGCGATCCCGCACCAGGCGTAGCTTGACTAGGTATTCGCGGTACGCCGTGTCTTCGCGGCTGTAACTGGCGGCGGCCGTCGCCTCTTCGGCGTGATTGTGCAGGCGGGCCCCGATGCGGCCGGCAAAATGGAAGGCGCGCCCAATGCCGACGGCGCCAATGGAGTCGAGCTTGTCCGCGTCGTAAACCACCTTCGCCTCCAAGCTGTCGGGCGCGCCACGGCGGGCGCGATAGCGGTGCGTGCGCACACAGTCGGCCACCCGCCGGATCAAGGTCGCGTCCGTAACCCCGAGGTCACACAACACCTCGGGCACCAGCCGGGCCCCAAGTTCGGCGTGACAGGTCTTGCCCTGGTCCCCCATCTCCACGGCGCGGCCCAGGTCATGCAGGAGCGCGGCGGCTTCCACCACCAGCGGGTCCGCACCCTCGGCCCGCAACAGTTGCCGGGCATTGACCCGCACCCGGTGCGTATGATCCCAGTCGTGACAGGCCGGGGTCGTCTCCAGGCGCCGCCGCACCTCGGCTTCCAGCCGGACCAGCAAACCACGCGCGCCCCCCGGCATCCCGGTCCCCCGTCGTCCGGCCTTGACCGGTGCCTTCCTGTCGCGGTCACGTTCTCCCATGGCGCTTGGCGGTTCCTTAGAGGTGCTTTAAAAGTAACACGGTTTTCCCATAACCGGGAGCCGCCCGTCCTCGGGCGGACGAACCCGTCATCGTCGGAGACGTGCATGATTTGGCTTAGCGGACGATGGCCCCATACCATAAGGATAATGTCCATTGTAGCAATAGCGAGTGCATCGCGCTCTTCGAGTCACTCCCGCGCCCAGGAGTGGCGCTTCGTTCGCGGCTCTAAAAAACGTGGGGGGCCGTTTGAAGGGCGGAACGGGAGTGACGCCGTCGCTGTCCGCCCGAG
>CAITYL010000205.1 GCA_903896595.1 uncultured Lentisphaerota bacterium
CGCAGGCAGCTCCAGTAATCCCAAGCGCAGTCTGTCGCGCGATGGCTGCCTGCGGAATCCGCAAAAAGGCACAAACAGGTTTGACGGAGGGTTTGGGAACCGCCTTTCCTCAAAAGGGGGTTCCCAACATCATCACCCCTGGAATCATGGGGTGTTCACGGCCCGGTAGAACAGCACGGCCGCGGCGGGGCGCTCCGGAATGCGGACGGGCAGGCCGGCGGCCATCAGGTCGCGGCCTGAGAAGCGGCGGACGGTGCCGGAATCGAGGTCCGTGACCTCGTAGGTGGCCGCCGCATCCAGACCGGCCAGGGGGTAAAGCGCCTCTGCGTGGGGGCTGCGGTCGCGGCGGAACGCCTGGACCATGCCCTCGCCAGTGGCTGGCAGGTGGAACTGCCAGGCCATCCAAGCGTCGTCCGCCTGGGAATAGGCGCTCAACGGGTAATAATCGCCCAAGAAGAAGCGTTTGGCTTGGCGGTACTGGGCCAGGGCGGCCGTGGCCTGGGCATAGGGGAAGTCGGGAGGCGGCGGGCCGCCCTGGGCGGTGTCGCCCACCGCGAACAGGCCGGTGACCAGCCCCGACGACCAAGCGCTGCGCATGGCGTACGCACTGTCGCGCCCCGCATTGACGGCGCCGGTGGCGTTCAGCGGCACCCAGGCGGCCAGGCCGTGGGTGTGGCACTGACGGCCGATGGCGTGGCCGGGACAATCGGTCCGCCACAGGGGGGTGCCGCGGGAAATGGTCTCCAGGTCGAGCCGGCGGCCGCCGCTGGCGCAGTTGTCAATCGTCAGATGCGGAAAGCGTTGCAGCAGTCCGTCCCAATAGGCGTACAGCCCCTCGACCCAGCGGATCTCGGTGATCCCTTCGCGGTCCGGCGGATCGGCCTGGCGCCAGAACTCCAGCGGCGCGATGTTGGCATCGTGGCGGTAACAGTCGACTCCATAAGCCGCAATGAAGCCGGCAATGGTGTCCGTGAGGAACCGGCAGGCCGCGGGACAGCCCAGGTTGAGCAGGCGGTCGCCATCGGTGATCTGGTTGCGCCGGCTTTCCCAGCGGGTCCACTCGGGCTCCTGCTGGGAGGTGCCCCAGTTGTAGCAGCGCCGTTCCTGGGGCAGGCCCAGCAGCCAGTCCGGGTGTTCGGCGGCCCACGGGGTGCCGGGGCAGACGCGTTCCGGTTCGAACCACAGCAGGAACTGGCGGCCGGCGGCATGCAGCTGGTCGGCGAGCGGGCGGAACCCGGCGGGATACAGTTCCGCCTTGGGCCGCCAGTCGCCGACGGTTTGAAACCAGGGGCCTTTGCCGAACCATTCCGCATCGATCCAGTAGGTGTCCACGGGCACGTCATGGGCGACCAGCGCCGCGACATTGGCCTGATGATCGGCCATCGCCGTCCCGCCCCAGTTCCCCGAATAGGTGCCCAGTTCCAGCGGCCGGCCGTTGACCTGCGGCCGGTGATGCTCCAAGATGAAGCGGCGCAGGGCGTTCTGCCCGTCCGCCGGGGCGCCCTGGTACGGCAGCAGCAGCACCAGCGGGGTGCGGATCTCCTCCCCCGGCTGCAATTTCAAACGA
Source organism: uncultured Lentisphaerota bacterium (assembly GCA_903896595.1). Classification (GTDB taxonomy): domain Bacteria; phylum Verrucomicrobiota; class Lentisphaeria; order Oligosphaerales; family CAITYL01; genus CAITYL01. The sequence continues at coordinate 1,568 of CAITYL010000205.1, forward strand.
CAATAGGCCTGGCCGATGCGGACGCGCACCCGGCCGTCGGCGCCACGGTCGAAGCGGGCGCGCCATTCGCCCGCCCAGCCGATGCCGATGATCACCCCATGCCCGGCACCGAGCTGCAGGTTGAAGTACGGCAGGAAATCGCTTGAGGAACGGCCGCCGCCCGGCTGGAGATCCACCGCGGCACCGCGGTTGAGCACCCGGCGCACGGGCTGGAAATCGTCCAAGCAGCAGACGGCGCCGCGGGCGTAGTGCAATACGGGCTCGTCCAGTTCGGCGTCAAAGGACACATCCAGCGCCTGCAGTTCGGTCAGCGCGGGCGACTGGCCGGCGGCGGTGTTACGAACATGCAAGGTCCATTCCACCGCCGCATGCCGTTCAAAGGTGCGGAGTTCGCAGCGAAAGTCGAGGCCGGCGGCCGGGGCCGGCCAGTGAACGGAACGGCCGGTCACGCCGGCCACGACCCGTTCCGGACCGCCGGCGACACCGGCCCGATCCAGACTTTCGCCGACCGGCGCGGTTCCCACCAGAGCGGAAAACGGCGGCAGCTCCGGCGTCTTGCCCAACCATCGAGCAACCACGTTTTGTGTGCAGGCTAATTTAGTCATTTCGTAATCTGAGACCGCACCGATGCTTTGCAAGGTCAAAAGGTGAACTCGTATAACAACGCGCCGGACGCGAGGACGAGGGCCAGCATGGGATAAAAGCATTTTAACCGCTGATTACGCGGATTAGCGCGGATAAAGCAACTCCAAGATGGCTATTTTCGGCGGATAAGGCAACACCACCGGGGGCGGAGTTCTGATCTGGTTTTATCCGTTAAATCCGCGTCATCCGCGGTCAAAAAATCAGAAGGCAGCACGGTTTATTCACCATGAAGCGCATGAAGGTCATGAAGGTGGTTTTGCAAGCGGCTCAGCCAAAGCAGGCATCGATCCGTTCTCATGAATAGTTCCGGCTAAGCTTATCTCGGGGTCGGGGTCGCTATCGGAATCGGTATCGAAAGGCGATTAAACTGCCACGTCAAGGTTCCCTGCCATGAGGCGCCCGGGGCCAGGGTGACGTTGTCAACGGTTTCCATTTCAAGATTGTAGCAGCCGAGGCCAAACCAAATACGGGGCTGGCGGAAGTATTGAAGGGAAAAGGCCTGCTTCAGTTCGACCTTGGCGGCCGTATCGGTGACGGCCCACCAGCCTTGGGACAGCTTGGCAATGTTGCGCTCACCCAGCCCGGTCCAAAACGGCAGGCGGATGATCTCCGCACCGACCGGGAAGGAGATGACATCATTGCCGCTCTCGCCCGCGCCACCGACCGTGTATTCGGGGTGGAGGTAATAGGAAACCGGCAGGGCGGCGGCCGAAAGGTTGGTCACCTTGACCTCCAGCACCAGTTCCGCGGGGGCCTTGAGGGTTAATTGTTTGATGACCTGAAGCTTGCCGTCCTGTCCCGCGGTCAGCACGACGCCGTCGGGAATGGTGGCAAGCTGATAAGGCGCGGTGCTTCCCATGCCAAAACCGGGGGTGCTGCGCACTTCGTCCCAGATCGAATAATAGCCGGTGGTCTTCAGGGTGTTGAGCTTGTCGTAGGGCAGATTGACCTGGTTGACGCCGGTGGTCTTGTCGAGAATTTCCAGAATTCGGCCGCCACGCTGCGGGTCGACAGTGACCTCCAACCGGTCATTGCTGATGGCCCAGACCGGCTGGTCATACCCGTACAGGCCAATCTTGGTGACGGTGGTTTTGCCGGTGTTCGGCTGGAGCTTGCGGACATAACACGCGACGCTGTCGGAGAAGCCGGCATACTGGCCTTCGTAGTTGAGCACGAGCCTGTACAGCGAGAGCGCCATCGCCCCGCCATCGACGGCGAACGCTCCCGCCATGGTCGCGCTGCCGGCCACGGAAACGGTTTTGCTGGCAAGGGTTTTCCCGCTGGCGTCCTCCAAATTGACGGTGGCGGTGATGGGATCACGGGAACGGTTGCAAAGCGTGTAGCGCAGGTCGGCCTGCTGATGCCCCGGAAGAATCGAACAGACCGGTTGCGGAATGGTGATGCCAAGGCCGCCCTCCTCCGTGCGCGTGTCGGTCACCTTGACCGCATGGCGCAGCGAAACAGGCGCCGTCGAATGGATGTAAATGGGGGAGGCGCCAAAGAGGGAACGGAACGTGCCGTCACTGCCGGTCGGGACCGTCCTGGCGTTGCCCATCATGTCGACGATCTGCAGCTTGCCGGGCGCGGTGGCAAAGGTGCCGCTGAAAGTGCCGGTGCCGTCCCAGATGGCGGCAACGTATTGGCCGGTCCGGGGATTTTTGAAGTTGTACCCGAAATGGGGCGGCGTGACGCCGGCCATGGAGCCCTGCAACGCGCAGTCGCCCAGCTGCCGGCCCAGGTTGCAAAAGGCGTAGAAGACCGGCTTTTTCTGCAGGTAATAGTCAAGCATGCCAAAACCGTGCTCGGAGTAAGTGGTGTCGTCGCCTTCGTCCCAGAAGGAATAGACGTACACCCGCTTGAAGCCGAGGACGTAGTGCAGGATCAGGCCGCGCACGATAAAGCGGGCCTTGTCTTCCGGGGTGATCGAGCCGGGGGGATAGTCGGTATATCCGAACTCGGTGGAAATGACCGGTTTGCCGCCGTCGCCGTACTTGGTCATGATGGCACGGACCTTTTCCATCCGCTCAAGCAGCGATTCCGGCGCGTCGGCGGGATAGCCTTCCGGGCCTTTAAAACCGCCGCTGAGTTTCAGATAGGTGTGCAGGTCGAGGACGTCAAAATACGGTTTGGCCCCGGCGGCATAGAAGCGGTCGAGCCAGTCCAGACAATTGTCGTCGAGATTGCTGGTGGGGGCGGAGATGCTGTTGGCGGGATTCGTCTTTTTCGCCAGCGCGTAATTCTTTTTCAGGCCGTCGAGATATTCCGAAAGCGGCCGGCCAGAAAATTCCGGCTCGTTGCCGGCGGAGAAGGCACGCACGCCCAGCTTCGCGCCGTTGGCGAAATTTTCCGGGCCGGGAAAACAGCAAAGGCCCAGGTTCTGCTCATAGAGCTTGTCCACAATCTCCGGATAGCTGCACCACCAGCGGGTTTCCGTGAACGGGGTGGTGCCGAGGATGTCCAGGGCCGCCTGTTCCCAGCTTTCAGCATGGGGCCGGGCGGGCATGCGGGCGCCGCCACCGCCCCAGAAGTGGTTGACGGCCAACATGTCGCCTAATTTTTCGCAGGCAAACGGCATGGGCGGCCGGTAGGTGATCGGACGGACATGGGGATACTCGCCGTTGGCATATTCGGCGGTGACCGCGAAAACATAGGGTTTGCCCGGGGTCAGCGGATAAATCACGGTGCGGGTCACCGCGGACGGGAGCACGGCCCGCAGGGAAACGCCCGGCGCGGTGACGGTGGCAAACGGCTGGCCGGCCTCATAAATCTTCCACTGCTTGACCGTGTCGGCGGTTTTGGCAAAACCGCTCCAGTCAAGCGTAACGGCCCCGCTTTGGATGCCGGTTACCTGGAAGGCCACCGGCGGCCGCTGGTTTTCCGGCAGCAGGTCGGCGCCGGCACCCGGCGGCGGCGGCCGGCCATAAACGGCGGCTTCCGCCAGGATCATCTGCCAGATCCCGGCTTTTTTGCCGGCCCGCAACATCACATACCGCGCCAGGGCCGGCCTGGGGAGGCTCAGTTCCGCCTGGACGCCCTGCAGGGGCACGGCGGACTTGGCGGGACCCGGCAGGATCGTCCCCGCCGGAACAAAGGTTTTGCCGTCCTGGCTCAACAGCACGGTGCAGGCATCCATGCCGCGCTGGTCATCGCGCACCGGCCAGACAGCGGCGCGGGTGATGAGGTATTTCTGCTTCAGGTCAAAGACGACGGTTTCCCAGTACGGCCCGGCCGCCCAATTGCCCCAACCCATGGATTCCGGCCGGGGACCGCAATCGCCGTCCCGTAGGGCCAGCCCTTTGCCGTCGGGGGCGGCGGCGGTGGCAATGAATTGCGAACAGGACGCAAACTCGCCGTCGGCCACGATTTGGAGGTCCGCTCCGGTGTGGATGACCGGCTGTCCAGGCGCAAAGGCCGTGGACGTCTGGCCGGGGCGCAGATTGTCGGAAAGCAGGAAATCCACGGCCGCGCCGCTGCTCCACGCCGCCAGCATCCACCCCGCCAAAATAGTTGCCCAGAAAGTTTTCATGATCCATCCCATATTCTCGAAACGTATGAGCCGTTTTCAAAAGTTCAGATCAAAGTGGCACCGTTCTTGGAGTGCGGCAATTCCTTTGCCGCTTTTTAATCTCGGCCTTATTTCAAGACCGGGAGCCGCCCGTCCTCGGGCGGAACTCGATGGCGTCACACCAG
>CAITYL010000206.1 GCA_903896595.1 uncultured Lentisphaerota bacterium
CATCATTATCGGCTTCGGCCGCGCCGTTGGCGAGACCATGATTGTGCTGATGGCCACCGGCAACACGCCCATCCTCGACTGGAGCCCGTTCAACGGCATGCGCACCTTGTCGGCCAACATCGCGGTTGAGATTCCCGAGGCACCCGCCGGCGGCACGCTTTACCGCGTCCTGTTCCTGTCCGCCGTGCTGCTGTTCCTGCTGACCTCCGTCCTGAACACCACGGCTGAACTGGTCCGCCATCGCCTGCGGAAAAAGTATGGGCAGTTCTAATTAGTAGCCAGTAGCCAGAAGATAGTAGCCAGTAGTACCTTGTAACACTTAAACATTCGGATTCACCACGAAGTCACGAAGAGCACGAAGATAAATCGAAGGTGTTTTTTTGATCTGTATTTGCCGTTGAAACGCTTCGATCAAGCTTCGTGTCCTTCGCGCCTTCGTGGTAAAGGATTTAATGTTACGGGGTAGTAGTTATAGAAGACAGAGAAGAAGGGGGCTGGCGTTTTATGCTAAATTCTAAAATTCCACCTTCTACATTCCAAGTAAATATGACTTTTTTAATGGGTTTCAAGGTGAGGCTATGCCGATAACAGCACAACAACGGCGGGGCGGGTTTTGGCGCGAGGGCGAGCCCTTCGTTTGGGTCAGCGGCGCGGCGTTGGCCGCCGTGCTGCTGATGGCCGCGCTGCTGGTCATCGTGGTGACGGCCAATGGAATCGCGGTGTTTTGGCCCGCCCGTCAGACCGTGTTTGAACTGCGCCAGGGGCCGGCGGTGATGGGGGTGGTGCAACGGGAGAGCCGCGACCCCAAAACCGGCGCCCGCCGCGTTCAAGTCAAAATCGCCAACCGCGACCTTTACGGTTTGGATTTCCGGTGGCTTGATGAGCCTGACATCCGCGCCACCCGGCAACCCGTCGACGCCGTGGTGCTGGAGCGCCGCGAGTATGGCAATGTCCACGGGTTCCTGCGCACGCTTGACCTGGGCGCCGGCCCCCACCCCGCCACCTGGGCTGGGTTTCAGGCGGCCCTCCGGCAGGCGCGAACGGACCGCGAGCCCATGGACCGTGTGCAACGGGATCTCAATAGGCTCGGCGGCCAGTTGGAAAACGTACGGTTGAGCCTGGCCAAGTTGCGCTATCACGGCCGCCGCGACGACGATCCGTCCGTGGTCGCGCTCCACGCGCGGCAAGCTGAAATCAAGGCGGAGTTCGCCCTGCAGGTGGCCGCGTTCGACCGCTTGGCCATCGAGATCCGCCGGCGAACGGTCGGGGTGGCCGATGCCGGCGGCCGCATGATCACCACCCCCTTGGTCGATGTGGTCCGCGCCAACCAGCCCAATCGCATGGGCGTGCCGGCCAAAACCTGGTTCTATGCGGGCAAACTATGGGAATTGCTCTTCGGCGAACCGCGCGAGTCCAACACCGAGGGCGGCCTGTTCCCGGCCATTGTCGGCACGGTGATGATGGTGTTCATCATGAGCATCTTCTCTTTTCCGTTGGGCGTGATCACCGGTGTCTATCTCCGCGAGTATGCCCGGGACGGCTGGTTGGTGCGCCTGGTGCGCATCGCCGTCAACAATCTGGCCGGAGTGCCGTCCATTGTGTATGGCATTTTCGGACTGGGCTTTTTCGTTTATGGCGTGGGGGGCGCCCTAGACCAGTTGTTCTTTCCGGAACGGCTGCCCACGCCGACGCTGGGGACCGGCGGCATTTTGTGGGCCAGCCTGACCCTGGCCCTGCTCACCGTGCCGGTGGTCATCGTCGCCACCGAGGAGGCCTTGGGCGCCATTCCCAAGGGGATGCGGGATGGCTCGCTGGCCTTGGGCGCCACCAAGCTGCAGACCCTGGTCCGGGTGTTGCTGCCCATGGCGTCGCCCGGCATCATGACCGGGTTCATCCTGGCCATGGCGCGCGCCGCCGGCGAGGTCGCGCCCCTGATGATCACCGGCGTGGTCAAACTGGCCCCGGCGTTGCCGCTGGACGGGCAGTATCCGTTCATTCACCTGGAACGCAAATTCATGCATCTCGGGTTTCACATCTATGACATCGGGTTTCAGTCGCCCAATGTCGAAGCCGCCAAGCCGATGGTGTTCGTCACCACCCTGTTGCTGG
>CAITYL010000207.1 GCA_903896595.1 uncultured Lentisphaerota bacterium
AACCCCCTTTTGAGGACAGGCGGTTCCCAAACCCTCCGTCAAACCTGTTTGTGTCTTTTGCGGATTCCGCAGGCCGCCTCTGCTGTCCCAGTCGTGGATTGTTGCGCTGGAGCGGTCTGCGGAATCCGCAAAACGAAACAAAAGTTTTGGGAAGGGGCTTGGGGATCACCCTTTTTCAAAAGGGTGGCCCCAACATCATCTGATAAAACGGTCATGCACCCGTTACCGGTTCCGGCCGCGGCCGGAACCTTTTGAGTGACGGTGGCTCGACACCGCTTTTCTACTGGTTTCTCCGAACCTACAGCCTAACCGCCTACAGTCTACAGCCCAGATAATAGTATCTTTGTGCTTACCATATTTGGCGATATCTTGTTGTACAGACGAAAGAATTGCAGGTTTATGCCAAGTAATTGCAGATTTGTGCGCATTGCGCCGCCGTTGCCGTTCCGGGAAACCGGCTTCTCGCGCCTGCCCAGCTATCCCCGGCACCGGGCCGATTTCGTGGCCGTCGGTTACAGCCGCGAAAGCAACCGGGCCGGCTACGACTTCGACAACCGCGGGCGCGGTCACGGCTGCTTGTTCCAGTACGGCTTTGCCGGCGAGGGCCGTTTCCAGACCCTGCCCGGCGGCCGCCCGGTGACGCTGTCCCCCGGCCTGGGCTTCCTGGCCCCGTTCCCCTCCGACACCCGCTACTGGCTGCCGCCCGGCGGCGACTGGGAATTCATCTATGTCATTCTTGACGGCGACCTGGCCTACGATCTGGTCGGGCAGTTGGTCCAGGAGCACGGGCATCTCTGGCAGTTGCCGCCGGTCCATCCCGCCATTGTCCTGCTGCGTGACTTTCATTCAGCGGTGTGCGCCGGCCAGCCGCCCGACGAATTCACCGCCGCCAGCCTGGCCCACCGCTTCCTGCTGGAACTGTTCCGCGCCCATGCCGCGCCGCGCCCGGAAATCCCGCCGCCGCTGGAGCGGGCCCGGCGCCTGCTGGAGGAACGCTATGCCGACCACACGCTGGAGATCGACGACCTGGCCGCCGCCGCCCATTACTCGCGTTTCCATTTCTCGCGCCTGTTCCGGCACACCTTTGGCAAGAGCCCCCATGTCTATCTGCGCCAGCTCCGTCTGCGCCGGGCACTGGAACTGTTGACCGGCGGCACCCAGCCGGTCAAGCAGATCGCCGCCGCGGTCGGTTACGGCAGTGCCGCCCAATTCTGCCGGGAGTTCCACCGCCACCTGGGCCAGACCCCCCTCCGCGTTCGCCGCCTCGGCCCCCGCCTGCGCCTGGACTTGCAGCAGGTGCTGACCGAGTGACCACGATGTTGGGAACCCCCTTTTGAGGAAAGGCGGTTCCCAAACCCTCCGTCAAACCTGTTTGTTGCCTTTGCGGATTCCGCAGGCCGCCCCTGCGGTTTCACTCATGGCCCGGCGCCCAAAGCGGCCTGCGGAATCCGCAAAAATAGAGACAAATTAAGGTGTTTTCAAAAGTCCAGATCAGGTTGGCGCCGTTTTGGAGTGCGGCAATTCCTTTGCCGTTTTTTACTATCGGCGTTATTTCAAGATCGGGAGCCGCCCGTCCTCGGGCGGAAAGCGACGGCGTCATACCCGTTCCGGCTTTTTTATGGGGCCACCGTCTGCCAAACCAAGATGTACGTCTCCGACGATGACGGGTTCGTCCGCCCGAGGACGAGCGGCTCCCGGTTCTGTGTTGTCCCCCCCCGGTTTGCCTGCCGGGGATTTGGCGCTATGTTAAAAGGCTTAACTCGTTCCGGCTCTCCTGTCTGGCCGGACACAGAAAAGGACTACCATGGACAAGGCTAAAAAAGAAGCGATTATCAAGGAGTTCGCCCAGTCGGCGAGCGATGTCGGCTCCGCGGATGTGCAGGTGGCATTGCTCACCAACCACATCAAGGAACTGGCGAGTCATCTTGAGTCGCACGTCAAGGACAACAGCAGTCGCCGCGGCTTGGTCGCGATGGTCAATCGCCGTCGCCGGCTGTTGGCGTATCTGAAGCGCGAGGCGCCGGCGCGCTATATGGCGCTGATCAAGAAGCTCGAACTGCGTCACTGAGGATGGTCCGGCCGCTCCCGCCGCCTGTGGCGCGGGGGTGGCCGAAGCCGGGTGAGCGGATACGGAACAAGCCCGACGGGGATTTGTTCCGTGTCCCTTAACCTCATTCAACCCCAACCAAAACCAGACCCCACCGGACCCCCGTCAGTCAATCCCCATTCGGGACCCCCAAAGCCGCCAGGCGCCTACGCGCACCGGACCTTCAGAAGTCCGGTCGGATGTGGAATTCGGCCGGTATAAGCCCCCGCCCCAGACGGGCGGAGTTTTATACCGCAATTCCATCACCGGAGCGGCCCACCCGCAACTCCATCGAAGGAATTCCGCATTATGAGTATTGAAACCGTCTCCATCGATCTCGGCAACGGCCGCACGATCGAGCTCGAAACCGGCAAGACCGCCTTGCTGGCCGCCGGTGCCGTCACCGTCCGTCAGGGCGACACCATGATCCTGGTCACGGCCTGCTCGGCCAATCCGCGCCCCGGCCTCGACTTCTTCCCGCTGCAAGTGGACTACCGCGAGCGCTTCAGCGCCGCCGGCAAGTTCCCGGGCGGCTATTTCAAGCGCGAAGGCCGGCCGACCGAGAAGGAAATTCTCACCGCCCGCATGACCGACCGTCCGCTGCGTCCGCTTTTCCCCGACGGCTTCATTGACGATGTCCAGATCATGAGCACCCTGCTCAGCGCCGATGGCGAGAACGAGGCCGACGTGCTGAGCATCTTCGGCGCTTCGGTGGCGCTGAGCCTGTCCGACATTCCGTTTGCCGGCGGCGTGGCCGCCTGCCGCGTCGGCCGCGTCAAGGGCCAGTTCATCGCCAACCCGACCCACTCCGAAATGGCTGACAGCGACCTTGACTTGGTCTACGCCGGCGTGGCCGGTAAGACCATCATGATCGAAGGTTCCTGCGCCGAACTGGGCGAGGACGACCTGTTCAAGGCGATGGAATTCGCCGACGGCATTATCACCCGCCTGTCCGCCGCCGTGGCCCAGCTGGTGGCCAAGGCCGGCAAGGCCAAGCGCAGCTACGAATCACACGCCGTTCCCGCCGACCAGCTCCAGGCGGCGCGCGAGTGCTGCCAGAGCAAGCTGACGGCCGCCCTGACCATCGGCGACAAGCTGACCCGCCAGGCGGCGGTCAAGCAGGTGACGGTGGAACTGACCGCGGCCATGGCCGCCAAGTTCCCGGTCGCCCCCGGCGCCGCCCCCCTCAACATCAAGGGCACGTTGGAAGTGTTGACCGAGGAAACCGTGCGCAAACTGATCCTCGAGCAGAGTGTCCGCGCCGACGGCCGCAAGCTTGATGAACTCCGTGAGATCGGCGCCGAAGTCGGTCTGCTCCCGCGTACCCATGGCAGCGCCCTGTTCAAGCGCGGCGAGACCCAGGCGCTGGTCACCACCACCCTCGGCGCCGACGGCGACTCCCAAGAATTCGATGTCATTACCGGCGGCACGGGCAAGAAACGCTTCATGCTGCATTACAACTTCCCGAACTTCAGCGTCGGCGAGTGCGGACGCATCTCCGGCCCCGGCCGGCGCGAGATCGGGCATGGCGCCCTGGCCGAGCGCAGTGTCGCCAGCATGATCCCTGCCGACTTCCCGTACGCCGTGCGTTGCGTGTCCGACATTCTCGGCTCCAACGGGTCCTCCTCCATGGCCAGTGTCTGCGGCGCCACCTTGGCGCTGATGGACGCCGGCGTGCCGATGAAGAAGCCGGTTGCCGGCATCTCCGTCGGCCTGGTCACCGGGACCGACGGCCGCCGCGTCTTCCTTACCGATATCCTTGGTTCCGAAGATCATTACGGCGACATGGATTTCAAGGTCGCCAGCACCCGTGACGGCATCACCGGCTTCCAGCTCGACCTCAAGATCGCCGGCCTCGACCTGGCCGGCATGCGGCAGGCGATGGCGCAGAACCGCGTCGCCCGCATGCAGATTTTGGACGTCATGGAGAAGGTGCTGGCCACCCCGCGCATCGAAATGAGCGAGCATGCCCCCAAGATCCACTCGGTCAAGATCAACCCCGAACGGATCGGCGCCTTGATCGGCCCCGGCGGCAAGATCATCCGCGGCATCACGGAACGCACCGGCGCCCAGATCGACATCAACGACGACGGCACCGTCAACATCTTCGCCTGCAACGGCAAGGTGCTGGCCGCCGCCGTGGCCGAGGTCCAGGCGGTCGCCGCCGAAGCGGAGATCGGCAAGATCTACAACGGCGTGGTCAAGTCAATCAAGGAATTCGGCGCCTTCGTCGAGATCTTCGCCGGCCAGGAAGGCCTGCTGCACATCTCCGAAATGGCCGACTACCGCGTCAATCGCGTTGAAGATATCTGCAAGATGGGCGACTCGGTCAGCGTCAAGGTCATTGACATTGACGAGCGCGGCCGTGTCCGCCTCAGCCGCAAGGCCGCTCTCGCCGAACTCACCTAAAAATTAGAATATAGAAGCCAGTAGTCAGAAGGTTTGGAAAACGTATGGACCAAGGAAAATTGTTTCCATTCTAAATTCTGACTTCTCACTACTGGATTCTTAAGCCCCGTTTCCTTCACCCCCAAACCTTGCCCCCGTCTGGAGGCCCGATATGAAAAGCGACATCCATCCCAATTACGTCGACTGCACCGTGAAGTGCGCCTGTGGCGCCGAGTTCAAGGTGCGGTCAGCCAAGGCCGAACTGCACATTGGTATCTGCTCCCAGTGCCACCCGTTCTACACGGGCAAGCAGAAACTGATGGACACCGAAGGGCGCGTGGACCGGTTCCGCAAACGGTACCAGAAGCCGGCGCCCGCCGCTGCCGCCACGGCCTGACCGGAAAAAAGCAAAAAACGGAAAGCTGAAAGCAGAAATTAATTTCAGTTTTCGGCTTTCCCCATTTCAGCTTTCCTCTTCACGCGGTGGACGCCGGTCGGCGCCCGCCGCGTGATTGTTTGTTTTTCGGCGTTAGTTCAAGACTGGGAGCCGCCCGTCCTCGGGCGGACCTCGACAGCGTCGCTCCAGTTCCACTCCTTTTTGTGGGGCTACCGTGACGTCACAATAAATGACGCGCGTCTCCGACGATAACGGGCTCGTCCGCCCGAGGACGGGCGGCTCCCAAGGGCAGCTTTCTTCTTGTAAGGAACCCGGCATGGATCTGGCGCCGCACATTGCCAAGGCCGACGCCCGCTTGCGGGAGTTGGAAGCGCAGTTGGCCGCCTATGATTTCAAGGCCGCGGGCAATGACCAGCGGCGCTACGAGGCGCTGTCGCGCGAGTACCGGCGCCTGGCCCGCATCCGCGAACTGTGGGCGGAGAGCGGCAAGGCCCGGCAGGACCTGGCGGACCTGGCCGAACTGGCCGCCGCCGAGGCCGATCCGGCCTACGCCGCCACCTTGCGCGCCGAGGCGGCCGGTCTTGAAACCCGCCTGCCCAAAGTCGAACAGGAACTGCAACTGCTGATCCTGCCCCCGCGTCCCTTCGAGGACCGCGATCTGATCATGGAAATCCGCCCGGCTGCCGGCGGTGACGAGGCCGGACTGTTCGCCGGCGACCTTTTTCGCATGTATTCCCGCTTTGTCGAGACGCGGGGCTGGAAATTGGATGTGCTCGAGTTCTCGGGCAATGCCGTGGGCGGACTCAAGGAAGTGTTCTTCTCCGTGCGCGGCGACGGCGCTTTCCGTCACCTCTGCTACGAGAGCGGCGTGCATCGGGTGCAACGGGTGCCGACCACCGAGGCCCAGGGCCGCATTCATACCTCGACGGTGACCGTGGCCGTGCTGCCCGAAGCGGACGAGGTTGACTTCGCAATCAATCCCGCCGACCTGCGCATTGACACCTGCCGCTCCTCCGGCGCCGGCGGCCAGCACGTCAACCGCACCGACTCCGCCGTGCGCGTTACCCATCTGCCCAGCGGTCTGGCGGTGTTTTCCCAGCAGGAACGCTCCCAGCACAAGAACCGCGATATCGCCATGCGTCTGCTGCGCTCGCGCCTGCTGGAAATCAAGCAGCGCGAGGAGGCGGCTAAGAACGCCGCCGAGCGGCGCCAGCAGGTCGGCACCGGCGACCGCAGCGAACGCATCCGCACCTACAATTTCCCCCAAAGCCGGGTCACCGACCACCGCTTTGAGATCACCCGCTACGATCTCCCGGAAATCGTCAACGGCGAACGCTTCGGCGAATTGGTCGAGACGATCATGGCCCAAGACCTGGCCGCCCGCCTCGCCGCCGAACTGGCGTAATTGCCGCCATACGACCTCGTGCAAAACATGCGGTTGCCTGGAATGTAGAATGTAGAAGCTAGAATTTAGAATGAAGCTTCTGTGGTAAAGGGTTTGCAGCCCGCCAGAGCGCAAACGTGGTGCTTGAAGAGCGCGATGCAATCGCTTTGCTACATTGTGTTCCCGGAGACGGACCGGTATCAGCGGACCTTCGGCGACGACGGGGCGCCCGTTTCGGGTCAGGGTTTCATTCCCCCAGCCTTCAGTTTGTCGCCGGGGCCAGCAGGAAGTCCCTGATCTCGAAGAACCCGTCTTGGTGCCAGGCGAACAGTGACAGGGCGCTGCAGGTCGCCTGTTCCGGCGCAATGAACGCCGCGCTGAACGGCTTCCATTCCGCCGTGAGGCGGAGATAATCGGTGTTGTCCGCCCCTTGGGTAAAGTCGAACCGTTTCCCTTTGGCCTGGGGGTCAGCCTTGAAGAGCAGCATCCCATGGAGCAGGAGGTTGCCCCTGGCCTGGAAGGTGATGCGATAACGGCCGCCCGCGACCAAGCGAAGGTTTTCGGTGGAAAGGGCGGCCACGCCTTGGGGAGCGGCTGTTGAATTGAGCCGGGTGAGGGTGGGCGTCACGGCAACGACCGCCTCGCCCCACTGCCCGCGCAACTCCTTTTGCGTGAGCAGGGGAGCCGAGCCCAGATCAGGGGTCAGATTGCCATACGCTTGCGGATCCTTGAACTGGCCGATCCCGGAGGCCCATTCCAGCCAGCCTTCGCGCCCCGCGCCGTCATTGTTGTTCACCAGCAGCGCGCAGCGGATTTTTCCGGAACCTTTCAGCGGGTACAGCTCGCCCGCGTCGAGGTGGATTTTGTAGAGGAGGCCGCCGGGGGTCCGCTCAATCTTTAGGGATGCGTTTTTGACGTGGTTGTTTTCCTGGGTGCATTGGGCGAGGATCAGGCCGTTGGAGAAAGCCGCCTTCTGCTTCCATAAGACAGGCCCCTTGGGGCCGAGGCAGGCGGCGAACTCCACGCGCTCCCTTTCCACGCCTTTACCCACGGTGTCAAGCGCCAGTTGCACACCATCGCCCTCCCACTGCCGGTCGCCCTCCGCGTTCTGGACGTGCGTGGAATCCGTGACGGCAACCAGAAGGTCCAGGCCGTTTTCGTCGCAGGCGACGGCAAATTTGGCGGCCAGGCCCGCTGGCCTGGGCAGCTTCTGTGTGGGCGGGAGATACGCTCCCGGCGTGCGATCGCAAAGCGAGACATACGTTGCCAGTTCATGCCACCGTAGCGTTTCAGGTTTAATGACATTCAAGCCGCCATCGAAAAGCCTGCCGGGGCGGTAGAGGCCGTTCACGGTGTTGTCCAGGACGGGCTCCGCAAAGCTTTCCTTGAGAACCTGTGCCGTTGTCCACCCCGTGGCCGCCGCCGCGGCGGGATTTCGGATCAGATACACGTGGTCGGGCAGGAGCATCAGAGCCGCGCCTTCCGGATGGGTGCGCCCCTCCCAGTCCAGCAGGAGGGAGGCCGGCCGGAGCGCCTTTGCCAGTGCCGGATCCATCTTGCCGGGCTCCTTGCCATTCTGCCAAAAGACGATGACCTCGCCGGACGCGCTGCTCAGTCGCGCGGCGCATTGCAGGCCGTCGCCAAAGACGAAGCCGTCCTGATAGCGGATGGTGCCGCTGAAATTGTCCATGAAGTTACGGAGAACCACGGCGGCCAGGCGCGGTTCGGTGCGGGGAAGCGTCCGGAAGAGTCCTGCCGCATGGTTCCAGCCATTGCCGGTGTCGCGGAAATAATCCAGCATCTCCATTTCCTGCCCATTGCGGAGGGCGTGGATGGCGATTGGATCGGCCCCCATGCGGACCATATCCATAAAGTCGAGTAGCATGTTGCGCGCCAGCGACTCTTCGGTGGGACGCGGGTCGGAGGCGCTGTTGAGGATGGCGTGCCATTCGAGAGTGCCCCAAGGCTTGGCGATCCCGTGGGTCTGCCCGATCGTTTTGTGCCCGTCCGCCCCGGCATAGCGGGTTCCGATCCACTTGCCATGGAGATCCAATTTGTCAAAATACGCGGCGCCGCCCCTGGTTAGGAAAAGGTCGTAAAGCGAAGGCAGGGGGCAGCCATTCCACACGGTGTCGCCCGGCCGCACGGCTTTGACCGTTTCATAGCCTGTCTTCATCAGCTCGAAAAAGGCGTCCGGGGTGCCATTCCAAAAACAGGACTGGTCGGGAAGTCCGGCCTCGTTCCAGAGTTGCCAGTCATGAATGTAGGGGTAGCGCGCCATGGCCGCCTTCAGGAAGCGGGTCCAATACTCGGTCTTGGCCGGCATGGATTTCATGTAGTCCGGGAACAGAAAGAGGGTGGCGGTCGAGGAATTGCTGGCGGCCCATTTGGGGGTCCCCCAGGGGTTGGCGACAATTGAGAAGCCCATTCGATGGGCGGCTTCCATCCACCAGTCGCAGGCCGACCAGTCATAGACCCCCTCGCGGGGCTCGATTTTGGCCCACCACACGGGCTGCACGCGCATGAAATGCAACCCCACCAGGGTGCCAAGGCGCACTTCGGTTTCGGCCTGTTCCCGGCCGGTTTGGTCCCAGCCCACGCTGGCGCCCAAAATGGCGGGACATGCCGCCGGCGGCCGCGTGGGCGACGGCAGCACGGCTACCTGGTGGCGGTCATAGTCAAAACGCCGGGCGCCGCACTTCAGGCTTTCGGTTACCGGGGTTTCACCGCCCGTCGCGTCCAGCAGGGAGAACGTGACCGAATAGAAGCCCGGGCGTTCCGGCTTCCAGGACCAGCCGGAAGCCAGGAAGGTGGCGATGTCGAGGCGCGTGTCGGCGACGGCCGTGCCGGCCGAGTTCAAGACCCTGCCGCGCAGCTTGGCCGTCCCCTTGGGGAGTTCGCCGGACTCGCGCTTGAAATTCACCGTCTCGGCGAGGTTCCACCAGTTGGCGAACGCGCCGCCCCGGATCTTGAGGTCGGGCTTGCCCTCGGCCCCCCGTGCGCAACCCGCCAGTGCCCCGAGCAGCAGAACCGTTTGAACCATCTTCAGTTGCGACATGCTCTGACTCCCTTTTGCGCCGCTTCGTGTGTGTCTTGTGTTTCCAGGAGCCGGGCGTCGCGGTACTCGTCGTCGCGGGAGGGGTAACAGGCATCGAGCACCAAGAGGCAAGGCAGTTTTTTCAAGGCGGCGATCACCGGTGCGAGGGCCGCCGGTTCCGCGTAACGGCAAAGCGGCGCGTGGAGATTCCACAATTGC
The DNA here is from genome assembly GCA_903896595.1 of uncultured Lentisphaerota bacterium. Taxonomy (GTDB): domain Bacteria; phylum Verrucomicrobiota; class Lentisphaeria; order Oligosphaerales; family CAITYL01; genus CAITYL01. The sequence continues at coordinate 9,512 of CAITYL010000207.1, forward strand.
CCGTACGCATCGCGCTCGCAGGCCGCCAACAGCACCAAGTCGCAGGGAAACGCCGCCAATTTTTCCGCCAGGGCTGCCGGATTACCGTCCTGCACGAGCAGGGCGGCGAGCGCGGGCGCGGCCCGGAAATTGGGTTCCTTGACCGCGTTAACCCACTGTGCGAGGGCGTCAAGCGTCGGCGTCTCCTTTTTGGGCGTCTGCCGGAGATGAACGGTGATCCCGGTGCTGGCCGCGCGGCGGGCGAGAGTGCGGCAGTTGTCCGTGACCGAGGCGTCGTACTGTTCGCGGGTATAGTTGTTTTCCGGGGCGCGGTGCAGGGAGATCACAAGATCTTTGGCGCCGAGGGCGGTCATCTTGTCCAACACGTCATTCACGCCGGCCAGGGAGCGGGCGTGCTCCTGGGGATCGTTGTCCACCAGGCGGAAATCGGGGAACAGGTTGATTCCGGACGACACGTCCACGACGATCCGCACCCCTTGCCGTTTTAACCAGTCTGCCTGGCTGGCGAGCGCCGCCGCATCGCGTTCCGCCACATACCGCCAGTCCACCAGCACGGTGTCGAAGTGGCGGAAAAAGGTGGGCCGCAAGAGCAGTTCCCGCCGAATGGACACCGGGTTGCGCAACGCCAGTCCGCGGCGGGTCGGATTGGGTGGCGGCGGGGCGGCGGGGGGCGCTTCCACGGGGCTGGCGCCGCGGGTTTCGTCGGTGAGGACGCGAAAAAGGCGCACCGCGCCGCCGGCAATCTGGTCGCCGGTGTCTTCACCCACCGCGGCGGTGACGGTTTCGGGCAGGAACCCGACCGCCGACTTTTCAGCCGTGTCCGTGGCCAGTTCGGTCACCTTGGTGATGGCGCCGGCCAGCGCGCTGAGCGCGAACGGTTTGGCTTCCCACGTATGGTTGCAGAGCGCCACGGTGTACTCGCCCGCCGCGCGCCGACAGGTCACCAGACTCAAGCCGTCGCCGACCGTGGCGCCGGCCGTGCCGAAGAACATCTGCGCCTGGAAGATCGGCGTGAGCGTGTCGCGGACATGCGACAGGAGCGGGTAGGGTTTGGCCAGCGGCTGATCCTCGCCGGCTTCCGCGGGAATCGCGGTCAAGTAGGCCGCCGCCCGGCAGGCCTTTTTGAGCTTAATCTCAGCCGCTTCGGCGGGCGGCGCGTCTTGCGGCATCTCCGCGATCCCGTACGGCGAGGCGAAGACCGTGACCTGTCCCCGGCCCCAGGTACCGCGGGCCGCCGCGGGCGTTTTTCCGCCGAGATGGCATACGATTTCCGCCGTGTCCGACAATTCGAGCGCATGCAGCATGACCGCGCCCTGTGCCGTGGCACACGTCACCGTTTCGGGCAGGATCCGGACGCCGGCGATCCCGTTCGGGAAGAGGCCGGCGGCATTGGCGGCAGTCAAGACGAGATGGCCACCCTGGCGCACATAAGCGGCGAGCGTGTCCGCGAGTTCGGCGGAAGGTTCGAGACGTCCCGCCAGCACCAGCACGGCGTACTGGCGCAGGAGCCAGCCGGGCGCGTCGCTCAGCAGGCAGTCCGCAAGGTCGCCAAAGGGGGTGGACGTCATGAATCCGCGCTCGTCGTGGAAAAAGGAGGCGTCCTGATAACCGGGGTAGAGCAGGTCGAGGACGCCGTCGGTCAGATAGTCGCCCGCATCGTAGGGCAGGGCACCCCAGACTTTGTAGATCTCGCCGGAATAGAGGTGGCGCGGAAAAGCCCAGCCCGCGAGAAAATCGACCATGACCGCGACCGGGACGTGCATGACGCCCGGATCCCCGTGGGTTTCGGACCAGCGGACGGCATTTTGCTGGAGGGTTCCGACGGGGCTGAGCTGGTCATTTTGGTCGTAAAAGGCGGTTTCAAACCCCACGGCCACCGAGTTGTAAAGCATCTGCGTGTACATGAGGCGTTTCATCAGTGCGAGGCTGGTGCCCTTGGTCTTGCCGCTCTGCGGATCGTTGGAGGTATAATGTTTGTAGCCCCAGCGGTTAAAGACCGAAATATTGCCAAACCAAGGGACGCCGTACTGTTTGCCCGCCCCTCTGATGAAAGCGTAGTAAACCTGCGAATTCGGCAGTGCCTGGGCCGTTTCCGCGCCGATGAGCGTATAGACGCCTTCGCGCATGAAATAATGGCCGAAACTGAGCGACACCAAGGTGGCCATTTTGTTGCCGAGCAGGTCGCCCAGGCGCTCGAAGTGACGCTGGAATCCCAGGTACTGTTCAGCCCGGTCGGCGCCGTCCGGCACCATCTGTCCGGCGTAGCCGCCGATATAGCGTCCGTCCTGCTCGCCGTTATCCATTCCCAGCCAGTGGTCGCCGAGTTCACGTTCGAATAGCGGCAGGACGCCTTCCGGGACTTTGAACTGCTGCCAGTCGCCCGGGCCGGAACCCGGCACAAACCCCCAGATATCGAACAGATAGAGCCCCCGCCGCTTAAGTTCTTTGACCATTGCCTCGATGTTGGCGGCGTAGAGCATCTGGTAGTGGGGCCAGATGACGTCGCCCAGCCGGTCTTGCCGGGTATAACGGTCAAGATCCGCCAGGTAATTCGGCCCAAGGCTGCGCAAGGCCATGAATTGCAGGCGGTGGTCAAAGGTGGCTTGGTCCGGCGGCTTGACGGCGCGGCGCGCATCGTCGGGGTGCCGGCGCGGATCCATCGGGGCGGAGAGGAATTTTGCTGTCATGGGGTTCCGGGGATGAGTTCATTGTCGAGGAATGCCCGGCCCGTGTAGGGGAAGTTCGTCACATGGCCTTCCTTGAAGAGAAAGTTGCTGGTGTTGTTGTGGTTGAAGGCGGAGCGGTAGGTTTCGGTGAGCGCTGCGTTGGTTGAGCGGACATCGCTATAAGTGCAGGCATAAAAGAGTCCGCCCGTCCAGCCGGCCGTCCAATAATTCTGTTCGCCGATGATCGCGCTGGCTCCCCTGATCTTGTCCAACTGCCGGCAATCGTTGGTCGCACTCCAGTCCGCGTTGAAATTAACCCAGCCGCCGCAGGTGTCGCTATTGCCATCCCAATTGTAGTTGATGGTCGGCATGTAGTTTGACCTGTAGTAGAGCGCGCCGCTGCCGCCGTCCCAGCAGGGGGAGTCCTTCGCGTTGGTGATCGCGGGGCAGACGACCAGGCCGCCCGGCGACTTCCGCAGCAAATACCCGGATCCGGCCGGTCCGTCGTTTCGCTGCTGGAGGTAGTCGTTGATGCCCAGCATGAAATCCCGGCTGCTGGTTGGGGGCAGCCAGCCGTCGTAGTCGGTGGCGTAGAGGTTGAGCCCGGCATAGATCTGCCGCAGGTTGTTGACACAGGCGATGCGCTTGCCGTTGCTCCGGGCGGAACCGAGCGCCGGCAACAGCATCGAGGCCAGGATCGCGATGATGGCAATGACCACCAATAACTCGATCAGCGTGAAGTGTGTCCGGCGCCTTTTTATCATGTCAGCTCCCGTGCTGGCAACGTTTTTGTTGCCGCGGCGTTAGCGCCCTGCGTGTTCCAGGATGAAGGCCACCACCGGGGCCGGATCGGGCAAACCGTGGGGATGGTGTCCCACCCCCGGTTTCGGAATGACGACGATGTGGCCGCCTAGTCTTTCGTAGCGCTCCTTCAGAATCAGCGTGTTCTCTTTCCAGGGGACAACCCCATCGCTGTCACCGTAAATATGGATGATGGGAATCTTCGCCTCGGCGATGGGCTTCAGGTTGTCGATCGGGTTGCCCCGGTAGGCGAGGGCTTCCCGTTCCGAGGCGAAGTGGTAGCACGTCATCAACTCCCGCCAATCATCTGGACTGCCACTGCCGCCGCCTTTTCCGCCGGGCCAACTTTTGAAATCACAGACCGGCGCATCGCCAAACAAGCATCCCACCTTGCCCGGGTTTTTGGCGGCCCAGTTGTAGATGTAGAGGCCGCCGCGACTAAGGCCTTCCAGGGCCGGACGTTTCGAGAGGCCATAGGTTTCCGTCATCACCTGGTAGAAAACGTCCCAATGCCGGAGCGCATCTGGACAACCGAACGTGTTGCCGACCGTGATGTAGCCCAGGTGGAACCCTTTGCCGAGCAACGCCAACTCCACTCCGGGAAAGGCCGGGAAGAATTCGGCTTTCCAGACCCATGGACGCCCCGGCAAGGCCTTCTTGGGCGCCACCACAATCGCCTGACAGCCATCGACGGTGAAGTCATAGCGGTCAAAACCGTTGTAATCGGTCTTGGGACAGGGGAATTCATTCGGCCCGCCAGCGCCAGCGGCTACCGCCATCAGGCCGGTGGAAACCAGTGGCGTCACGGCAGTCAAGATTTTTTTCACGGTCATCCTCACGTCATGGCTCCAAGAAATTTCGCGGGCGTCACGTGCGCTTCCGCCAGGTCGCGGCCGCCAGTCCCAGCCCGGCCAGCACCAACATGGAGGGCTCGGGAATGGTCAATGGAGAGGCGCCGGCGGCGATCGCCGCGACTTGGCCCGGAGTTAATGCCTGATTCCAGATGGCAAGGTCGTCAATGGCGCCGGCCAGGCTGCCGTTTCCACCCTTTTGGGCACCGAACTGGATGGTGCTGTCCGCAAGCGTGACGGAACTCGTGCCGGCGGCGTAAACGGCACCATTGACATACGCCGTGACCGTAGTGCCGTTCCGCACCACGGCAACGTTGTACCAGTCGGTGGTGCTGGTGAAGATTACGGGAAGTGTATCCGGGGAATAGGCATCCGTGAACCAAGCTCCCATCCCGACGCGCAGTCCGCCTTGGTAGTCCGCGATGTACAGCCTGTTTCCAGTGTCTTGCCAGCCGGTGCCATTGGCCGCCAGCCAGGCCCAGTCGCCATCGGGGGTTCCCTTGAACCAGAGGGAGACGGTAAAATCTCCCGCGCCGAGTGCGACATTGCCCCCAGTGGTCACGCCGGTCTCGGTGGAACTGCTGGCCGTGACCTTGGCGGCATATCCCGAACCTGATTCACCGGGCGCCGTCCAACTGCCGCCGCCAACCGTGCCGTGGTTGCCGCTGGCGCTTTGGTCGTGCGCGAGGGTTCCCGTTCCTTCGTTCAAAGGGTAGTAGAGGATCAGGGCCGCCCGCGCCGCCGTGCAGGGCAGCAGCGCAAATCCGAGGACGGCAATGATCGCGACAACATGAGCGTAATTAAGTTTTGACATAACGGATCTCCTTGGTTAAACAGAACGACACACGCCTTCATTTTGCCTGGCCAATGATTTGGCCATCACGGGGTTACTTTTAATTCTCCACCTCACAGCCAGCTCGCCGCTTTTCCGGTGGCCGGCCATCGCGTGTTTCCTCAATGATTAGGAACCACCTCCTTTGATGTTGGTTGGGGGATGCCATTGCTTCACGGTTTGGCCTTCGATGATTGAAGTTGGGTAAACTTGCGTGGCACAAGCGGCAAGGTCGAGCGGAACGCCGGTTTCAACGGTTTTCACGAGACGTGCCACGGCGTCGGCGGTCACTTGCTCGTGATCAGCCCATAATCTTGTGAAAACCGGAAAGGCGCAGGTGTCGAGGCTGTTTTCGCCGAGGAGGCTGACATCCTCGGGGCATTTCAGCCCGGCCTGCAACAATTCGCCGTAGAACTCCGCCAGGACGCCGTTGCTGAAAATCAAGGTGGCCCGCTCCGCGACGGGTTTGGCGCTCCAGCGTTCGAAAAGATGGCGGCCCAATCCGAACCCCGTTTCCCAATTGGGGTGCAGCCCGGAAGCGGGCTCCACCAGTTCGGCCTGGACACCGGCTTTGGCCGCTTCGCACCGAATGCGTTTTCTCAGGACGGCGCCCAGGTGCCCCGCCCCCGCGTTTTCGGTCATCATGATCCGGCGGTGCCCCATGGCGGCCGCAAATTTGATGATTTCCGGCTGGCGGATGGCGCCCAACGTTGGAATCCCCTTGGCTGGAACCGCATTGATCACCAAGTAGGGAATGCCGGAGGTCGTGAGTTCCTTATAGACTTCGGTGTCAATTTCCCCGGCCACGATCAAGGCGTCGATCCGGCGCTGGCTCAGGATGTTGGAATAGATGAAGTGGCCGGCCTCGGAAATAGGCGCGCAGGTGATGGCCAGCCCATAACCGCGGCGGCGGCATGCGGTTTCCGCCCCTTGCAGATAACTGGCGAAATAGGGGTTCTTAAAGCCGGCGCTGACCGACGACGCCAGCATGAAGCCGATGAAGCCCGTGCGCCCGGTGACCAGCGAGCGGGCCGTGAGGTTTGTCCGGTACCCCAGTTTCGCGGCCGCCCGGCGGACCACCACCGCGGTTTTTTCGCCAACTTTGGCGGTCAGCCCGCACCGGTCGTTCAACACCGCCGAAACCGCCGTCTTGGAGACGCCGGCCAGGGCCGCCACGTCCGCCAAGGTCGTTTTTCGGCTGGACGTGGCGATTCCCGCGGGTTGTGTAGTTGATGTTTTCATTTACCGGTAAATATATCAGATAAATCCCAGTTGTCAAACCGTCGGGCGCCAAGGGGGCGCAGGTCCGTTCCGTAGGGCAGTTGCACTGGCACGCCGGCGCGAACAGCGTGGTTGCATTGGCATCACGTTACCGTCAAGCCGGCGACACTCTAAAGTGCCAGCCCGGTTCCCGGCTGACGGGTGACGCGAGGGACTCCCGAGACAGGAGAGACCGGATGACCTTCGCCATTCTCCGGTCTCTCGAGTCTCTCAAGTCCTCTCGCGTCCTTACCCGTTGCAAGGCGGTTTACCGTTTTACCCGTCCCACCGCGCCCAATATCAAAATTTAAACTTTTGCAACCCCTTTCTCCTCGCGCCAGTTAAGGACGAAACACATATTTTCATCGGATTGTTCGTTTAACCGCTGGTAAGCGCTTTTTATCGCCGTGATCTCCGCGGGAATGATGCCGGTCAGCAGTGGTTTTAACCGGTACCCGCCGGACGTCATCCAGTTCAGCGCGCGTTGTAAATTTTCCTCTGTGCTGACCCGCGGACTGCCCGGTTGCCGTTTGACCGGGTTGAGCATTTCCCAGCCGGAACGGAAGACCAGATTCCGCTGCCAAGCTTCGCGAAAGATGTCCGACGCCTTGAGCTCGCCATCTTTAATGATGCCGATCAGACTGCACGCGCCGCCATCGCGCAAGATGGCGGCCGCCGATTTCAGCGTGGACGAGGCGGCGACCGTATCGATCACCAAGTCGAAACCTTTGACGTAACCGCTCAGTTCTTCCGGTGCAACCGTCGCCGGAATACCGCAGGCATTGGCAAGCTGGCGCCGGTTGGCGCTGGGATCAACCCCGACCACTTGGCACCCCAGCAATTTTGCCGTTTGGGCCGCCAGATTTCCGACCGGGCCCAGGCCGATCACGCAAACGGCTTCCGGTGGTTTACTCAATTGATTGAAGGCGTGCAGGCCGATATTGATAAAGCGGAGAAAGCCCGCGTCTTCTGCGGCGATTTCTGGCGGCAGCGGCAGCAGCAGCGAGTCGGGGCCAGCCGCCCGGAGATTGCAGTGACAGGCCGAGCTTTCCGCCAGTGACGGAAACAGGAAGTGCCGCTGCCCAGCTTCATCCGTGCCGACCAGGATGTATCCCGGCTGGACCGGGCTGCCTGACTGGATGGCCTCGCGAAGGCAGAACAGTTCGGTGCCCGGACTGATCATGGAATACGTGACGCGCAGTTTCCGGGCGCCCGGCGGCAAGACGAATTCCTGCTCCTGAAGCCATGCATCGTCAAAATTCCGGAAAGTCAAAACCTGGGATTTCATTAGTTACTTCACTTTGGCGGTGAGTTGATTGAACGACGCCGTGAGGATCTGCATGGTTTTTAAGCCATCCGCCAAGTCGGTACACGGTTTGGCACCGGTTCGAACCGATTCGATGAACGCGGCAATCTCCGTTTCGTAGCCCATCTTGACGTTGTTGTTGCCGAACGTGCCGAACTGCCAGCGCAGCGCATTGCCGTTGCCGCCTTCCAGGTAGTTGGCAACCGGTTCGGGCGGATAATAATCCAGCGCGGAGAAGGCATCGGTGAAGATCATGCCGCGCCGTTCGAAAAAGAGTTCGGTGGCAAATTGCAGGTTGCCGTAACCGGGCGCGACGAACGTATGCAACACGACGTTAAGGCGCCTGCCGTCGCCATCTTTCAGCTTGATTTCCACCAGGATATTCTCGCCGGAAAAAATCACATCCGGGACGATCTCGGTGATCTCGCCGAGGAACGAGGCCGCCAGGTTGACCGGATGCACCGCCTGGACCAGCAGATAGCGCCAGAGATACGACGCGTCGTCGGTGCCCGGCAGGCCGTAGATTTCGTCGGAACGGTACGGCCCGCTGGTATAATACGTCACGGTTCCGTAGTGGAGCTTGCCCAGTTTTTCCGCCTCCGCGATGGCCGTGATTTTTTTGACGATGGCGCTGTGCCGCATCATGAACCCGACCTGTCCAAAGGTGCCGGTCTGCTGTGACATCGCGGCCAGCGCCGATGCCTGTTCCAGATTTTCCCCTGGCGGTTTTTCAATGTAAAACGGCAGCTGACGTTCCAGGCAGTACAGGCCGGCTTCATAGTGCAACCGGGGCGGCCCGACGATGATGGCCGCGTCCGGTTTTTCCGCTTCGATCATGGCCCGGTAATCGGTATAGGCGCGTTCGGCGCCATGCCGTTGGCGGTTGACTTCCGCCTCGGCCGCATCCAGCGAGCAGACGGCGGTCAATTCCGCGCCCGGCACATTGGCCAGCGACGGATAAATGTAACGGTTGGCGTGATCGCCGCAGCCGATAAAACTGATCCGCACCTTGCCCATGCCCTGTTCCTCAAAGTTTTTGCGAGTTGCCTTTTCTGTATGATAAGGTTATTTTTATTGTTTTCCAAGAGGACATAACTATTTTAAAGTTGGACAAAACAGTTGGAGAAACGATGAAACACGCCATCCTGCAACCCCATTTGATCGACCTCAATACCAGCCACACGCCGGAGTTCACGTTTGACCACGACCGGAATCCCCATGGCTATAACCTGCTGATGTGCTTCCGCACGCCGGCGCGGATTCTGACGGTCGCCGGGCTGGAAACGGCGCAACCGGGCGACTGCATCGTTCACAGCGTGGAGTTTCGCCAGTATCACGGCAGTGTCTCCGGCGCCGCCGAGGGGTTCCGCAACGACTGGCTGCATGTCCTGCCGGAGCCACTCACGCCGATCATGACCGATCTGCAATTGCCGTGGGACACGCTGCTCGCCACCGGACAGCCGGAAATCCTGAGTCCCGGCATCAAACGGTTGCGGGAGGAACTGGCCGTGGATGACGCGTTATCCGAACGGGCGATCGTCAATCAGCTTGAGGATATGCTGCTGCTGGTGGCCAGAAGGTGCCGGGAAATGCGCATGCTGCGTGACCAATTGACCGCCGCCGAACGCCGTTATTTTCCCAAATTCACCGCGCTTCGCGCCCAGATGCTGGAGAATTGCCGGCACGACATCGCCGTCAATGCCTTGGCGGCCGGAGTTAATCTGAGCCAGGAACGGTTCGCGGTCTTGTACCGTCACTTCTTCCAGTCCACGCCGTATGCCGACCTGATCGACGCCCGATTGGTACAGGCCAAGCGTCTGCTACTTAATTCGGTGATGGAAGTCAAGGAGATTTCCGCCGCCTGCGGCTGGGCGGACATCCATTACTTTTCGCGCCTGTTCAAAAAGAAGATCGGGGTCTCCCCCTCGCACTACCGCCGGCAGGTTTTTCGCCAGTAAAAAACACCACCATAACAACTACGAGTTATCTCCCGCAGAGGCGCAGAGGCGCGAAGAAAAACCAGGTCAGGAATCATGGCACTATTTTGACTTGGCGGTTTCTCTGCGCCTCCGCGCCTCTGCGGGAAAACCAAAATCATGACCATCGAGGCGCTTGCAAAACTCCGGTTATCGGTTCAATGCCAATCCGAACCGCGAACGGTAGTGACCGGCCTCAAGACGACCCCCTCCGTGAGACATCGCGCCGCAAAGATTTCATTTCACCACAGAGGGCACAGAGCGCACAGAGAGGCGAGACTGGATTGGGCCGAAAAGCCGAGCGGGCGCCCGGTCTTGAAATAACGCCGATATTAAAAAGCGGCAAAGGAATTGCCGCACTCCAAGAACCGTGTTACGGCGGGAGCGGTGCGGACGCCGCGGCGGGCGGGGCCGCCTGCCGGCAGGCGGACGGGGTCATGCCCAGGCGCTGTTTGAACAGTTTGAGGAAATACTTTTCCGAGTTGAAGCCGGCCAGCCGGGCGATCTCGGCCACCGGCTTGCTGGAACTGGCCAGCAGTTCACGCGCGATCCGCAACCGCTGGGCGATGATGTAGTGAATCGGCGTGGTACGTAACTGCGCCGTGAATTTCCGGTAAAGCGTGGCGCGGCTGACCCCCAGCCGCGCGCAAATTTCATTGACATTGGCGCCACCGGGGGTGCGGGCCGACTGGATCAGGGTGAGCGCGTGCTCGACCAGCGTGTCGCCACGGTTGGCGGCGGCCGGCTCGCGCCCGCAGAGTCCCGGCAGCGCGAACAGCCTGGACAGAATGGCGTACTGGCCGCCCTGCGGCCGCTCCCGCATGGTGTGCCAGATCTCGGCGAACGCCGCGATGACCGCCTCCGGCTGCTCCGGGCGGAACACCGGCTGCGCCCGCGTGAATCCCAGGGACTGGACATAGGCTTGCTGGTCGCTGCCCGCCAGGTGGAAATAATGAAAACACCAGGGGGTCTCGGGCAGGTCGTGGTAGAGAATTTCGCAGCTCGGCCACAGGGTGAACATATCGCCGCACCCGACTTCATACCGTTGTCCGTTGACTTCGATCACGCCCCGCCCGGACAGGATGATGTGCGGACAGAAGTAGTCGGGGAAGGAATGGTAGCGCGAGGCGCCGGCGCTGGTCAGCTTGCCGGCCAGCGGAATCCACAGACTGCTGCCCGCCGGCGGCGGCAGAAAATTCCAACAGGCATTGATGTTTTGATCGGTCATGCAACAAATATATACCTAAGTTGCAACAAAAGTGTTGTTGCGGGTTGTGGATTTTACTTAAAAAAACGCTTTATTGTTTAACAACAAGGCAGTCTTAATTATTTATGGTTGCTCTGGAATTTAGAATTCAGAAGCCAGAATTCAGCATGAAACGCGAACGTACTTCTGTAGCAAAGGGCTTGTAGCCCGCCAGATCGAAAACGTGCTGCTCGAAGAGCGCGATGCAATCGCTTTGCTACATTGGTAGTTTATTAACTTAAGAATGATTTGTATACCTTGGGAGCTCATGTATGCAGATGTTGACCGATGAATTGACCGTGTTTTACCGGACGCTGCCGGGGAATTATGCGGAAGCGGTTGCCGGCACCCCGTACGCCAAGATGTATGCGTCGATCGATGCGCTGATGACGGCGGACGAGGCGGCGCAGCCTGACATGCCCGCCGTGCTGCTCAAGGCGCGGCTGCATGAACGGATCGCCGAGCTGTTCGAGCCGGTGCTGTTCCGCCACAGCCCGTTCTATTTCGAGATGGGAATCAAGCCGGCCATGAACTGGGGCACGCCGTGGTCGCCGATGCCCGGCTCCTGGCTGTTCGTGAAACGCTACCCGCGCTTTTGGGCGGGCCAGCCGGTGGCGGAAGCGGAACTCAAGCTCCGGCAACAGGTGCGCCTGGACAACCATCCCGGTCCGGCCGACTTCGACCATCATTATTTCCCGTTCAGCCGTGTGCTGGCCGTGGGGCTCGAAGGACTGCTACACGAGGCCGAGGGCGAACTGTCGGCCTGTCGTGACGCCGGCGAACGTGCCTTCATCGAGGCCGCCATCATCAGTCTCAAGGCGGTCATGCGGATCGCGGACAAGTTTGCCGCCCGCGCCCGGGTTTTGCTGACCACTGAGACTGATCCCGACGCCCGGCGCTGCCTGGAACGGGTCGCCGTCACCGCCGGCGAGGTGCCGCGGCGTCCGGCCCGCACCTTTTACGAAGGGCTGGCGGCCCTGTGGTTCCTCCGCGAGGTCTGCGGCAGCATCGAGGCGCTGGGCGCCTCGGTCATCGGCCACCCCGACCGGATGCTGATCGGCCTCTACCGCAACGATCTGGCGGCCGGCCGCCTGACCCGGGCCGAGGCCGAGGATCTGGTTGCCCGCTGGCTGTTGCCGACCGACTGCAAGTTTGATCTGGCGCACAATGCCTGGCCGGAAACCTCCACCACCCTGATGCTGGGCGGCTGTGACGGCGATGGCCGGCCGGTGTTCAATGAAATTACCGAAATGATGATCGGCCAGCATCGCCGCCTGAAGCTGATCAATCCCAAGCTGAACTGCCGCTACGGCCAAAACTCGCCGCCCGCCTATCTGCAATTGATTGCCGACAACGTGCTGGCTGGGCACAACGTGTTCGCCCTGCTCAACGACGACGCCCTGATCCCGGCCAACGTCAAGGTCGGCAAAAGCGTGGAGGATTGCCGCCACTACGGCGCCGGCGGCTGCCAGGAAACCATTGTTGAGGGGGTGGAGCACTCGGCCGGGGCCTATTACTATTTCAATCTGCCCCGGATCCTCAACTGCGTGCTCAATCCGGACGCGGCGTTGCAACCCTTGAACGCGTTGTATCAGGACCGGTCGGACGACTTGGCGGCGCTCCCCGATTTTGAGGCGTTTTACGGGCGGGTCGCGGCGTGGCTGCGCTTCTTTATCCGCCATGGCGTGGAAGCTCGGCGGCAGTGCGGAGTCCGCTGGCCGGAGATCAATCCCGCGCCGTTCTTCTCCGCCGCGCTGGCGGACTGCCTGAAGCAGCACCGCGACTACACCGCCGGCGGCGGCCGTTACAATCCCTCCGGGATCAGCCTGTGCGGCTTGGGCACGCTGGTCGATTCGTTGGCGGCGATCAAGGCCCTGTGCTTTGACGAGCGGCGGTTGTCCCTGCCGGAACTGGCGCAAATCTTAAAGGACAACTGGGCCGGGCACGAGGCGTTGCGCGCCCGCGCCATCGCCGTGCCGAAGTTCGGCCATGGCGAGGCGGCGGTGGACGCCCTGGCTGCCCGCCTGACCCGCGACCTGGCGGAATTCCCCCGCGGCATGACCAATGAGCGCGGCGGTCCGGTCCAGCTCAGCTTTTTTGTCTACTACGAGTATGTCTGGACCGCCGGCCTGACCCTGGCCACGCCGGACGGGCGCCGCAACGGCGACCTGTTCTCCCAAGGCGTCTCACCGGGGCGGTTGCGTCCGACGGATGCCATCACCCCGGCGGTCAATTCCCTGCGCCAAATTGACTTCAGCGATTATCCGGGCAATGCCGTCCTCGACCTGCAACTGCCGCTGGGCCGCCTGACCCGCGATGCCCTGACCGCGCTGATCCGCACCGCCGGCGGCGCCGGGGTGCCGACCTTGCAATTCAACTGTGTCAGCGTCGAACAGTTGCGCGAGGCCCAGGCCCACCCGGAGCGGCACCCGGATCTGACCGTCCGGATCAGCGGCCTGTCGGCGCGCTTCACCGCACTTGGCAAAGAGGTTCAGGACGAGATCATCGGCCGCAATCTGTTTGTCTAGAACCCGAATGCGGTTATGGACGGGTGAATTGGAATCGACCGCCGGCGGCAAGGTGGTTTTGTAGGACCATTAGGACACTTGGGACTATTGGGACGCTTGGGACTGGCGGTGGTTTTCGCCGGCGTCCCAATGGTCCCAAGAGTCTTTATGGTTCCAATGGTCCTATTTTTTCGCCGGCATTTTTTATCGGCCCGAAGGCAGGTGGGGCTACGCCTGCTTTTGCGTACGCAACCGTTTCCACAAGCACGGCAATGCCTTTGCCACCCTGGGCCGGGCGCCCGCTCCCCCCAGAAGAATCTTTCGCCAAGATCGCCAAGCCCGCCAAGAAAATCTCTGCGGGGCGTCCTCTCCGTCCTCTTTGTCCTCAGGTGTGGGCTTGTCCTCAAGGTCTTCGCCCCGCCGCCGAAGACAGGGAGGACCCTTGGCCCTGATCCCCCAAACCCGAAGACGTTGAGGACACAGAGGACGCGGCGGCCATCCCTATTCGCCCGTCCCTTCGCGCCAGGACCCGGCCGCGGAGTGCCTCGGCGAGCTGCCGGCCGCTGGCGGCGGAGAAGCAGATCATGTCCACCACCACATCGGGGGCCAACGCGGCGATGGCGGTGCCGAACGTCCCGGCCTGTTCCTCCGCTGTCCGATCAATGGACACCATGGACACTCGTTTCCACGCCGCGTTGTCCTGGTAGGGCTGGTGCCCGCCCCGGGACACGCAGGCCACCTCATACCCCAATGCCAGCAACCGGGGGACGAGATACCCCCCCACATGCCCGGTACCGCCAATCACCACTGCCTTCATAACCGGTTCCTTGTGATGTAGTGCTGGATTGCCTTCAGTCCGGAGTTGGTTTTTGACCAATTTCGGCCGTGGCCGAAATTTCTTGAGTGGCGGTGGCTCGACACCGCTTTAATACTGCATTTTTTATGTAACACGTTCGCCTGGATTACGCATGAGTGTGGCAAAGGGCTTTCAGCCCGCCCAATCGGGACGTGGCGGCTCGAAGAGCGCGATGCAATCGCCTTGCCATCCTCAAGGTTCTCGCCCCGCTTCCCGCAAACGGGAATGCGCCGCCAATGGATTGTGCCGCCGCAGGCCGGGAAAGCGGGCGAAATCAAGGTCGTTGGAATGGAGTTCAGCCTCGAATTCAATGGCCAGCGCCGCGAGATGCGCGTCGGTGGTCAACGAACTGGTGAGCAGTTGCTGATCCGCAAAGCTGTCGAGAATGCTTAGATGACGCGGCCCCGGCGTGATAACCCGTGCCTGTGGCCGTTCCAGCCATGACCGGATATGGGCCAACGTTTCCGCCGCGGTCAACGGCCGCCGCAGCACATTTCCATTGGTCATCAGCCGCAGAAACCCCATGGCCACCACCCAGGGGATGCCGACGTCTTGACATCCGGGATGATCATGGGTGTGTCTTGCCTTCCCGGTGGCGCGCCACAAAATCATCCGCTTCCAGATCGTCTAGCAATTGATTGAGTTTTAGACGGTCGATGCCAGGCAGAAAACCGCAAGACGTGGCCCGCACCACAAACGGTTCCGGCACGGCCAATGGCTTGTCACCCGCCGTCAGCCCGCGGCGCAACGTTTCGTTGACCACCCGCTTGAAGCCGCCGTGTTCGCCACGGGCGCGGCGCCGCAACTGACGCGCCACATCATCGTCCAAAGTCAATGTCGTCCGCATCTTGGCACCTTGATGTTTATACCAATTGATGTGTTGATGTTAATGTAGGTGCCAGCGCTCCCCAAATCAAGATGGCGCACCGGGGAGTCCGCGGTGCGCCGTGCCCTTCCGGTTTTATCCGCGCCAATCCGCGTGATCAGCGGTCAATACCGTTTTACCGCGGATTACCGCGGATAAATCCAATGGCATGACAGCACCGGTGATCCTGGCGGGGCGTCCTCTTCGTCCTCTTTGTCCTCCCATGGCATTACCGTCCTCAAGGTCCCCACCCCGCCTCCCGCAAACAGGAACTCGCCGCCGCCGAGGACGGCGAAGACCTTGGCCCCCATCCCAAACCCGAGGACCTTGAAGACCGCGTCACTGTTCACCTGTCCCTATGCGTCTTAAAGTTACCGGTCAAAAAGAATTCACTTTTCTTAGAAGACTGCCATATTTGGGACCCGTCACTAACGTTCCGGGCTCGGATAAGCAAATGTCGAAATTTGGCAGTTCAATAGTTGGCAATTTGCGGTTTAATTAATTTTTCACCCTAACGCGGTATAACGCCATGTCCATGCCAACAACCGCTTCCTCCATCGGGTTGCGCCGGTCTTTGGGACTGGCGGCGCTGACGCTGTTTGGCGTCGGTGACATCCTGGGCGCGGGCGTCTACGGATTGGTCGGACGCATCGCTGGCATGGTGGGGCATGCGGCGTGGATGTCCTATGTCGTGGCCGGGTTTATGGCCGCGCTGACCGGACTCACCTACGCGGAACTGTCCTCCCGGTTTCCCCGGGCGGGCGGCGCGGCCTTCTTCTGTAAGCAGGCGTTTCGCAGCTCACTGGTCACGTTCCTGGTCATGGTCAGCGTCACCCTGTCAGGCTTGTTTTCCATGGCCACGGCGTCCCGCGTCTTTGCGGACTATGCCACGGCGCGTCTGCCCGATCTTCCCTCCTGGGTGCAAACCGGCGCGCTTCCCGCCGGGTTCATTCTCATCCTGTCCCTGGTGGCGATTCGGGGGATTCAGCTTTCCTCCGGCACCAACGTCGTCTGCACCGTCATTGAACTGGGTGGACTCCTGGCCATTATCGCCATCGGACTCCACGGGATTGGCAGTGTTGATTATTTCGATTTCGCCACGACGGCTCGCCCGGAGCCGATCCCGGTGATGATCCTCGGCGGGGCATCGCTGGCGTTCTTTGCCTTCGTTGGCTTTGAAGACCTGGTAAACCTCAGCGAGGAAGTGCACAACCCGGAACGGACGGTTCCCCTGGCCATTTGCCTGAGCATTGTCATCACGGGGGTGATCTACTGCGCCATTGCGGTCATTTCCGTGTCGGTCTTGAGTCCTGAGGCCCTGGGCGCCAGCAAATCCCCATTGCTGGACGTGGTGCGGCAAGCCGCGCCGGGATTTCCGGTCTGGATTTACACGGTCATCCCAGGTTTTGCGGTTTTCAACACGGCGTTGCTAAACCTGATGATGTCCTCGCGTCTGCTCTATGGCATGTCCAAAGCCGAGTCGCATCTGGTGCCTGCGGCCTTTGGCTGGATCCATCCCCGCTGGCAGACCCCGGCCGTGGGAGTGGCGTTCTCCGCCGTCGTGGTTGCGATCCTCCTGTTTGCTTTTGCCGACATCAAAACCCTGGCCTCGGGCACCGCCACCTTTCTGCTGGCTGTGTTCATTCTCCTGCACACCGGCCTGCTGCGCATTAAACGCGACCCAACCCTGCCGCTCCCGCGTTTCCGCGTTCCCACCCTCATCCCTGTCTTGGGCGCCATTACCGGTTTGCTGCTCCTCGTGCGCCAGGATCTGAAAGCCCTGGCTGCCGCCGGCCTGCTCACCGTCGCGGCGTTAGTCCTCTACGGTGTCGTCCGCCTCGCCCGCGGACCGCTGAAGGTCAAAGCGCTGGATTGAAGCGGCCAAACGCGATGTAATGCCCCAACCCGGCCTAGCCGGAACCAAAGCAACTCTGCGGGAAAATGAAAATCATGACCGTTTTGCGAGAAATTTCACTGGTAAGGCACTAACCTGGACTATTCACCAATGTAGCTTAGGGCTTGCAGCCCGGCGGAACGTTTCCGCCGCGCTACAAGCGCTCAGCTACAGCAGGTTGGCGGCGGCCTCGGCCAGCTCGGAGCGTTCGCCTTTTTGCAGGCCGATGTGCGCGGCCAGCGGGCTGGCGCGGAGACGGTTGATCAGGTAGACCAGGCCGTTGGACATGGCGTCCACATAGGGATTGTCGATCTGGTGCGGGTCGCCGGTCATGACGATCTTGGTCCCGTTGCCGACCCGGGTGACGACGGTCTTGACCTCGAGCGGAATGCGGTTATGGACGGGTGAATTGGAATCGACCGCCGGCGGCAAGGTGGTTTTGTAGGACCATTAGGACACTTGGGACTATTGGGACGCTTGGGACTGGCGGTGGTTTTCGCTGGCGTCCTAAGGGTCCCAAGAGTCTTATTGGGGCCACCCTTTTGGAAAAGGGTGCTCCCCACGCGCTCCG
>CAITYL010000208.1 GCA_903896595.1 uncultured Lentisphaerota bacterium
ACATGTAGGCGGGGTTACGCGCGACGATGTGGCGCGGCTGGCCGGGGTCAGCTCCGCCACCGTCTCCCGTGCCTACAACCGGCCGGCCGCGGTTTCGGAACCGAAGCGCCGGCGCATTCATGAGGCGGCCAAAACCCTCGGCTACCAGCCCGATCTCAACGCCAGCGGCCTGCGCCGGAAGGGCGGTGGCGCCATTCTCCTGGTGCTGCCCGCGCCGGCGGTGGCGGACACCAGCGAAAGCCGCGTCTACCGCTGGTTCTATGGCGAGGCGTTGATCAACGCCATGGCCGCCGTGGAGGGCGGCAGCCACCCGTTGCGCATCGGATTGTGGGACCGGCAGGAGCCCGTCAGGCGCTTCCTCGCCCGGCATGAATGCGCCGGCGTGGTTTTCGGGCTGGGCACCGGCGACCCCACCGTCCGCCTGGCGGTGCGGGAACTGGGACTGCCCCACGTGTTTTGTTCGCAGATGAAGACGCTTCCCGGCGCGAACCTCTGCTACATCGACGAACTCGCCGGCGGCGCGTTGGCCGCCCGCGCCTTGCTGAAGGCCGGCCGCCACCGTCTGGCGCATATCAGCGGCGCGCTGGGGCCAAATGCCGTGTGCGCCGCCCGCTGGCGGGGATTTCGCAGACAGGCGCACCGGGACGACTGCGAGCCGGTCCTGATTGATGGCGAACTGGGCATCGCCGGAGGGCGCCTCTCCGCGTTGCAGCTGGCGCCGTTGGTGAAGCGCGGGAAAGTGGACGGCCTGTTCGTCGTCAACGACCTGACGGCGGTCGGCGTCATGCAGGGACTGTTGGAAGGTGGCGTGGAGATTCCCGGCCAACTGGCCCTGGTGGCCTATGACAACCTGCCCTTCCGCGAGACCACCCCCGTCGGCATGGCCAGCATCGACGTCTCCATCGGCCGCCTCTACGGAACCGCGGTCGGCCTGCTGGCGGCGATCTTGCGGGGCGAGATCCCGGCGGGCGAGATCCGGCGCCAGGCCGTGACACCGGTGCTGGTCAACGGTCCGTCGTTGCCGTGATGCGCCGCGTTAGCCTAACCGGTTTACTTCATGTGCTCGTTGTCTTAGGAGCGTATGGACGGGTGACTTGTGACATCGCCCGTTTCCGATGCCGATCCTATTGTTTTGCAGCCTTGATTTGACGACGGTACACGGCCGGGGACACGGCAAAATGGCGTTTGAACATTTTCGAAAGATGGAAGGCGTCCGTGAACCCGGTTTGCGCGGCGACGGCCTCCAGTTTGAGGCCGCGTAAAATCAGCGACTGCGCCATCTTCAGCCGCATACTGTTGAAAGCGGTCAGTGGCGCGTGCCCGGTTTCGGCCGCGTAGCGGTGCGAGAGCGTGGACGGACTCACCCGCACAGCCTTGGCAATTTCGGGCAGCGACACATGCCCGCCGACGCGGCTGGCGAGAAACGCGTTCACCGCCTTGACCAACTCTGAAGGCTCGGGGGTGGTCGCGCCAAAAACGAGGCTGGTGCCGCTACTATCCGGCACCAGCCGGTGCAGCAGTTGGATCAGCCCGTACAGGGCCGCTTGGGCATCACAGAACCCGTTTCCCCCGTTCTCCGCGCCGATGGTGGCGATGATTTGGATCTGGCTCAGTAGCCGACGATCTGGATCGTGGATGCGGCCATAGGACTGTCCCTGGGGGAGGCATGCGCGCAACCCCACCTCCTCGCCACCGACAAACATGACGTTGGCCCCCTCAACGACGTTGGGGGTGTCTTCCCAAAAGGGGGTGCCGGGCGGATACAGATGGGCGATGCCGGGGGGGCGCTCCAGCCACGGGGCTTTGGGCGAGCCCACGCGCACCCGCCCGCAGTGGTTCCGCGAATAGTCCAGAATCCAGAACGGATGGACATAGCGCCCGGCGGGTTGTGCGTGCAGGGCGGTGTAAAACGCGGCGGTCACCAAGCGCGGCACAAGCGCCGGCGATGCGTGCCAAGTGAATCCAGTCCAGTGCATGCGTGTGGTGGTCATGAATGGCTCTCACTTGCTTTTTGCCAGAATATACATGAATTAGGCAAGGTTGACCATTCATAAAAAGCCTTAAGCCACTATCGTTAGGATAGTCTCCACCCGCGCTGAGATAACCGATGAAATCACTTGCCTCCACCTTCAAAGCCTACGACCAAGTATCCCGTCAGTCCTGGGCGGAGATTCTTTCCGCCCAGACCGGTTACGCCTACCCGACGCCGCTGACGGTGCATCTCCCGCTGCAGCCGTATCACTCGCGTGATCTTGTTCATCTCGACGCCGCGCTCAACGTCTGCCGCCGCCGCGTCGTTTCGGGGCGGCAGCATCACGCCCTGTTCGAGGACGCGAAAAACACCGAGGTTTTTCTGGTGCAGTTCGCCTTGGACAACCCGCCGTTCGTGCCGGACTGGCGTTTCAGCACCATCGCCCTAGCCGAGGAGCGCTACCCGGTCGCCCGCGCCTCCTACTACGCATGGGAACTGCGCTACGAACTCGAGTACAGCGTCATGCCGCTCGACGAGCAACAGTCGATCCTCTGGATCAACGCCACCATCACCAGTGAATGCGAGAAAAGCAAGGTTGCCCATTTGCGGGTGAAGACCGGTTTTTATCAAGAAGCCGATCTCTTCGACTGGCACTATGTCCCGTTCTGGTGGGATGCCAGCAAGTGGCAGCACCGGCCGCACGTTCGCTTCGCCGACCTCCACCTCCTGCGCGGCAAGCAGCGTTTCGGCCGGGTCATGCCGGGGGATTTCACCTGCTGCTGGGAAGC
Organism: uncultured Lentisphaerota bacterium; assembly: GCA_903896595.1. Lineage (GTDB taxonomy): Bacteria > Verrucomicrobiota > Lentisphaeria > Oligosphaerales > CAITYL01 > CAITYL01. Next base: position 2,761 of record CAITYL010000208.1, read on the forward strand.
CAAGCTGGCCGACGCGCCCCAACGGTTCACCAACTCAGAGTTTACAACCGTGAGGGAGACGCGTGCTGTCTTCACGGACAGTGATTATGTCCTGCAGGGGCAGGGCATTGCCCCCGCCGCCGCCCAGCGGCTCAAGAAGGTGCGGGATGTCCTGCACTTCCAAGCCGAATTGACCCCTGGTGCCCAAGCCCGTTGCAGCCTCGCGTTCCTAGTCAACTATGAAGACGTGACCCCCGCCCATCTGGCCACCCTCGCGGCGGCCACCGGGGAAGAGTGCCGGACGGCGGCGCTGGCGCATTTCAAGCAGCCGTTTGGCGGGGCGGTCGCCGCCTTGCGCCTGCCGGCAAACGAGTGGGAGCCGATTTTCAGCATGATGCAAAGCTCGATCCTGCAGCTGCTGATCGCCCTGCCCGGCGAAATAGGTCTGGTGCCGACCCAGGGGGGCAGCAGCGAGCGCCATTTCGTCTGGGTCCAAGAGGCCGCCTGCATGTTGCGCCCGATGATCCGCTTGGGTCATTTCGCGCCGGTGCGCCGCGCGCTGGACTATTTCTTCAGTCTGCAGGACGGCGGCACGCCGCCTGAGGGGCGCTTCACCTCCCTGGCTGGCGCGATCGGCACCACCGGCCCACGCTGGATGAACTCCACCGGCGCAGCCCTAGAAATCGCCGCCGAGTATTACCTCTGCTCGCGCGACGCGGCGTTTTTGGCGGAATACCTGCCAAAAATTCTCCGGGCGGCGGAGTGGATCCTCGGGGAAATCCGGGCGACCCGGCAGATCGCTGCCGACGGCAAGCGCCCTTTGGGGTATGGACTGATGCCGTTCGGGCATTCCACCGATTGCGACCATGGGCGCGTGGTCTCCTTCACCGACACCTATACCTATCTGGGCCTGCGCCGTGCCGCCGATCTGCTAGCCGCCATTGGCCATCAGCGGGCGGCGGAATTCGGTCACGAAGCCGACTTGTACCGGCACGACATCCTGGTCGCCATTGACGGGCTGACCCGGCCCGACGGCTTCATCGAGCGCAAGATCGTCACCGGCGAGCAGGGGGAGAGCTATTACAGCGGCTTTGAAAACGTCGCTGGTGCCATTCACTTCGTCTACACCGGCTTGCTTGATGCCCGTAGCCCGCGCTTCCGCCGCTATTGCGACTACTTTGAAAAGCATTGCGCCACCGGCGAGTTTCTCGGCAACATTGACCGCGATGTCGCCTACATGGGGATTGGCGAATGGCTGTGGCAGGACGCCTATTTGAAGGCGGGCGAATGGAAGAAGGCGTTCCTTGCGAACCAGACCAATCTTAAGTACGGGATGACCCAGGACACCCTGCAAGTGCAGGAACGCATGTCGCGCTTCAACCCCGCCTTTACCCCGTGGCAACCCAAAGGCAGCGGCTCGGGGAAGATTCTTGAAATGATGCTCAAAGCGGTCTATTTCGAGGATGGCGACACCGCCGTGCTGCTCGGCGGCATTCCTTGGGCGTGGCTGCAACCGCACGGGCTTGCGCTCACGGGGTTGCGTTTGCCGCAAGGTGGCCTTGCCATCACCGTCACCCCGTCCCCAGACGGCCAGGCCGTCTTGACCTTGACCTTTGACCGAGCCCCGGTCTGGCTCAAGACCATCCGGTTACCCGAGCACTTCGCGGTGAGCGCCACCGACCTTGCCGCCCAGCCCGGTGCGACTCATTGCTTTACTCTGGATCCGATCCAAACGCAGTTTGCCTTCACTCTCGGAGACATGCCATGAAACTCAAAAAGACAACCTGTTTCACGCTTATCGAATTGCTGGTGGTCATCGCCATCATTGCCGTTCTGGCCGCGCTGTTACTGCCCGCCCTCAACCAAGCCAAAGGCGTGGCGAAAAGAACCGTTTGCCAGTCCAACCTGCATTCCATCGGGACAGCGTTTAACATGTATTTCGGGGACAATGACGGCCTCATTCCTCCCGGGTTCGGCTATGCTGGTTGCACCGACAGCGGCTGGTACGATTGGTGGGGTGTTTATCTGTCTGCCCCCTTTCCGGGACGCGGCGACAATTATCTTCCCGATTATTACCAAAAAGAGAGTGGCGAAGTGTTCCGCTGCCCGGAATCGGCGATGTCCGGGGTGGTTGGTGGCTTCAGTTATGGCATGCCATCGGCGCTGAGTTCCTTGGCGTGGACGACGACCAAGCGGAGTCTTGGCAGTTTGAACCCGAGCTCGACAGGACTGCTCTTGGACAACTGGGATTACGTCCCGGTCACTGATTGGTGGTTGCAGCCGCCGCATCCACAGGCGGGAAGCATCTCCAATGCATCCAACCGTCATCCCCTGCGCCACTCGGCCGGAAAGACGGACAATTACCTGTTTGTGGACGGGCACACGGAAAACCTGAAAAAAGGTGACGATGTGAACAGCAACTATGTCATGTACTATTGGTGAGCCAGCCTAGAGACAGCTCTTGGCTGTGAAGAAAGACGGCATTGCCGGCGGTGGCCGGTGGAAAGGAGGTCAGAAACGGCGGCGCCACGGGTGCCGTGGCAGGATCAAAAAGTCAGTTGCACATCGTCAAGCGAGGTTGGGAACACGCCTTCCTGAAACCGGTCGCCCCAGCGGCGACAGTTTGATGCTTCGTCCGACGCCGCTACAATTCAGCGGCGCGGGAGTCCCGAGTCAACCATCATTCAGTCAGAGGTTCAAGATGAAACAGATCTCCATGCTCCTGATCATCGCAGCACTGTTCCAAGCCGCCCAAGCCGCCCCAATCACCGTGGCGAACGCCAGCTTCGAGGATCCGGCGACGGCAAATTACGTGGGCACCAACGGCGGCGACGGCACCAACGGCCTGCCCGGCTGGCTTCACCCCGCGTGGACCAACACCTACCTCATCAATAAAAGCGGTGGGACGGCAACCGCCACCGGCGTGACCGGCAACCAGTTCCTCTTCTTGGAACCGTATAACGATGGCGGCAACTCCTACGTCTATCAGAACACCGGCGCGAAATTCGCTGCTGGCACCTACACCCTGACGGTCGATGTCGGGATGGCAACGGGTTTCGCTGATTGGAGCGAAGATGCTTCCGCCGAATTCCAGTTGGTCGCGTTTGACGGGACTGTCTACAACTACAATCTCGGGGTGGCGGCAACCACGGTCATCGTGAAGAACGAGCTTGGCAAACTGTCCAGCTACAGCTACACCTTGGATTTGGGCGGAAGCGAGAGTTTCATCGGCAATGATGTTGTCATCGTGCTGAAAGGGAACAAAAACACCAGCACCTTCCAGAACGTCAGCTATGACAACGTCCGCTTGGACGCCGTTCCCGAGCCGGCTTCCCTGCTGCTGCTCGGCCTAGGTAGCCTGACGCTGTTGCGCCGCCGTCGCGCCTCAGCGTGAGCTAACCACCACCTGCCCACGCCCCGTGCGGGGCAGGTGGCCAAAATGATTGAATATCTGCACCGTCCGTTGAACGTATTCCACTTTTGGTTTTGGAGAAAATTATGCGCTTTCCCCTTCTGTCCACCCTTTTGCTTGCCTTCGTTCTTCCCACCGCCGGTTGGGCGGACACCGGAGCCGCAGATGCTAGCATCCGTTCTTTTTTCCCTTTTGGCATCTGGTATCAGGGTTGCCTCACCGACCCAGGTATGTATGAGGCGACCATGGCCGAAGACATTCACGCGCTGGGGCTGAACTTCGTCATTGCCAATGCGGACAGCAAACTGGCCCCGGATTCCCCGGAACCACGCTCGCTCGCCTCCATGCTAAGCCTTGCCGACAAACTGGGGCTCAAGGTTTTGGTGGTCTTGGATCCCCTTGTCAAAGTCGCGGTGCTCGGCGAAGTTAAGACCCCCGCCGACTTCGACGCCAAGCGTGCGGAGCTGAAGGCGAAGCTGGCCCCCTTCGTGAAGGAGGCCCAGAAACATCCGTCACTCTATGCTTGGTGGTGCGGCGACGAACCGAGCGCGCGGGGGGTGGACGCCATCAAGGTGGCCGAGAAACTGCGCCAGCTCTTCGTTGAGCTGGATCCGGCACGACCGGCTTTTTGCGAGGGCGTCTGGGCCGTCACCGAGCGCGATGTGGTGCCGTGGCTTGAACATCTCAAAGAACCGGTATTCATGCCGGAAGTTTACCCGTTCTGGAACAGCCCGTACCGCGTCGGGATCGGAGACTTTCGCTATTCCGCCTTCGCGTATCCGCCGTCCCCCACGAGCGGGGCGGCCGTGGCTGGTCTTCCCGGCTTCCAGCAGGGCGCGGCGGCCGCCGAAGCGGCGAAACCGAAGAACAACGAGTGGCTGAATATCGATATTGTTGATCAATACCGCCAAGTTCGCCCGATGATTGGCGACCGGGCGTTTTGGCCCTGGCTGCAAATTTTCCGGGAGCGCATCCAGCCCGGTTGGGATTGGCGGATCCCCACTGTCGCTGAAGCCCGTTGCCAAGCGTGGATCGCGCTGGCGGAAGGGTGCCACGGCCTAGCTTGGTTTGGGTACGAGTATCTCCGCAATAGCGGCGACCATGTGCAAATGTTTCCCGAGATCAAGTCGATTATCGCCGCTGTTGATCCGCTTACAGACGTGCTGCTGGACTGCAAGGTTGTCAAGAATCTCGCGACCGCGACCGGTGGCGGCAGCCGTTACTATGACAACGCCTTAGTCGAGACGCTGCGCGACAGCGGCGGAACCTCCTACCTCATCGTGGTCAACCGGAACTGCGAGGAGATCGGGAACTCGCGGGTCACCGTCAGCGCAGCCCTGCCGCCGCCGAAAGCAGCCACGCGCTGGCTGGCAGTCGATCCCGCGACCAACGCGGTCATGGCAACCGGCAGTGGCCGCCAGATCACGCTGGTTCTCGATCTGCGCCCCGGCGAGGGACGGATGATCCGCCTCGTGGAGGATGTACAACTCAAGCCGGAAATCAAGCCCGACATCCAGACCGTGAGCGTCGGCAAAACCATCGCCTTCACCGCGACCGACGGTGGCGACGCGAACTCCGCCGCGCCCGCTTTTTGGCGCTGGTCGGTGGTTGGCTTTGCCGCTGGCACCATTGATTCCAAGACCGGTGTTTTCACGGCGGTCAAGCCGGGATCTTGCACCATCTGGTGCCGCGACGCGGCTGGTAACTCCGCTTTCACCCGGGACATCCGGGTAGCGCCGTGACCCCGTTGCAGGCCATTGGGCGTAATTGACCCTAAAATCCATGGAGTCGTGTTGGCGGAGTTTTGACCGGGGGCTACGGCACGAAGTCACGGGCCGCCTCGCGGACCAGTTCGACCCAGCGGACGAAACGAAGCGGCTGGTTGTGGGTGGTGTAGACGTCGCGCTGGATGATTTCCAAACGGCAGCCGCGGGCGGCGGCCACCGTCGCCGCCAAATGTCCGCGCACCGCTGCCTCGTCAAACACCGGGGCCATGAAGAAGTTGGGGCTGGGCTTGCGGGAATAGGCCACGCCGTGCGTGCGGCAAAACTCCCCCATCTTGGCCTCGTTGGCCCACGGTGAGACCGACACCCGCGCCAGGTTCGGCAGTTCCGCCAGGCAGTCCAGCAGCGGGTCCGCCGGTTCGCAGCAGCCGTAATAGACCCGGCCGTAGCGCGCCGCCACCGCCCGCAGGTACGGAAAAACGAACTCCCGGTACTGCGCCGGGCTGATGCTCACCGATTCCTGCGATTCGCAGCCGTGCCAGCGGTCGCCGGCCCGGACCCGGCCGGTGAATCCCGCCCGCGGCAGCGCCGCCGTATAGCCCATGGAGCCGGCGCCCACGTAATGGCCGCCGTTGTTGAGCGGCCACACCCCCTCGGCCTCCAGCCAGTCGGTGTACGCCAGTTGCTGGTCGCGCAGGAACGCCATCAGCCGGTGCAGCCCCTCAGGATGGTCGTGCATCAGCATCATGAATTGCTCAAGCCCGACCAGGTCGAGCAGCGTGCTGGTCAGCGGCAGGTTAAACTGCCAGGGTGCATCGCAACGCCGCACGGGCAGGATGCCGCCGAACACCGCCTCCAAGCGTTCCCGCTCCTGCTCTTCCGCCGTCCGGTCCCAGGTGAACCGCCGCGGCTGCAGCCGTGCGAACTCCGCCTCCGTCAGCTCCTGCAACGGCGGCTGGTAATTAAAGGCCAGGGCGTCGGCGCCGTTTTCCCGGTGACGGCCGCCGGGCAGGCCGAAGTTGCCGTTTTCGACGCGGATGGCGGGATGCAACTCCACGTATGGGGTCACCACATGGTCGTCATGCAGTACTTCGGCTTCGCATTGGCGCAGGCGCAGCCGCCGCTCAAGGTCGCGGGCCCACGGATCCCGGCATTGCAGTTCCGCGGGGCCGAAGAACGGCTGTTCATCCTGCAAATAGTCAATCTCGGCCAGCACCATCACCCGGTGGTCGGGGGCGCCGGCATCGTGCCGCAACCAGGCGGCGATCTTTTCCTGGTTGGCCGGGCTGGCGGCGGCCGCCGCCGTCCACTCGCCCAGGCGGCGGAGGATGCTGGCATCGTGCGGGGGCAGGTGGGTTGGATCGGACATGGGTGGACCTCAACATGTTGAGTTTTGAACACTACTGTCACATAAACACCAAAAGATTGCCTCTCACGGAGGCACAGAGGCACAAAGAAGGATGGGTTTTTTGTAGCAAAGCGATTGTATCGCGCTGGCGGCGTCCCGACGGGCTACAAGCCCTTTGCTACACCGGCTCCGCCGGAATGCGGATGAAACCAGGTCTCCAAAGGTCTACAAAACGCTTCATGAATCATTCAGGTTAGTTCTGCCCCCACCATACCCCCCGGGTAGCCGAACACCCCTGTAGGGTTCTGTCAATTAGCTGGACAATTCTGCACCATGATCGTACATTCCGGCATGATCACCCAGCCATCCAAGCCGGTGCCGCCGGTCACGGAATCGCCCGTCTACGATCTGCTCTGCACTGGCCTGTTCCATGATTGGTCCTCACGGACACCGGGTTACCGTCCGTCCGGCGGGACGGATTGGTTGCTCATCCTGACCTTGGCCGGCGGCGGCATCGTTCAAACCGCACCCGGACAATTCCGCCGCGCCCGGGCCGGCGATTTGGCGCTCTACCGGCCGCACGCGCCGCAATGGTACGGGCCTGACCCCGAATCGAAAAGTTGGACGCTGGTCTGGGTGCATTTCCAGCCGCGCCCGCACTGGCTGGAGTGGGTGAAGACACTGGGTGAAGCGGCGCCGGGATTGCACTGGATTCATCTGGACGCGCCGGCGTTTTTTCGGGTCCGCCGCAATCTGTTGGCCATGCACCGTCTGGCCCGGCAAGCGGCCGCCGGCCGCCGGGATCATGCCATGAACCGCCTCGAAGCAGCCCTGCTCGCCTGCCGTGACGCCGTCGGGATGGCGGCCGCGCCGCGGCGCAATCCATGTGTCGACAAGGCGTTGGCGTGGCTTGACCGCCGCCTGGCTGTTCCGGTGACCGTGACGGAAATGGCCGCCGCCGCCGGCCTGTCCGTTTCCGGGTTTGCCCACCGCTTCCGCGCGGAGACCGGCCTGGCCCCGCTGCAATACGTGGACTGGCGCCGGATGGAGCGCGCCAAGGAATTGTTACTCATGACCCCGCTGACCGTCAAGGAAGTGGCGGCGGAACTGGGTTTCGGCGATCCGTTCTACTTTTCCCGCCGTTTCCGCCGCCACACCGGCCTGAACCCGGCCGCCTGGCGGCGGCAGATACGCCCGCCGCCAGCCCAGCGGCCGGGGCGAGAGGACACCAGACGGCGTCATTGATGGTGGGCGTTCAATGGTGTTGCGGACGTTGTATGAGTTGGTTATGTTTTGTCGTATAAAAGGTTACGCTACCCTGAAATGCAAGCTTGGAAAAGGGTGCCCTTTGGGTAGTAATTGTTTTTTTAGCCATGGTGTTTGCATCAGGAGGCTGTGATGAACTGGCGGCTGCCCTTGCTGGAAGCGCCCACCGTGGTGGGCATGATGAACCGTTCGGTCCATCCTGTTCATCGTGACGGGCATGACTGGTACCGGTTGAGCCGGATTTGGTGTCTTAATCTTTATGAGGGAAACGGGTTGCTACGGATCAACGGGAAGACTTTCCCGATCCGTCCCGGCCATGCCAGCATCACCCCGCCGGATCTCGACATGGAGTACGAGTATCGTGGGCGCACCTATTTGACCTGGGCGCATTTCATTCCCCAAGGCATGGGTACCGTGGAGATCCCGATCATGCGGGACTTGGGGGGGGACTTCGACCGTTTTCGCCAGGCCCTGGTCCACGTCATGCCTTGCCATGACTCACAGCCCCAACGGGCGGCGGCCCGGTTATGGGATCTGCTGTGGGAACTCACGGAAAAGGAGGCGGTGGCCGGCGCCTCTGCGGAGCCCCCCGAATTGACCTATGCCCGAAACCGGATCGAACAGCAACTGGATGGGCCGATCTATATTCCCGTGCTTGCCCGTGAGAGCGGTGTCAGCCACCCGCGATTGGCCCGCCTGTTTCTGCGCCATCTCGGGTGCAGTATTTCCAATTACATCCGCGATCAGCGGCTGACCCGCGCTCGTTACCTGCTTGCCTACTACGATTACCCGGTGAAAAGCATTGCCCGGCAAGTCGGCTTTGCCGACCAGCACCAGTTTAACAAGATCTTTCGCCGGACGCTCGGTTGCGCACCCAGCCGCTACCGGGAAACCGCCAAAACGGCGGGCCACCCGCTGGGCCCGAGCGTCAATCCGCAAGAGGACGCGGGGGTGTGACCGCTTTGTTGTATGATGTTGGGGTACAAATAGGTTTAACGGAGGGTTTGGGAACCGCCTTTCCTCAAAAGGGGGTTCCCAAGCGTGTTGGCCCCGCAATCAGGATGCCGCTTGGCGGGCGTACTCCTGCTGGAGGCGGACGTAGAGCCGGTAATCGGCGAGCGAGACCTCGGGCGGTGTTTGGTGGTCGGTGCTCGGGATGTAGCCGCCCTGGCGCATCACCGGCAGGAGCCGCTCAAACTCGGCGCGGATGGCCGCCTCGCCCTGGCTCATGACGCGCTTGTCAAAGCCGCCCACCAGCCGGAGCCGCGGATGCTGGCGGCGCAGCGCCGCGACGTCCACCCCGGCCATGCGTTCCAGCGGTTGGAACCCGTCCATGCCGACCTCCAGCATCCAGGGGACGATGTCGTCGACCCGCCCGTCCGAATCGACCAGCAGCAGGTCGGTGTGTTGGCGGGCATGCCTTACCCATTGGCGGTAATAGGGGGCCATGAAGTCGTCGAACATGCCCTTGGACAGCATCGGCCCTTTGTTGTATGACATATCCTCGGCGAGCACCACCCAGTCGGGGCGCAGGATGCCGCTGACAAACTCAAGGACGCGTTGACTGTAGGCCAGGATATCCTGATTCATGACCTGCATCAATTCCGGTTGGTCGGCAAAGGCGAACAGGTGTTCCTCAATGCCGAACAGGGTGCGGGGGAACCAGAAGAAGCCCTCGAAATAAAACCAGACGGCGGCGTCGCCATCCTGTTGCAACTTGGCCCAGCGTTGGAGCATCGGGCGGAGGTGGGCGACCTCCGGGTAGAAGTGCGTCTTCAACCGCTGATAGCTGTCCAGATCGGTGACGGGACCGCGATTGTGATCCGCCGGCATCGGCGCGTCTGGCCTGATGCCGCGGAACCAGAAGACCCGATGGTCGTCCAGTCCGAAATGCGTGCGAATGGCGGCATGGGCGTCCATGTCGTTGTAATTGGACGGGTACAGTTCCGCCGGGAGTCCCTCGCCCTGCCAGCGCCTGAGGGTTTGGTCCCACCACCACGGCGCCCATTCGGTAACCGGCAGGCGGTCCACCGGCTGGAAGGTGAAGGTGCGGACAAAGCGTTCACGGGTGGTGAGGGGCATGGCTGCTCCGTTGTCTTCATGACTTGGCGTGAATAATCATTACAAAAACTAGCTACGAGGTTAAGTTACAAGTAAAAAAATGATTTACATTTGGCGAAAATGCGGAATATGTTGGCCTTTTTAATTATTGGTGACGCATGGCCTATTTTGATGAACTGACCTTTCTCAACGTGTATTTGGACATCCCCTACTGGGAGCGGTATGACCAGCGCTGGGAAGGCTTGTACGCGTTGCATTTTCAGATGGCGGGCGACTTGTATTTCGGCCGGGACGGCGGCCCCCGTGCCACCTTCAGGGCGCCGGTGTTGTTCTGGCTGGACCCCCGGCATCATTATCAGTTTGGTGCGGTGAGCGGGACTGACCGGCGGCACGTGGTGGTTTTCCGGGGCCGGCGCGGACAACGCCTGGTGGAACAGGGATTTGACCCGCTTTGCCGGCCGGGCATCATGCCGCTGCTCCGGGGCGGCGACCTGGACGCCCTGTTTCGCCTGCTGGCGCACCAGTGGCGGGCGCCCGGGCCGGCGGCGCACGCCGAAGCCGTGTTGTCACTGGAACGCATCTTGGCACTGGCGCTGGACGCCGGGCCGGCGGCCGGTGCCCAGGGCGTTGGCCCGTTGAAGGTCCGGCAGGCGGCGGAGCGGATCCGGCAGGAACCGTTCCGTCGGTATGACGCGGTCAGCCTGGCCCGGCAGGCGCGTTTTTCACACAGTCATTACCGGCGTTTGTTCCGCGCCGTCATTGGGCATCCCATTCACGAGTACATCCTGCGGTGCCGGATGCAGGCGGCGGCGGAACTGTTGCGCGATCCGTCGCGCCCGGTCAAGGAGGTGGCCGCCTTGGCAGGCTACACCGATGCCGCCGAATTTTGCCGGGCATTCAAGGCCCGGCTGGAGTTGTCACCGCAGCACTACCGGCGGGCGGTTTCTTTGATGAACTGTCGTTTTCCGACAGCTGGCAAACTTTGCCACCCGGCCGGGGCGAGATGACAGCTGCAATACGACCGTCACATGTGCTTGGTTACGAAATCCCCGCGCCCGGTTTAGCCGGTGGAGCGGCGGCGGAACTTGTTTTTGAGATGGGCGCCCCATTCCTTGGTGCGGGCCAGGCCTTCTTTACCGGCGAGCAGGACACCGGCGCCGAGCATGCCCCAGGAAAGGGCGTAGAGCACGGCGGCGATCAAGGCGCCAAGTTTGTCCTGGCCGGTGGCGCGTCCCCAGGCCAGGGCCACCGCCGCGCCGCCATAGCCGACCGGCCAGTTGGCGACGATCAGGACCAGGCCCAACTTGAAGCGGAAACCGGTGCGGGGCGGGACGACCGGTTTGTCAATCACGGCAGGTTCGGCGAATTCCGGCATGGTGGTGGCCTTTTTAGTGCGTTACGATAAAAAGTCGTTAAGATATACACAAGATGTTACCACAGAGAGCACAGAGAACACGGAGGGAAAATGCCACTACAAATTCAAACAATCAAACCGCAGATTGACGAATGTTGAGGTCCGAATCAAGAAGGAAATCCGCCGGCGAACCGTAACAACTTCAATATTCTGCGGTTCAATATTCGGCAATCTGCGGTTTAATTTAATCCATCACCCTAACTCGGTATGGCGTGTTGGGCAACCTCTGTGCTCTCTGTGTCCTCTGTGGTGAAGCATTGGTTTTGGTGTGTGGGTGCTGGGCAGGTTCAGCGCCGGCGGGGGTCGAAGGCGTTGCGGACACCGTCGCCGACGAAGGTGAGCAGGGTGACGGTCACGCCCAGCAGGAGCACGGTGGGGACGCTGATCCACAGCGCCTGCAAGTTGGCCTGCCCTTGGGCCAGCAGTTCGCCCAGGCTCGGGTACGGGCTGGGCACGCCCAAGCCGAGAAAGTCCAGGCTGACCAGGGCCAGGATGCCGCCGCTGATCAGGAACGGAAAAAAGGTGATGACCGGCGCGAGGGTGTTGGGCAGGATGTGCCGGCTCATGATCCGGAGATCCGACACCCCCAGCGCCCGCGCCGCCCGCACATAGTCGAAATTGCGCGCCCGCAGGAACTCCGCCCGCATGTAGGCCGCGATGCCCATCCAGGAGGTGAGATTGAGGATGAGGAACAGGATCCAGATGTTGCGGGCCAGGATAGAGCTCAGGATCATCAGCAGGTACAGGCGCGGCAGTGATCCCCAGATTTCCGACAGGCGCTGGCCGAACAAATCGATCCAGCCCCCGGAAAAGCCTTGGATTCCGCCCAGCATGGTGCCGAAGACGATGGCAGTGAAGGCCAGGGCCAGTCCGAACAGCATGGAGACCCGGGCGCCATAGACCAGGCGCGCCAGGACGTCGCGGCCGCGGTCGTCGGTGCCCAGGTAATGGCCGTCCACCCAGCTGGAGGGCAGCCAGGCCGCGGTGTTGGGCAACTGCTGGCGCCAGGGTGCCGCCAGGGCGTCGCGGCCGGTCCGGCTGTTGGTGGCGATGGTGGCGTAGTCGTAGCGGACGGGAGGCCACAGCACCCAGGCCGGCAGTCCACCGGGCGGCCGTCCGGCGGACAGACCGGCGGCCGTGGTGCCGGACGCCGTCTTGGACGCCGGTATTGGCCGGGGCGCGGTGTCGCCGGCTTCCTCGTCGAACTGGTCAAGCAATGAAACCGGGGCAGGGGACGGGGCGGTGGTTGCCGGCGCATCCCCGGGTTCAGGGTCGAACCGGTCCAACAGCGAGGCGTTCCCGCCGGTTGTGCCGCCATCGGCCGCGCCAGAATCCAGTCCCAGCAGCTTCAGAAACGCCAGCGACGCATAGTCTGGCTCGACCTCGCGGTCGCCGCCGAAATCGCGGTCGGTGTAGCGGACCAGGGCCGGCCAAAACCAGCGGCCGTCCTGGACGATGAGCAGCGGCCGGGAATTGCACAACAGTTCCGCCGGCAGGCAGGCCACGAGCAGCCCCAGCAGCAGCAGCAGGCTCCACCACGCCCGCCGCTCGCCGCGGAACATCCGCCATTTTTCCCGCCATTCCGGACTCATACGAAAACGTCCTCGGAAGATAGTAGACAGAAGACAGTAGATAGCATGTAGGAGGTTAGAATCGAACCTTGGTAATGCGTAAACTTTTGGATTCACCACGAAGCCACGAAGAGCACGAAGGTAAAACGAAGCTGTTTTTATGTTTGATTGGCCATGGAAACGCTTCGATCCAACTTCGTGTTCTTCGTGTCTTCGTGGTGAAAATTGATTTTCGACGGTTAGTCCGCGGCGCGTTGGAAGCTGATGCGGGGATCGACCAGGACGTAGCAGAGGTCGGTTGCCAGTTGCGCGCCCAGACCAAGCAGGGTCATGATGAACAGGTTGCCCATGACCACCGGGTAATCCCGCTGCAAAACCGAGGTGTACGCCAGCAGCCCCATGCCGTCCAGGTTGAAGATTTTCTCGATCAGCACGCTGCCGGTGAAAAACATGGCCAGGAAACTGCCGGGGAAGTCGGTGACCAGCGGGATCATGGCGTTGCGCAGGACATGCCCGAAGAGCACCCGGCGCGGCGACACGCCCTTGGCCCGCGCCGTGGTCACGTACTGTTTGCCGACCTCTTCCAGTACCGAATTTTTGGTCAGCCCGGTGAGCACGGCCAGGGCGCCGATGTTCAGACACAGCAGGGGCGCTGCCAGGTGATGGAAATAATCCAGCAGCCGCTGCCCGAAACTCCAGCTTTCATAGCCCGGCGCGCCGGCCGAGGTCAGCCCCGACAACGGCACCAGATCCCACACCGCCGCGTCGCCGGGCCCCAGCAGCACGATCAGCAGCACCGCCAGGACAAAACCGGGAATGCTGTAGCCGACCAGGATCAAGATGCTGCTGCCGACGTCGAACCGGCTGCCGTTGCGCACCGCCTTGGCGACGCCCAGCAGCACGCACAGCGGGTAGGAGAGGATGAAGCTCCACACGCCGAGCGACAACGAGACCGGCATTTTCTCCACGATCAGTTCGAGCACATTGCGGTTGCGGTAAAACGAATCGCCGAACTTGCCGATCAGCATACCGTCCCAGTTTTTGCGCTGGGTCAGGGCGCGTCCCAGCGGCTCCCGCGGATCGGTGCGCGAGAACCACAGGAAGGTGCGGCAATAACGTTCCCACAGCGGCCGGTCCAGGTGATAGACGCGGCGGAGTTTCTCCACGTCCTCGGCCGCCATGTTCCGGCGCCGGTCCGCCCCCGGTCCGGCCGCGCCGGTGACGGTGCCGCCGGCCTCGCTGCCGCGGCCGGCACGTCCCTCCAGCAGGTCGCGCATCTGGTCCAGCGGCCCGCCGGGGACAAACTGGATGATGATGAAGGTGATCGTGAGGATGCCCCACACGGTCGGAATCATCAGCAACAGTCGGCGTAAGAGGTAGGCGCTCATGGTGGCCCGCAAAATAACCCGGTTCCGGCCCCGCCGCCACCCGTTGCCTCCCGTGAGCGTATGGTTATTATTGCCGGATGATGTTGGGGCCACCCTTTTGGAAAAGGGTGCTCCCTTTGCGGATTTCGCAGGCCGCTCCCGTGCAACCATCCACAATTGGGGCACCGGGGCGGCCTGCGGAATCCGCAAAAGGCACAAACAGGTTTGACGGAGGGTTTGGGAACCGCCTTTCCTCAAAAGGGGGTTCCCAACATCATCCGACAAAGCGGTCATGCACTATTCAAGGGCGGTTCTTCCCGAATGCCTCCAACACGACGCGCTGCCGGGCATTGCCGGTGGACGGCACGCACTGCTGGACGCCGACGCCGTCGTGCTCAAGGCTCCAGCCGGCCCATTCGCGGAACGCATGATAGGTCCAGTCCCAGCCGTACTCCTCCATAAGCGCGATTGTGTCGGCCAGGTACTGGTCGCCGCCCTTGGCCCAATTGATGACGCTGAACTCGCCGACAAAGATCGGGACGTGGTGGGCGCGCTGGAACTCGATGGCGGATTTCATGCTCACCCGCAACTGTTCCTTGTCCCAGTACGTGCCGTCAATCATGCCGGGATAACTCCACTTGAGTCCGGCATTGTGGACGCCCTGGTGGGTGTAGGCGAACGGCTCATAGAAATGCGGGCTGTAAATGATGTTTTTGGCGGGAATCGGTTTCAGCCCGCCGAAATCCGAGATGCTGAATCCGGACTCGATGATGATGGGGGTATCCGGGTCGCACGCACGCACCGCCTTGACCAGCCGCTCGGCGGTTGACTGCCAGAGGCTTTGGTCGGTTGACTGGTTGTTGACCGGTTCATTCAACAGGTCGTAGCCGTAAATGCCGGGATGGTTTTTGTAGTGGGTGGCCAGCCGGCGCCAGGCGGTTTCCAGGGTGGCGACATCCAGCCCTTCCTCAATGAGATTGCTGGCCACCTTGGAGACGCTATTTCCGGGGCCACGGTGCAGGTCGATCACCATTTTGATGTGGTGCTGGTTGCACAGCTCCAGGACCCGGTCCATGCGCACGATTTCATCGTCGATCCAGGCTAGATATTTCTCCGGGGATGAGACATCCCGTTTGTCTGGGTTCATCTGGTACCGAATGAGATTGACCTGCCAGCGGGCGAGCTGCTGGAACGCCTCTGGGCTCAGGTCGTTGCCGCTCATCACGCCGCGGTATTTCGCCCCCTGGCCGCTGCCGCGGGGAATGGCTTGGGCCTCCCGGTTGACCGGTGCCGCCATGGCCGGCTGATCCTTTTCGACGCACCGGTGAATGCTGAGATTGGCGACCTCGTAGGTGCCAACCCCGTGCTGAATGCCGATGGTGAGGCTGGCGGATTGGATGTCCGGCGGCAGCAGGAGGACCATGCTGACTTTCTTCCAGTCATAACTCCCGAAGGTCCGCGCCGACGGCTCGGGATAATGGGCGCCGCGGCCGTCCGTGTAGCTGATCATCATCTTACTACCCCAGTAGGGCTTCTCCGCAATTTTCAGCCCGTCCCCTTTGATCCACGCCTCCAACTGGATCAACCCCCGGAGTTTCGCCGGGTCAAGCGGAATGATCATCAGGCAGTCGCCGCCATCGGCGGTGAACTTGACGGCATTGGCGCCGGCCGGGCCGCCCTTTTCCAGGAACACCGCGTCGGCGCCGCCTTGCCATTTGGCCAAGGCCGCCGGGGTATCAAAACTTTCCTTGAAGACCAGTTCCTCGTTGACATAGCCGGCCAGCAATTGGGTGCCGGTCAGGAGCAGGGCGGTGACGAGCTGATTTTTCATATTTATCCTATTTTCGATGATTCGGTTACTCAACGCGGAAGGTGTGGGTGCCTGACGTGGTGATCTCCAGGCGGATATAGCCGGGATGGGCGGGGTCGCGGCGGGCGGATGAAACTTCCTTGCCGTCGGCGAAAACCTTGGGCCGGTCGTTCAGCTTCGGAATAAACACGTGTGCCCGGCACCCTTTCGGGACCACCAGTGTCTCTTCGAAAATGCCGTCTTTGACGCTCATGGATACGGCAATAAGGCCGTGCGGAGAAGGCACAACCCCTTTCGCAAACGCCAGTCCGCCCAGTTGCGGGCGCACCTCAAAAAGGGCGAAGCCGGGCAACACCGGCTTGATCCCCGTGACTTCCGCCGGCAGTGACAGCGCGGGCCCGGCCGTCCAGCCATGGCAGTGACTTTGCCAGTTGTAGGCAGCCCATTTTTCCTTTTCGGCCAGCGGCGTTTCACCGGTCCCCGGAAGGCATTCCCAAAAGCTGTCGCCGCCGCAATCCAGCATGGGCTTCCAGCGGGCTTTAATGAAGGCTAGCGCCGCCGTCGCCTTGCCGGCGCGAAACAGCTGTTCCGTCAAGTCAAACGAGGCCAGGCTGTTGATCATGGTGTCTGGATCATAATGTGGCGGCGGCAGGTTGGCGAGAGACGTTCCCGTCTTGGCCGCCTGCTCCCGGTATTTTCTGCCCCGTGATTTCTTTCCGGTGAGGCCGGCGGTTTCCGCCGCCGCCACCATCGCGCGCTTAAACAGCGCATTGAACTCGGCGTCTTTTCCGGTCTTGCCGTTAAGCGTGTAGAACCAGCCATGCCCTTTCTCATCCGGAATGCGGATCAACCCGTCTTTGGGATCGCTCTTGGAGATGAGCCAGGCCGCGGCTTGGTCAAGGTGCGCGCCCATTTCTTTGATGAAGGCGTCGTCGCCGGTGTGCCGGTAATAATCTTGCAGGGCAATGATCCACCAGGCGACATAATCCCACAGAATGGATGTGCCCTCCCCGAAGGCGGACCGGATGCCGCCATCGCTGGACTGCGAGGCCGCGGCCCCCCGCCAGCAGTATTTAAAGAGTTCGACGTCTCCGAATACATAATAGTTGATCAGCGCCTCCAGCCGGGTGTCGCCGACCCACATGAAGCGGTCGCGCTTGATGCCGTCAAGGTAATACTCCTGCATGCACAGGTGCAGGGTCTTGCGGGCGGCGTTCCAAATCACATTCAAACTAGGGTCGGAGCAAGAAAAATAGCCCAGGTAGTTTACGGGATAGGACGAGGTCTTGACCGCAACCTCCGAAAGCTCGACGATGCTCTCGCAGTCGGAGAACTCCAGTTTGACATAGCGGAAGCCCTGCCGGACGATGCTCTCCAGCTCGCGGGTGCCCGGCGCGACTTCATACTCTTCGGTAATCATCCGGGTCAGCAGCGCGGTTCGCGGCGGCAGGTGCAGGCATTCGGAAAGGGTCTCGCCGTAGTGAAGCCGGATGCGTGAAAAACCGTCAGACGCGATCCGCATGCGGAGGTACCCCGCGATTTCCCCGCCGAAATCGAGGATCACCTGCGGGCCGCCGGCCGTTTCCGGTGCCCGAATTTTCGCACCTTTGCTGTTGCCGGGGCTCAACAAGGCCTTCGCGTTGACGAGTGAACCGTTCCCGGTAAAGGTCTCGGCAATTTTGACCGGGTGCAGCACGCGTTTTGGGAACATTTCCAGATTGGCCTGATACTCCGGGCCGATGATTTTTCCGACTTCGGACGGAACGGAAAACGCCGTTCGTTTCAGGCTGTAAAACGGGGTTCCGGGCGCGCACTTGGGAATCGGGCCCGGGAAGAACGGGCTGCCGGTCAGGTAGGGAATGATTTTCGTCGGGTCGCTGCCCGGACGGCTTTTCCACTGCTCGGCCCCGATGGTCGCGTTGGGCAGTTCACTGGCATGTGCCCATGCGGAGTCGTCAAAATTGACCTCCCGCCAGCCCCACCGCTCCTCGGCCAGCGTCTTCCAGGTCGCGTCTGACACCACGCTCAGCGTAGTGTCAGGTCCCGTGACCACGCTCAACTCGACGGCCAGTCCGCGGTGGCCGGCGTGATTAAACCCGATGACGGCGGCAAGGTTTTCCCCGTTGACCAGAAACGGTGTCACCTCGTAGTCGCGGGTGTTGCACCATTCGTCGAGCGCGGCGACAAAGCGTCCGTTCAGAAATAACGTGTAACCGGTGTCGCAAAAAATGCGCAGGACCGCCTGCTTGCATTCGCCCTTGATGCGGAATTTTTTCCTGAAACAATTTTCGATTTTTCCGGGGCCCCAAATGCACTTGGGGGCAGGGACGCGGTTTTGGTTTTTCATATGAAATAGATCTTGGTTTGGAATTCCCACTTTAGTGGGGGCGGTTCGTTTCCGAAGGCACCGCCTGAAGGCGGAACTCCGAACGGTGATCATCTGAACCGTGCCACGGGGCAGTTCAATCGCTTAAGCGTTTTTATGGGAACTGGTTACCAGCCGACGGTGTAGGGGCCGTTGTCCCAGCTCCAGACGCCATAACCCGCTTTCAACCAGGCGAAATGACCGTCCTGGAAGAGGAAATTGCTGCCGCCGGTGTGCCGGGTCGAAAACAAATCTGCGTAATTGCCGAGGCCGAGGCTGCTATTCATAAACCAGTTTTTGCAATCCCCCAGGCGGACGGTGTTCTGGGGATGCTGTTCGGCGGACAGCCGGTGGAAATTAAAGATGCAGGCCCCATACTTGGTCATGGAGTAGTTCGTGACGCCGCTGTAGGCATAATCGATATTGATGGCGTAATTGTATTCGTCCGCCGGGCGTGAGGGGCACACGAACAGTCCCGTTGCCCGGTTATAATTCTCCCACGAATCTCCGTCGGGGAGGGTGGGCGGCATGCTGAAATAAGGGGCGAAGAAATAGGTCCAGTCCCATTGCGTTCCGCTGCCGGTCGTCGCCAAATCGTCATAATCCCCGGCGTACAGGACCACCGCCATGTGGAACTGCTTGAGCTGGGCGCCGCACTTGATGGTCTTGGCCCGTTCCCGCGCCGACCCCAGTGCCGGCAGCAGCATGCTCGCCAAAATGGCGATGATGGCGATCACCACCAACAGTTCAATGAGAGTGAAGCGTTTCATGTGAAAAAGCCCAATGGGTGGGGTGGGGGCGGTTTTTGTGGACCCGGTGGACATTGTGGACTTGGTGGACCTTGTACCCGGTGTCCACAGTGTCCACCGGGTCCACAAGGTCCACCTGTGATCACCCAAAACACTCAGCGCCGCCGCCGGTGCAACAGCCCCAGCGCGCCCAACGCCAGCAGGCTCAGCGCCGCCGGCTCGGGAATGACCGCGGCCGAGAGATCGTCGATGTACAGCGAACAGTGCCCGAGGTCCTGCCGGCGTTCCATATAAAGATCCAAGGCGCCGTACTGGGTTGCCGTACCCGTGTAGGTGAATGCATAATGAAGCGTGGTCCAGACGTTAACCGTCAAGTTAGTCGTAGTTTGGCCTTCTGGCGTTGCATTGTCAACAAAGTACCACCATTGGCCGCCGTAGGCCTGTTCGTCCTCCCCATAGACGCTTGCTTTCAGGTTCCTAAACTGCGTATGATAGCCGTACTCTTCATAGCTCACCTTGAAGTCTAGGACGTAGCTGTTTCCGGGCACTAGCGGAATCGTATTGCCCGTCATCCGAATTTCATCTGCAACCGGTCCCGAATTCCATTCAAATGCCCGCATGTAGCTGTTGCCCTGGGCGGCGGCCATGGCCGAACTTGGGCCTTCCCAATTGACCTGCTGCCCGGCGTTTTGGTAAGTCATGTTGGTTCCCCCGATCATTTCTTTCCAGCCGTTGAGGCCGGACGTTGTGATCGATTGATTTGGACTGCTGTGTGGGCCTTCAAACCCCGGATCCTGCACGTACGGTGCGATTTGTGTAATCGCCGCCCCGGCCGGACCGGAAACTGCCAGACTCATTGCCGCCAGCGTCAGCGTGACCAGTGTCTTCTTCATGGGTCTTGCCTCTTGTCTGTGGGCTGTTGTTATTGGACTCGTCTGGCGCCAGCCCGCAGCGCCTTGGAGTTGCGGCGGCAAACGGCCGCCGTGCCGCTTCACGGATCACGAAACCAAACTCACGCTTTTCCGGACCAGCAGGCGGCTGGGGACGGCCACCGGTTCCACGGCCGCCGGCCGGCCTTCGATTTGGGCGAACACCATGTCCAGAGCCAGTTGCAAAACCTGCGCGCCATCAAAATCAATCGAGGTGAGGGGCGGGGACATGGCTCCGCCCGCCGCCGTACCGTCATGGCCGATGAGCGAAACCTCGTCCGGAATCCGCACCCCCATTTCCCACAGGCCGCTGGCAAAGTCGACGGCCAGATGGTCGGAGGAGGTGAACACCGCTGTCGGGCGTTCGGGCAGTTTGGCGAAGCGGTGGGCGGCCTCCCGGGCGCAGGCGGAGACTTGCGCCCATTGTCCCGGCCTCATGGGGACGTGATAGGTGTCCAGGGACACGCCATGGCGGGCGGCGGCGTCCGCGAGCGGGCGCTCTTTGGCCGGCTCCGGCAGGCCGACATAGGCCAGCCGGCGGTGCCCGTTGGCTTGGCACAGCCGCACGGCCTCGTCCGTTCCGGGGTGGTTGTCGGAAATGATGCAGGGCAGGCCGGCGACGGCATGGCCGATGCAGACGAAGGGAAACTGCTCCGCCCGGACTTGGGCGTACTGGGGGGTCCCCTTGCGGACGGCCGAGCCGAAGGAAATGATGCCGTCGACCCCCCGCGCCAACAGGTTGTCGAACGTTTCCAGGTCGTTTTTGGCCGTGTGCCACTTGGTCACCGCCAGCACCAGGTGGAAGCCGCGCCGTTCCACTTCTTCCATGGCCAAATCGGCCAGTTCGTTGAAGTGGGGGTTGCGAATATCGCCGCACAGGAAACCGATGGAGCGCGTCCGGCCGCGGACCAGCGCCCGACCGGCGAATGACGGCCGGTAGCGCAGTTCCTTGGCCACCGCCAGGATTTTTTCCTGGGTCGCCTGGGCGATCCGTGCTTTCGCGCCGTTGCCGTTCAGCACGCTTGACACGGTGCCCTGGCTGACCCCCACCCGCTTGGCGATATCGGTCGCGGTAATGGCCATGACTGTCCCCAAAACGGCTAACTGCAAATACGTATTTGCAAAGAAAGATAACCCATTCTGCCAGCAAAGCAAATAAGGGCGTGGGGCATGACCGCCTGCGCGTCTACCCCGCCGGCACCGGCCCCGCCGTCAAACTGGCTCTGGGCACTGGGGCTCATAGAGAAACAGGGCGCTGCCTGGCCTGGCGGCGATCTGGATGTCCAGGCCGGCGTCCATCAGGGCCGCGCCTGTCAGCGTCCGCCGGCGGCCGGCATCCACGTCATGCACGTGGTACTGCGCCTCCGGCTTCAACCCGTATAAGCGGAACGTTCCCGCCGCATACGGGCTGTTTTTGCGCCGGAACGCCAGCACGGCCCCCCGGTTCAGGTCCGGCCGGTTCAGCTGGTACGCGCACCACACATCCGAGTTGGGCGACGGCTCCGTCAGCGGGTGGAAGTCGCCATAGAAGAGCGGCCGGAGCCGGAGGAATTCATCAACCCGCCGCCGGGCCGCGGCAAGGTCGAATTCCGGTTTTTCCAGCTCCCAGCAGAGGCACATGCCCGCGGCCAGATTGCTGCGAAAGGTGTACGGATCGGTGGTGTTGCAGGCGGCGGAACAACATGGCAGCCAGGAAAGAAGTCCGAGGGTATGCCCTTGCGCGCCCTCTGGTTCAAAGGCATAATCGGAACGCCACAGGGCCACGCTCCGGGACACCGTTTCCAAATCCAATCGTCGCCCGCCGCTGGCGCAGTTGTCAATGACCAGGCCCGGATGCCGCTGGAGCAGGGCGTCCCAGAAGGCATAAAACCCCGTAATGTAGCGGATCTCCGTGATGCCCTGCCGGTCTGGAGCGTCCGCGGTCTGCCACCACTCCCAGGGATCGAAATTGAAGTCCTGCCGGTAGACGGTAATGCCGTTTTCCCGGATCATGCCTGAGACGTGCTCCACCAACCAGTGTTGGGCGTCGGGATTTCCCAGATCCAGGACCGCCTCCGCCTGTGGCACCGACCGCTGGCGCTGCTGCCGGGTTTTCTCATCAGGGAAAATCAGCCACTCGGGATGCTGCTGGTAAAGCCAGGTGCCGGGATAGACCCGTTCGGGTTCGAACCACAGGACAAACCCCATCCCCTGCCGTTTCGCTTCGTCGCCGAGCGGGCGCAACCCATTGGGGAACGCCACCTTTTTGGGAAACCAGTTGCCGACGTCAAAGGCCCAGTTGCCCACGCCGTCATACCACCCGGCGTCGAGCCAGTAACATTCCAGGGGAATGCCGGCCTGCACGAAACGCGTGATGAACGCCTTCTGGTTCTCCTCCGTCACCCCATTGCCCCAGTTGTGGATAAACCAGCTGTTGGCGGCCAGCGGCAGTTGCACCGGCCGGCCGGCGTGTTGGGGCGTGTGATGGGCCAGGATGAATTTCCGGAACTGGTTTTGCCGGCCGGCGGCAGTGGTCTCACCCGAAAAGAACAGCAGGATGCGCGGCGTCCGCACCTCTTCGCCGGGATGCAGGACGAACCGGGTTTGTTTCATGCCGGCCCGGATATGAATGCCGTTTTCCGCGTCACGGGTGAACGTGGCGGCCCAGCCGCCCGACCAGCCGATGCCGAAAAGGACGCCGGCACCGTCGTAGTCCAGCCGGAAAAAGGGTAGCGCTCCGTCCGATGAGCGGCCGCCAACGCAGGCGAGCTGTGTCTCGGCGTGGGGCCCCAAACGTTGTTCCACGGGGGTGAAGTCCGCTTTTTCATTGGAACTGCCCCGGTTGGAATGGAGCACAAACTCAGGGTCCTGCGTCCTGGCCAGGCGGAGATCCAGTGGCTGGATATCCGCGATCACCTCGCTGTCAGCCGCGCCCGTGTTTTTCAGGAACAGCGTCCATTCGACGGCCGGGAAGTCCTGGAACCGCACTACCTCGCAAGTGACCGACAGGCCGGGCTGAGGCGCCGTCCAGTTCAGGCGGAACGCTGCGGCGCCGGCCGGTGCCGGCACCGGGGTCATCTCACGGTGCCAGGTGGCCAGCCACTCGGCGGTGTCATTGCCACCGTAGCGAAAGGAGAAGGGCAGCCGGGCCTCGGTGTCGAGAAAATGCGTGTTTAGCCAGTGCGTGGTCATAGGGGCTTTCAAGTGACGGTGGCGGGCGGTGGTACCAGGTGCTGGAAACCGTCCATCGGCCAGTGCCCCAGGCGGCGGAAGCCCGGGGGGACATCCTGTTTGAACTGGACATAGGCCCGGCAGTCGCCGCGGGTCTCATAGTCAATGTCCTTGGCGGTTTCCGTCTCCACCATGACGCCGAACAGCCGGTAGCCCATGAGCAGGCAGTCCTCGAAGCTGACTTTCATGCGGTCGCCGCGCTGGACGCTGGTGATGATCCCCGCTGGCGGCTGCCCCTGGCCGGGTCGCGTGCCGGTCATTTCGGGCTGCGAGAAGTTCAACTGGACCAAGCGGCAACGCTTGAGGCTGGTCCACGTATAGGTGAGGAATCCATAGTTAGTGCTCTTGACACAGGCTTGCGGCGCCGTCATCACGCAATCTTCCATGACCACGTCCGGCTGTGCCGGCATAGTTTGGTTTTCGACCCGGAGGTAGGCGGCGGCGGTGTCGCCGATGTAATCAAGCGCCCACAACTGGCAACGGCGGAAGGTGATCGGTTCGTCGGCGCGGGACAGGACGCAGGCCACGCCGCCGCCGAAGGCGCGGCCGATGCTGACACAATCCTCGACCAGTACCGAAAAAGGCTGCACCTTGACGGTGCCGTCAAAGAACAGTCCGGCATCGCTGCCAGTGACGTACAGGTGCCGGAAGACCCAGCGATCCCAGCAGGTGGCGGAAAAGGTTTCGCCGGTGTGTTCCGGCGACCAGCCTTTGCTGTAGGCGCGGATGGTGCTCCACCAGTCGTAGCTCTTGAATCCCCGCGCGGGGTCGCCGGAATCGATGATCACCCAGCCGGTGGCACCGGAGCCCAGGCGGCCGTCAACATCGCCAATGAATTCATTGTACGCGCCTTTGACGCCCTGCCGTGCGGTGTAGAGGTTGGCTTCGACATAGGTGTCCGGACGGACAATCACCCGGTGGCCGCCGCAGTCATCGGGCACGGCCAGCAGTCCCTGTTGAAGGGTGTGGACGGCGGTGCGCCAATCCGCACCGGTGGAATTGTTGCCCAGCTTGGAAACGTAAATGTTCATGAGATTGATTCGTGGTGGTTGACGTCCTGTTTATTTGGCGGCCGGGCCGGCACTGATGGTGAAGCGCGGGTAGTTGCGCATCGCAAAACCATGTTCGCAGCCCTGCCGGAGTTCCAGGGTCTTGGGGCCGGGGAAATTGTTGTAGACGATCCAGACGCTGGACGGCGGGCTGACATAGTCGCCTAGGCCCGTGCTCATGGAAAGACGGCATTTTGGGTTGGCACGTTTGACGTGATGAATCGGATCGTAGTAGTTCAACGCCGGGGTGTAGGCGATGCACCAGTCGCCGGCCATCCGCTTGAGTTCGGTCCGTCCCAGGTCGCAACTCCATGGAGCCCAGACCCCGCAGGAGGTGACGTCCCGGTCAAGACCGGCCGCGGCCAGTGCCTGGAGGCCGCCCTGGCTGCCGCCGTCGACGCCCAATTCTTTGCCGTTCCATTCCGGCAGGGATTTCACAAACTCCAGCGCCCGCATCACGCGCAGGAACATGCCGTTGAAATAACAGGTGTCGGGGGCGGCGTTTTCCTGCGGGCTGAACGCATATTCCTTCAGGGTGGTATTCGCCAGGGCCGCGTAATAGTCCGGGGGCTGGCCGTTAAGAATGCCGTGGGCGTTGATGTGGAAATAGATTTGGTTTTTGCCGCCCTCAAGATTCTTCCAGGCGCCGTCGACCCCGTAGCCCATGAATGATACGGTGGCGGGAAGCGAGCCTTTGGCGGCATTCCGGGGCAGGGTGAGATAACCGGAAACGGGCATCTTGCCGGCGCAGGCGATCTTGACGTCGTAGGCTTTGACGTTGTCGTTGCCGGGAACTTCGGTCATTTCGATGACGTTCAGCGGCACGGCGGCCAGTTTTTTCTTCTGCAACTGCCAGTACCGGTCGAAATCGCCAGGCTCCGGAACGCCTTTCAAGGTTTCCGGGGCGACACCGGCGCCGCCGTCAAAAAAGATCGCCCTGCCGGTCTGGCCGTTGCCGCCGCGCAGCGCCTGGCCGTCCTCGCCGTACGCGGTGACGTAGAGCCTCACAAATCCCGCCTGGGCAAGCGACGTTGTGATCTTCAAACCGTCTTTTGTGGAAACGCCTTCGCCGGTTTGGGTGATCCCGTCGTCACCGGTCCGTTTCCATTTTAACTTTTTCCCGTTTACCGGCTGGTCCCCGTCCAGCAGCGTGACGGTAAACACCATGGGTTCGCCGGGCTGATAGACGGGAGACGGCTGGTTGTGGTTCCCGAACAGCGAGTAGTCCTGGGCAAATGATGCGGCGGCAAGCGTCAGGCCGATCACCCCGATGATGAGTTTTTTTAACACGATTTTTAACTCCGTTATGGATAGAAGGGACGCGGGTTCGTGTTCGGTGAAACGCCGATGATATCGTCTCCCCGCCACCGATAATGATATGCGTCGCCATTGACCGTCTCAACGGTCGTCCGACTCGGCAGGGCGTAGCGGACCACAATTTCCGGCGGTGTGGAAACCGCGGTGCGCGGCACATACGCGAAGTCGCCGATCATCAGCAGTGGAACCGGCCGGCCACCGGTCGTCACCCGCACCGATTCACGCGGTGTCCAGCGTGGAATGCGGATCCACACCGGGTCGTGCTGCGTGGGCGTCACCGTCACCGTGGCCTCTTCGGCGCGGTCACTGACGATCCGGATGGCGTGGTCGGCGTAGTTGAAATGGAAATTCACCGTCAGGCCCGCGTCACTGCGAACGGCGATGTGCCGATAGATGTCGCAAAGGCTGTGGAGGACGGCGGCGGTGACATCGGTATAGGATTGCTGGCATCCCTCGGGAAAGCGGAAGCAGCCCCAGGCCCCCAGGAGCCGCCGGTCGACGATCCCCCGGGAGTCCGTGGCCTGTGCCGCGGTGATTTGTCCGGGAAGAAGGCGCGCCCGAACCCAGCGTTCCGCATCGTCGAGCAGTTCCGTCTGGCCGTGCCGAAGCGCCAGCCACAGGGCCAATTGCGCCGCATCGCCGGGCGATGAGCATTCCGGGATGTTGGTTACCTGTCCGGGCACCTGTTCGAGGTCGTGGGAGGCGTATCCCGACTCGCGAACGATCCGCCGAACCGTGACCCGGTAGGTGGACAGAACGGCGTCCATATACTCATGCTGCCGGGTCAGTTCGCCGAAGAGAAGCAAGCCGCGCAACCCGCCCAAATAGGAGTGGGTGTGGCCCGCCGGCTGGCCTTCAAGCGAGGCCAGATTCAGGGTGCCGTCGGGATGGGTGCTGTTCTTCAGATGATAGCGGGCGAAGCGATCAGCCAATTCCAGTGCGAGCGGATCGCCGGTGCTCTGGTAAAACCATACCAAGGCTTCGATGAGGCGGTCGCTGGTCCCATGCGGCGTGAACCCCTGATTCTTATCGGCAACTTTCACGTAGTCCTCGACGAAATTCACGTAGGTGTCGAACTCGCCCAGAATCCACGTGCCATCCGGCCTGGAGGCGCGATGGAGGGTCTCCAGCATCCGGTGACCGAGATCGGCCGCCCACGGGCTTTTCCGGTAGCGGACCAGGCTGTTGACCGCGAGCATGTACTCGCGCAACGAATGCAGATAGAAATCCGGCTTGACGCCCTTCCAGCCGTCACGGGGGCCAAAGGGCAGGCGGTCGGGATTCTCACAAAACTTCCGCAGGTTCTCCACCATGGCCCGTTCCTGCTCGGGCGGGATTTTCCAGCCGATGGTTTCCTCCAGCCGCAGCTGGGCGTCGAGCCAGCGGCCGATATTGTGGTTCCAGGCGTGGTCTTTCGCCGGTGCGCCGGGATCCGGAACCATGAATGGCGGCAAGTAGTTGCGTTCGGGGTTGCCGAGATCCAGCAGGTTTTGGGCGCCAAGTTCCATTGCCTGTTTCAGATGCATCATTTTTCCTCTCGTCCGAAATTACAGGCCGAAATGCGAATTGTCCATGGTCAGCCCGAAGACGGCGTTGCGTGACAGCCAGCGCACGCTGCCGTCGCCATAAAGCGTGTTGGCGCCGCTGGCATGCCGGCCGTGGTCGAACTGGTAATACCACATGGGCGCGCCGGGCTGGGTCAGGTTCCAGGTTGTGCCCAGATCCCAGTAATAGATCGTTTCCGAGGCACTGGCGGGGTCGCCGATCCACACCGTCCAGCCACCGTCGGCGGAGAAGATGGTCGATGACAGGTTGGTCAGTTTCTGGAACGAGGCATGGTAGGTGTAGCCAAGATCGGAATTCCACGTTCCGTTGTAATAGAGGCCGCGGTTCATGCCATACCCCGGATTGAGGTTGGCGGAGGGGTTGAGGTCCTTGCGGATATCCACCGACGGACAGCGCAGTTTGATCGCCTTGAAATCATCGCGGACGCCCTCCGGGCTGCCGCCGCTGGTCGGCACCCAGCTGGGGTTGGCATAGGTCAGTAGGCGGAAAATGAAGCCGCCGCCTTTCGCCCCGAAGCCGAAGTAACATCCTTGTTCGGCGCGGCCGTATCCCCAGGCGCCGTAGTCGGCGGCGGCGGGCAGGTAGCCGCCATAGTCTTCGGCATACATGACATAGGCGATGCCCCACTGCTTGAGGTTGGACAGGCACTGGACCTGTTTTGCCTTGTCCTTGGCCTTGCCCAGCGATGGCAGCAGCATGGCGGCCAGGATGGCGATAATAGCAATCACCACCAGCAGCTCAATGAGGGTGAATCCCGCCGATTTGGTTTTCATGAGAGTGGCACTCCGATTCTGCCGTTCCTACCTTATTCAAATTAAAGTTCAACTTGATTCTTTATTCTACCACAAAGAACGCAAAGAACACAAGATTAATTGCTTATTTTTAGATTGTTTATCTTTGCGATTTATGCGATCTTTGCGGTTAATTTGGGAATCAGTTTGAATGTTTGCTTGTAACGGTCTCAACCGTCACCCGGGCCAGCCCCGGCTCATATCCGGCCTGATTGGCGGCATAGCGGCGCAGGACGACGGTGGCTTCCTGCCGGCCACCGGGACCTTCAACGACCGCCCGATAGCGGCCCGGCAGGCGCGGCACGATCCAGGCGGTGCCGGCCGGATCGGTGACGGCGCCCAGCC
Organism: uncultured Lentisphaerota bacterium; assembly: GCA_903896595.1. Lineage (GTDB taxonomy): Bacteria > Verrucomicrobiota > Lentisphaeria > Oligosphaerales > CAITYL01 > CAITYL01. The sequence continues at coordinate 31,034 of CAITYL010000208.1, forward strand.
GCCCTACCGGCTGGCCGTCCAGTGGCTCCAAGATGACCGTTGCCGCCGGCACCGGTTTCCCCGCTGCGGTTACCGTGACCAAGGCTTCCTGGCAGCGTTGGGCATTGGCCGGCGCCAGCGGCGGAAACGATTCCTTCAACGCATCATACACCTTATTCGGCGTACACACCGGCCGACCGGGGTCGAACCAGTTGAAAACCAGGTTGCCCGCCGCGACCCAGGCCGTTTCCGCTTTGGCGTCCGGCCCCGATTCGCTGGGCCAGGGCACGGGAATGGTCGCCCCAAAATTGCACGTCCACCGGTCGTCGCCGGGCGGGAACCGGCTCAAATCTTGGAACTGCTCGCCCCATGGGGTGGTTTTTTTCCAGTCACTGGTGGTGCAATACGCCTGCAGGGCGGGCATGAAGACAAACAGCCCGGCGGCATCCTGGCGGTACCAGCGGATGGTGTCCCGCCAAAAGCCGGCCAGACCGTCCTCGGCCTTGGCCGCCACGGCGCGGTCCTGGTTGTTGACCAGGGTGGTACCGCCTGAGTTGTGCTCGCCGTTGATGATCGGTCGGCCCGCAGCCACCTTTTTCCATTGCGAGATGGAGGCGCCGGTGAAATAATGCAGGTTGATAAACAGTACGCCGGGATACCCCGCCAGTTGGTGGTTGCCATGCAAGTCGTAAAGGCGGAGCGGATCCTCCTGCTGCACCGTCCGTCCCATCTCCAGGAACAGCCGCATGGCTTCCTCGTCTGTGCTGTAACTGAAGTTCTCATTGTCGACGGAGGTGAGGCCAATGCAGGGGTAGTTACGGTGTTTGGCGGCCCAGGTCCGATAGTAACTCCGCAGGTTGACCCGCCAGACCGGATCGTCGAGGTCGGGCCGCCCCATCACATCGGTGACGCCGGCCGGGCCGGGACCGGGATTCGCCTCCTGTTCCAGCAGCATGCCCATCTCGGACGCCTCCTGGAAATAGGACTCCGTGATGTCGCCATGGCGGTGAATGCGCTCGATGGCGATGTTGGCGCCACGGTCCATGCGGAATAACTGGCTGGCAAAGAAGCGGTTGGCCAGCGGAAATTTGCCCTCCTGCAAATACCAGATGCCGCCGCCGGCGAGGAACAGTTCCTTGCCGTTCAGGAAGAATTTGTCGCCGTCAATCCACAGCTGGGAAAAGCCAACGGGGTCATAACGGACATCCAGGGGGAGGCCATCGGCGAGCAGCTCGGTTTTTAGCCGGTACAGATGGGGCGCGCCATAGGCGCCGCCAATGCCCCAGAGTTTCACCCCGGGCATGGCTTTGTCGCCACGCCATTCCGCCGCGGCCCCGGCGGCGACCCGCTGCGGCGCTGTTTCCAGCGTGGCCACGGGGCGGCCGTCATCCAGCAGCGTAAACCGGCAGCGCAGGGTTTTTGCCGTGGCGTCGTCGTTTACTGCGGACCCCGTCACCTTCAGCCGGACCCCGCCCCGCACGGGGGTGGAGACGGCGACTTCCGCAATCCGGCACGGGTTCGGACGGTATTCCAGAAAGACGTCCTGCCAGATGCCGCCGAAATTGACGTTCCATAGGTCGTTGACCGCCAAATAATTGGGAACCGCCACATCATGCGCCGGCGTGGCCGACAAGTCGGTCGCCGTGTCGCGCGAGTCCTTGACCATGACCAGCATCTCGTTCGTCATGCCCGGCCGGACGGCTTGGGCCAATGGCACGAAAAACCGCTCGAAGCCGCCGAGGTGCTGGCCGCAATAAACGCCGTTGACGTAGACCTCCGCGTAATAGAACACGGCGTCAAAGCGGATGGCGACGGTTTGGGCGTTCCAGTCGGCGGGGACAAAGAAGCGAGTGCGATACCAGCCCACGTGATGGGTCGGATCCCATTTCTTGCCGGCATTGAAAAAGCTGCCGTAGCTTTCCTGCCACGGCCCGTGCGGCACGCGGATGGTTTCCCAGGTGGTTGGCGGCGTGTTCGGATTCGTGCCCGGCTGGAACTCCCAGCGGCCGTTCAGGCAGACACTGGCCGGTTGCCGGGACACCGGCACCGTGGCCGCTGCTGCCGGGAGGGCAGGGGGCGGAGCAGGGGGGACGGTTGCGGCAGCCAAAGCGGCTTCCGTCCGGTAACGCGCCGTCAAGTCCAGCAATCGCATGGCTCTGGCCAGCCGCCGGGCCACCCCGCTGTCCGTGATGGTCTTGGGCGGGGTTGCCAGGCTTGTTCGGTACGTCGCAATCCACCCTTTTAGTATTTCTGCCCAGCGGGCATGATAGTTGGCCGCCGGTGGCACGGGCAATCCAGAATCGGGAATGGCGGTGAGGTTCAAGACGTCCTGGCACCACGTCTCCGCTTCGCCCTGCGCCCATCGCAACGGTTGGTTTACCTCGGTCAATAGCGTCTCCCGCCGTCGTTGCAACGCCGCCAGCAACGCATGATCGTTGCGTTCCTGGGCCTGGCGCAGCTCGCGCCGCCAGGTCGCCAGGCGGGCGCGATGGCCGGCCAGGCCGTTGTCCACGGCTTGAATGGTTGCCGCCAGGGACGGCGCCTTCACGGGCGCCTCCCCCGCTTTGGCCCCGTCGTTGCCGGCGGTCGTTCCGGCCAGCGCGAGTTGCGTGCGCCGGCTGCGCTCCTCCAATTCAACCAACTTGGCACGCAGCAAGGTCACCTGCTCGTACGAGCGTTCCACCACATCGGGCACCAGCCACTCGCACGCCATGGCCTGGGCCGGTGTCAGGAACGCCACCTTGGTCACGTAGGCATAGCTCTCTCCCGCCGTGATCTTCACGCGGCTACCCGGCCGCAACGAGACATAATCCCGGGACACGATCCAGCCGGCATAATCCGTCCAGCCCTGGCCCTTGGAAATCAGCATCGGGTCGGCGTTACCCCGTTCCATCGCCACCGGCTGGCCGTCTACTTCCACGGCATAACTGACCTTCGGCACACAGTATTCCCACCCCCCGAGCTGGTGGCCAGTCCGGCAACGGACCGCGATCACATACATTCCGCCCGGCACCGTGGGCAGGTAGAACTCCACCGCGTCGCCGGCATCCGCCAGTGAAATGAGTTGCCCGTCCTTTTTCCAGTCGGTTTGCCCGACGCAGGCGGCGCCGATCTTGCCCACGTCGAAGAACCGTTTTTCCGGGGCGTCGGCCCCCAAGATCAGGGTTTTGGCCGGAAACGGGCCGTCGGCCAACGCCAGCGCACCGCCGAGCCCGAGCACTCCCAACCATAATCTCATGGAACAGCTCACGTTCACTCTCCTCACTGGGGGGATTGGCAAGCCGGCCGACCAGCGGTCCGGCTTGCCCGTGTTTGATGCGAAACCTCAGGCGCGCCGGCGGAACAGCAGGAATCCCGCACCCAGGCCAAGCAGGCTGAGAATGGCCGGCTCGGGGACATTCTGATAGATATCAACTCCATAGATGGTGTTGGATACGGTTGATGTGAGCCCGCTGCTGTTGACACCGGTCAGTGTATAGAGCGGCGAAGACAGATAGGTCGAGATTTGTACCGCCGTCAAGGTACCGGAAGCCGCCCAATTCGCGGTGGTCACACCGGTCGTCCCTGAGGCGTAATAGAACGACCAGGCACCCGTGGTCGAGTTTACGATCAGGCTGAAACTGTATTCATACTGGAAACTGCCCATGCTGCCGCTGTCATACAACGAGGTGAGCCCCTCGTTATTGTAGAGATTAAGTGAGATCTGCCCCTTTCCAGCTTCATTGTACATGTAGTGGGTCACGCACAGTCCCTTGGTCACCCAGGGCCCCCGTCCGCTGACAAACATGGTTTGATTGCTAAGGTAAGCGGTAGGGCTGTTCTCGCTCATGACAAATTCGGTGGTTTTGGAAACGTCAATACTCGTTTTTGAAATGAACTCAGCGTAGTTATACCCGCCGCCGGACCGCGTTGCGGTCACCGACCCGCCCCCCGTCATATTCTGGGTAAAGGCGGCATCCGAGGTCGAGGTCGAGTCCCACGGAATCCAATTGTTCGTATACGGCGACGTGAAATCATCGGTGAAGATCGCGGTGCCACCGGTCATGACATGTGACATGGCCGCCCAGGCCGGGGGACTCCCCGCCAAGCTGATTGCCACCAGTGCCAGTGCGGCCAGCGTTTCTTTCTTGGTCATCATGAGTCTTGCCTCTTGCTGTAAGGCTGGTTTTGATTGGACCCTTCTGATGCAGCCTTTTAACACCAGGGAGCCACGGCGAACTTGCTTGGGCGGCGGTCCGCGCCACCGGCCTTCACGCATCACGGAACCGGAACCACGCTTTTTCGTACCAATAGACGGGTTGGCACGACCATTTTTTTCGCGGCGCCCGCCCGGCCTTCGATCTGGGCGCACACCGTGTCCACAGCCAGGCGGATGACCCGCTCATTGTCGAAATCAACCGAGGAGAGCGGAGGGACCATGAACCCGCCCGCCGCGGTGCCGTCATAGCCGATGACCGAAACGTCTTCCGGGATGCGGAGCCCCTTGTCCCACAGGCCGCTGGCAAAGACGTGGGCCAGGTGATCCGACGACACGAACACCGCCGTCGGCCGCTCCGGAAGGTCGGCGAATTGGTGCGCGGCGGCGCGGACCCGTTGGGGGATTTGCGCCCAGGCCCCCAGCGGAATCGTGACGTGATGGCGGCTCAGGGACAAGCCGTGACGTTTGGCGGCACGTGCCAGCGGGAGTTCCTTGTCCGGTTCCGCAAACCCGAAATACGCCAGGCGGCGATGCCCGTTCTCCTTAAAATGCGCGACCGCTTCGTCCAATCCGATCTGGTTGTCGGACACGATGGACGGCAAGCCATTAAACGCTTGCTCGATGGAGACAAAGGGGAATTTTCCCCCCGTGATCTGCGTATGCTGGGCGGTGCCCTTGCGGATGTCCGCGCCAAAATAGATGACTCCGTCGACGCCGCGGGCCAGCAGGCTGTCAAAGGCTTCCAGATTGTTTTGGGTCGCATCCCATTTGATCACCGCCAGCACCAGATGGAAGCCGCGCTTCTCCACCTCGCGCATGGCCAGGTCGGCCAGCTCGTTAAAGTGGGGATTGCAGATGTCGCCGCACATGAAGCCGATGGAGCGCGTTTTGCCGCGCACCAAAGCCTGGCCGGCGAACGACGGGCGGTAATGCAGCTCCTTGGCCAGGGCCTGGATTTTGGCCTGGGTCGTCTTGGCGATCCGGGCCTGGGCGCCTTTGCCGCTGAGCACCCGTGACACGGTGGCTTGGCTGACGCCCGCTTGCTTGGCGATGTCGGTGGCGGTGGTGACCATGCAGTCCTCGGGAGTGATTAGCGTATACGTATACGCAAACACAAGATAACTAGCTCCTGGCAAAAAGCAAATGCCCCCATCAAAACCGTCGGGGCAGGCCCAGGGTTGCGTAGTGGGAGGCGTGGGTCTTGGGCTCGGTGTTGGGTTGTGGACGGACGGGAACGGTCTGCCAGTCCCGCATCACCGCCGCGTCCGGCGCCAGCAGGTAGTGCCGGCCGGCCACGGTGGGAATTTCGACTTGCTTCTTTTTGCATTCCAGCAGCTTGCAGCCGTTTTCATAGACCACCGCCCGGCGCCAGGGATTGGCCACCCGGCATGGCTTGCCCAGCTTGCTGGTGATCGCCACCCAGGCCGGCCGCCCCGCCGCGACCTCGGCCGAGACGATAAAACCATCCTGGGCATGCAGGGTGAAGCGCGCTGTCTGCGCCGTCACCGCCGCGGGCGCCACCCGGATGACGCCGTCATGTCCCTGCAACAGCACTTCGTTCATGGTCGTGGCCAGCACCGACATCGCTTCCATGCCCATGTGCCGGAACGGCCACAGGCCAAAGTTGAATTTCTGTTTTTCCCGTACTTCCGGCGGCAGCGACGCATCCATGACGTTTTGGTGCCGGAGGGGGATTGACGACTCGGCCTTCATGGTCGCCATCGGCCCGTAATGGCCCCACCCATTGCAGTAGAATTGCCAAAACATGGGCCAGATATCCAGGATGCGCCGCGCCTCTTTGGCCAACCCCAAACGCGCCAGCGCGATCCCGTGCGGCGCCCAGCCCATGCCTGGACCGGCGAATGCCTTCACCGAATTGGCCGCCGCCTGGTACAGGGCGGTGCCCGCCTGTTCCACCCCCACCAGGCCGGACGGGAACACCGCGGCCTCCTCCACCCAGGGAAAAATGCCGTCGTTGCAGCGAATGTCATCCACGGGCTTGTCCGGCATGGCCGGCTTGCCCTCCTGCCGGTGCAGAGCTTCAACGCCATCGACATCAAAAGCGCCCGGTGTCGCACCGGGCAGGAACGAGGTCAAAATGGTTTTTTCCTTGATCCCGTAGCCCGCCGCCAACAGCGTGTCCGAGAAGGCGCGGTCGCCCTTGAACAAGCCACGGGCGAAATGCCCGTCCTGAATGAACGCCGCCGGGTCCCGGAGGGTCAACAATGGGGCGAGGTGGCGAACGATTTCCGCCCATTTCCCGGCCTGCGGGTGCGTCATGCCCGCCTCCGTCAAGGCTACCAGCGCCGTCGGGAAGAGCACCTGGGCATAGACCAATTCCGCCACGCCGTCGCGCAACTGAATCCAGCCTTCGTAGCCGGTTCCCTCCCGTGCATGGTATTTTCCGTCTTTGCCCTTCTCAAACAGCGACGCAAAGAAGGTTGCCGCATCCACCAGGTACGGCACGGCCTGGCGCTTCAAAAACTCGCGGTCACCGGTGAACTTATACTGCCGCCAGAATTCCATCGCCACCTGCGCTACTGGCGTGTGGTTGGCGAATTCGCTGGCCGAGTTGTAGCCGCGCCGTTCGCTCACATCCGAGACCAGGGCGCCCTCCGTCCCGAATGCGGCCTTCGCATCTTCCCGCCCGTATGGCAGGGCATTGAACCGGTAGTTCAGATATGATTCAATCAGGTCGTGATGCCCCGCCGCGTTGAGCGGCCAATAAACTTGCTGTTGATTCCAGTGAAAATAAAAATTCCAGTTCTGCACGTCCCGGTTCCACGTCCACAACCCGTTGATGAAGCGGCCGGGATAGTTCCCCCGCTGCGAGCACGCCGCATAAAACATCGTCACATGCCACAGAGCATCGAGATAGTCGTCCCCGAACTCCATCAGCGACCGGGTCCAGAACGCCTTCCAGGCGCGCCGGTGTCTGGCGAGCAGCGCCGCGGCGCCTTTCTTTTGGGCGGCGGCCAATTCCTTCTTCAGGACGCCGGCTGGGTTCTTGGGCAACGGCGAGGTGATCCCCGCCAGAAAAGAAAAATGCTTTTCTTTGCCCCCGGTCACCGTCAGCTTGGCCGCATGCGAATGTTCGACGGCGGCCGCCACCCGCAGCTCCTTGCCCGCCACAATCCGGCACCCCGCCGCAAAGGTTCCGCTGGTCAGGGCATGGGTGACGTAGGCCCCGTCCCGGTCCGTCTCCGCCGCCGTTCCCGGCAACCCCAGCGCCGGGTCGCGATTGACCGACGCATACCAGTGGGAGAAGGTCCGCGAACCGAACCGCTCCACCCGAAGTTCCAGCGGCACCGGTTCGGTAAAGTCGCATTCCACCTCACCGGAGAACACTCCGCTGGCATGATCCACAAACCCCCGTACCGCCACCGAACCGAACGGCCCGGACGCCGTCAGGCTGATGGAGGCATCCGCCAGGCTCAGCCGGGCGGTGAACTCTTTGAGATAGAACAGATCAAAGACCGGCAGCTTGAAGTCCAGAATGATCCGGCAGCCGTGTCGGAGGGTCGTGCTATGCTCCTCCTCGTCGGCCTGCCAGTTATGAAAGCGGCCGAACGCCGCGTCATCCCACAGGTCCGACTTGTTGACCACGAAGATAAGTTTTGAGCCCTCGCACCAGCCGAGCACGCCAACCTCGCCGTTGCCGATCGGCAGCCCCTGCATCGGGTCGGTGGGCGGGGTGAGGTAGACCAGGTCATGCCGGGCCACGCGCCCCGGCCAGTTGATTCGCCACTCGCCTGTTTTGACATCAAACGCGGTTTGCATGGAGGGCTCCAGCTTCGTGTGGCACTTCTATAGGGTGCAAATCAGGGTGGGATTGCATGATGTCTTGGTTCGTTGTACCGACTTTAGTCGGGGCTGTTGGTCCCCGTCGCAGCTCCACCGGCTGAAGCCGGAACAACAAACTAAATTCACCATTTCAGGAAACGCGCAAGACATACTCGCCGTCGGTCGTGGTGGTGAAGCTGACGGTGCCGTCCTGCGCCGTCATGGGCACCGGCTGGCCTTGGCGGGTCACGACCATCCGATTTCCCGCGGCCCCGCCGGCTTTGATCCGGCAAGGCAAGCCCCGCAGTGACACGATCCTGGCCTCGGCCAGCCGCCCGCCCGCCCAGCGCAGGTCCACCTCGAAACCGCCGCGGGCGCGGAGCCCTTTTATCGAGCCATCGGCCCACGCCGCCGGCAGGGCGGGCAGCAGACGGAGCAGGCCGCCGCGGTCCTGCAACAACAGGTCGGTGACCGCCGCCATGGCGCCGAAACAGGCCTCGACCTGGAAGACCCGGCGGTCGCCGAACCAGCGCAACCCGCTCTCCGGCCGCCAGTCGCACAGGCACAGCAGCAGGTTGCCCATGGCATGGTTGGCCACCAGGTCCCGAAGCTTGTCCAACGCCTCGGCCGGGCGGTACAACCGGGCATAGATCTGGGCATCGGAAACCACATCCAGCGTGCAACTGCCTTTGCCGCCGAAGCTGTGGCGCAACGCCAGTGCGTTCAGTGCGGCCGCTGCGTACTCCGGCGTTGTCTCCCAATTGATGCGCTGACCCGGACAGACCCCCACCAGGTGCGAGCGGTGCCGGTGCCCCGGATCGTCCGTGACATAATCTTGTTCCAGCCATTCCAGTAGCCGCCCCTCCGCATTGATCGTCGGCAGCGGCAGTTTTCGAAGGATTTCCGTCCACCGCGGGACGCAATCCCCGTCAACACCCAGGCAGCCGCTGGCCGTGATCAGGTTGCCGAACAGGTCATGCAGCAATTCAATGTCAAACGTCGACATCACCGACAACACCGATTGGACCGGATATCCCTTGGGAGTATTTTCCGGTGACCCGCTCGGCGCCGTCACCAGCCGCCCCTTGGCGTCCTCCCTGAGTAGTCCCTCGTAAAACCGGCCGATCTCACGGATGACCGGATAAATTTTGGCCCGCAGCAGCGCCTCGTCCCCGGTGTATTCCCACACCTGCCACAGGCTTTGCGCCAGCCAAGCGTTGGTACCGGTGGCGAGGAGGAAAAGGTCATCGAGATTGCCCAGGTTTTCCACATCATTGACGCCGCCATAGCAGGCGCCGGCCAGGCCATACAGGTCGGTTGCCGCATGCCGCGCCTGGGGCAACAGGCTGAACGCCCAGTCGGCCAGTGGCCCGCCCAGCTCGCCGAGATTGACCAGTCCCAACCCCCAGTAACACATCTGCACGTTCAGGTCGAGATGATAATCGCAGTCCCAAGCCGGCCGCGGGTCCTCGTTCCACAATCCCTGCAGGTTGATCGGCGCCTTGGGCGGCGCGCCAGAAGGGGCTGGCCGGCCGGCCGCAATGCCCAGATAACGGCCGAGATTGAAGACCCGTTCAAAAACCTCGGGACCCGCCACGCCGGTCCGCCGCACCCGTTCCACCAATTCCGGGGTCGGCACCGGTTCCGCCGGGGCCGGCGCGAGCCGCAAGTGGACCCGGCTGTAAACGCGCCGATGGTCGTCCACATGCTCGCGTTTGAGACGTTGATAATCGTCACCCGCAGCATCAAGCCGCGCCAGGCAGTGCCCCACCAGGTCGCCGGCCGCCTCGCGGTCGGTCGTCATCGCCACCAGCAACGTCACCGCGTCCGCCCCCTCGACCCCGAGTGAAATCCCGCACGGTTGTGGGGGATGGACAAATTCCCGGAAGCCAAAGGCAAACTTCTCATGCTTGGGCGCCACCGGGCCCGGGGGTTGCACGTAAGGCGTCTGCCCGGGGATAAAACGGCCGCCGGATTTCAGCACCCGGACCACGGCGGCAAACGCCACGCCTTCCGTGAACCGTCCTTCCATAATCAACTGGCCGGCCTCGGCCCGGCCGGTTACCGCGCATTCGCTGTCCGGCAGCCGGTACAGACTGTAAGCGCCGGCAATGCTCCCGGCGCGGTCGGCCTCCAGGCGCACGGCCATCACCCCCGCCGGCCACGAGGCGACATACTCGCGCCGGAACGCCACGCCGCCGGCCGCGTACGACACCTCCACCACCCCCGTCGCCAGATCCAGCCGCCGCCGATAATTCGTGATGGCAACGTTTTCGGCATGGGCCGGATATAGGCCAAGGTCGCCCACCGGCACGAACGGATTGACATAAATGCCCTGTCCCTGCCCAATCACCTTGTCCTTCATCAGGGCAATGGCCTCGTCGAACCGGCCCGCCAGGCACAACTGCTGATAGGCTGGAAACACCCCGCCCAGATGACGGTCCTGATACGTCCAATACCGCCGCCACAACCGGTCGTGGTTCAGCCCGACTCGCTCCGCCAGTGGCTGCCCCAGCACCATGCCGCCCAGCCGGCCATTCCCGATCGGATAGCCTTCCGCCCAAATCGCCGCCGGCTGCGCCGACCAAATTTCATCACCGGGATATGTCATTGAGCGTCACCTTGTTCGCCAACATGTTGATTCAGCACCACCACCAACCTACCAGAGCCCGAACTAAATCACCTTCACCACAGAGGACACAGAGAGCACAGAGAAACGAGGCTTTCCCATGACCGGGAGCCGCCCGTCCTCGGGCGGACGAACCCGTCATCGTCGAAGACGCGCATCATGGTGAAATATTATGCATGTTTTGTTACGCGGTCACCACCAGATAAAGCTGCCAGGGGTCGAGGCGCGGCAGAACGAAGCGCTGGTACGCCCCGTCCTTGCCCGCGGCGGCGACCGTGGTTTCCCGGTCGGCCATATCGACCAGGCGCACGGTGGCAGCGTCCGTCAGGAGCATCAATTCAACCTGTTCCGCTGGATCGAGATAGCAATTGGCCAATGCCACCGCATGCCGGCCACCATCAAAAATCCGGTCCCACACGCTGATCCGGTGATAGGACTGAACGTAGGCCCCCAGCGTGTCCCGGGCCAGCCAGCGGACTACCGCCTTCATTTGGGTCGCCTTGGCCTGGTTTTGCAACCGGGTCCACGGATAATAGCCGCCAACGCACACCCGGCCGCCCAATGCGTTCTCGAACACGCCCATGCCACAGGCGGCGACGGTCTGATAGCGATAATCCACCAGTTCGGCCAGCGCTTCGGCGCCCGGCCGGGGCCGTAGGCTATAGGCAGTCTTTTTCCAAAAGAGGAATGACTGACGGCAATCCCGGCACCGGCCGGCCTGGTCGCCATTCAACGCATGCGGCAGCAACCGTTCCAGGGTGTCGGCGTCGTGCCGGCCGGCAATCTCAAAGCCGGTGAGATCGCCATACCCCATCTCATTCAGCGCCTCCAGGGCGCGGGCGTCCAGGAAAACGCCCCGGCCCAGGCAGTCACGGATCACGTTTTCGGGCAATGCCCTGACGCTATCGCTGCTCAGTGCAACCACTGGGGCGTGATCAGCCCGGTACGCCACCGGCAGGCCAAGGTGAAACAGCGCATCCGCATGCCCGAGCGCCGGGGCTGGGGACGATGGCTCCCCCAACCACTCGCCCCGCCGCAGGTTCCGCGTGGCGAAGCTGTCCTTGCCCCAACCGGTGAAAATCCCGCTGGGCCCGGTCCGGCCAAAGGCGTCGGCCAAGCGGTCGAGGAACGGCCGGACCGCCGCCAGCCGGGCCACCAGTGGTTCATACTCCGCCAGCGGCTCGTCGTACATGCTCAGCACGTTATACGCCGCGCCCGTGCAGCCGGCGGCGATGTAGACGGCCGCCTCAAATGCCACGGCCTGCGTGCTCTTGGCCAGCCGTTCATAGGGAAAACATTCAATCTCCGACTGGATGGAGCGGACGGTGGCCGGAAGCACCGCGGCATCGCGCCCCATCTCGTGCGCCTTGTTGATGAAATCGTCGGGCGTCTTCTCGTCGTAACAGCCGCCACCCGGCCGCCAGTACACCGCGGCGGCGTCCGGTCCGGTCAGCGTCGCCGCCCAGGTATCCAGGTCAAATCCTTCATAAAACCGCGACCCGTCCATGAACCCCAGCGGCAAGCGTGGCCGAACCGCATGGACCGTGCGCTCAATCAAGCCCAGCAGAGTCGTGACCGTGTTCCGGTTGTGCTGAAGCCAGGACCGGCGTACGGTGAGCTTGGCCGCCTCGCCCCCCGTGTCGAATGCCGCCTTGAGCGTGTCGCGGGTATAAGCCGTGCCGCATTCCTGGCGGAAGAGCTCCAGGCAATGGTCGCAGAAACAAATAAAGCCAATCGGCATGTGCCCGGCCAGACGCACATCATCGTCAATCCACAGGTAATCCGGTTCCGCCAAGGTCATGGCCTCGTACAGCGGCGTCACATACTCGTCCTGAAACCGCCGGTCATTGGGACAAAAACAACCACGGCTGACCTTGCCGCCCAGATCGGTTGCCCGGGTGTAATCGCCCGCGAGACTATTGGCCAAATTCTCCTCGTGGTGCCCGATGGTCGCCAAAATGTTGATCCCGGTGCGCCACCCCCGCTTGCGGACGTCGCACATCCGCTCCTTGAGGATCTCCGCCCGGCGGCGCAGTTCCGCCAGTGGCAGCGGCGCATGCGTTTCCGAGGTGAAGAACGTCACCTCATCAGTCACCCCCCGGTGCCGGCCTAAAAGGGTCAGCAACTCGGCAAACCGGACGTCGGACAGCCACTGCGACACCCCGATGCGAAACGACATCACAGCGTTGGCCATGGATAACCCCTCTTTTGTAACCCAGCCCGGCATAACCAGAACCAAAATAACTTCATCTTGCCGCGGACTTCACTCAGCCCCGATCCATGTTTCGTCTCAATATGGCACCACCAGGGCAACCGTCCCTGATTTTTGGGTATAGTTTTGTTCGTGTCCGGGTGCAGTTATGTTCACCCGCCGCAAGCGTGTACGGCGTTAGGCTGATGAATACAATAACCGAAAACCCCGGCATGATGTATTCACGGAAGCGTCTTTTTTGTGTATAAAAACCCCCACCAGAAAAGAAGGTGAACAGAAGAAATCAGGAGAGAATGGAGAAGAAACTTCTCTGTGGCCTCTGCTGTCTCCTGTTCACAATCCATGATTGGGGCACAGAGGCGGCCTGCGGAATCCGCAAAAAGGCAACAAACAGGTTTGACGGAGGGTTTGGGAACCGCCTTTCCTCAAAAGGGGGTTCCCAACAACGGTATGCACCCTAAAAAAACGGGACAGGCCCCGTTGCCGGAACCTGTCCCTGGTGCGGTTTCTGCTTGGGCGGCGTCAGCCGATGGCGGCGTGGCCGTCTTCGCCGGTGCGGATGCGGACGGCCCGCTCCAGGTCCATGACGAAAATCTTGCCGTCGCCGATATTGCCGGTGCGGGCGCCCTGGATCAGGGCCTCCATGGCGGCCGGCAGGAAATCGTCATTGACCGCGATCTCCAGCTTGACCTTTTTCAGCAGGCCGCCGCCTTCGCGGTGGCTGCGGTAGACTTCCGAGATCCCCTTCTGCCGGCCCCGGCCCACCACGTTCGAGACGGTGACCAAGTGAATATCCTTGTCGGTGAGCCGGGCCAGGACGTCGTCCAGCCGGTCGGGCTGAATGATGGCGATGATGTATTTCATGATGGCGGTCTCCTGTTTAGTCGTGGCACCATTTTGGAGTGCGGTAAGGCCCTTGCCGCATGGTTATGCCTGGGGCACTGTATTACGGCAACTTACCGGTGTCGCATCCTTGTACGCGGTAAATTTGAAATCTTTTGTTACATCACCGACTCGTGTGCTCGTTGTCGTCCATCGTACTCGATTCGATCACGACAACGAACACGAGAACGACAACGATTTTTAATCAATGACCGTGTAGCCCGCCTCGCGATGCTGCGTCAGGTCGAGACCGATCCGCTCGTCCTGGTCGGACACCCGCAGCTTGAGGACAAAGTCGACGATTCGGAACAACAGATAGGACACAATAAACGAGTACGCCATGGTGATGCCGACCGCCTTGGCCTGGGCCAGCAGCTGGGCGGGATTGCCGTAGAGCAATCCGTTCACGCCGTTCGGGTTGACCGTTTTGGTGGCCCAAATGCCCACCGCCAGGGTGCCCCAGATGCCGCCCACGCCATGGACGCCGAACGCATCCAGCGAATCGTCGTACTGGTACTTGGCCTTGATGGCGGTGACCGAGAACCAGCAGATGACGCCGGAGCCGATGCCGATCCAGGTGGCGCCGCTCACATCCACAAAGCCGGCGCCGGGAGTGACGGCGGCCAAGCCGGCGACGGCGCCGGTGATCATGCCCAGGGTGGTGGGCTTGCCAAACTTGATCCAGTCCAGGACGGACCACACCAGGCCGGCGACCGCGCCCGCCACATGGGTGACCAGGAAGGCGTTGACCGCCACGCCGTCGCAGGCCAGGGCGCTGCCGGCATTGAACCCGTACCAGCCGAACCACAGCAGGCCGGCGCCCAGCACCGCCAGGGGCAGGTTGTGCGGCGGGGAAATGCCCTCCGGAAAGCCATGGCGCTTGCCCAGCACCAGTACCGCCGCCAGCGCGGCCATGCCGGCATTGATGTGCACCACCGCGCCGCCGGCGAAGTCCACCGCGCCGAAGCCGCCCTGGGTGCCCATGAAGCCGCCCGCGCCCCACAGCCAGTGGCAGACCGGGTCATAGACCAGGAACGACCACAGCAGGCTGAACACGCAGAAGGCGGCGAAACGCATCCGTTCGGCAAAGGCGCCGATGATCAGGCCGGGGGTGATCACCGCGAACATCATTTGGAAAATGACAAACGCCTGATGCGGCACCTTGGGCGCATATGTCGAGGGGCCCGTGCCGATGCCACGCAAGCCGAGCCAGTCCAGCCCGCCGATGACGCCGCCAAAATCGGGGCCGAAAGACAGGCTGTAGCCGCAGTACACCCACTGCAGGCTGATCAGGCACAGCAGGGCAAAGCATTGCATGAGAATGGACAGAATATTTTTCTTGCGCACCAGGCCCCCGTAGAAGAGGGCCAGGCCGGGCATCATCAGCATGACCAGAGCGGCGGAGAACAAGACCCACACCGTGTCGCCCGTGGTGATGGTGGAGGTTGCCGTTGCGGCGGCGGCGGGCGCCGCCTCTCCGGCCCTGGCGAGCCCCGGCGCCAGCAGGAGCAATGCCGCCCCCAGGCCGGTCCATCGTGTCGTTGCGGCGCCGCACGGACGCCCGGAATCCACCCCGAACTTCATGACCACATGCTCCTCACGCTTGTCACTCTGGGGATGTGCAAAAAAGCGGTCGCGGCCACCCGCCGCCCCCGCTGCAACACCCCGGAGGAGCACAAACAAAAAGCGGGCCAAAATGGCCGATGGAAGCCATAATTAACACGCGGCAAACAGGAAACGACGCCCGTATGCCGTGAATGCGGCGGTGGCGCGCGATACAGGGTTGTGCCGTTTTGCTGGCGCCAAGGGAGGTTTGATGCAAAAATGAATCAAGCTTGACATCGAACCTCCGTGGCCAGTAATCCAGTTTTACCGCGGATTTCGCGGATCGCCGCGGATAAATCCAATGCGAGAGGCGAGCGCGAGCGCCGCTACGCTGAGCGCGATGTGCCGGTTGGTTTTGGCTTTTTCGCGCTCGCGCTCGGTCATCCCAACTTCAGAACGCCGCACTCACCGCGCCTGATCGGCTGGTGGCGGGAAGCTGGGGGGGGGGCATGCGGGTGGAGGCGGAACGGTTTTTGAGCCCCAACGGGGCGGCAGTAAAATAGCCCAGGGCAACGCCCTGGGGCTGGAAAATTTAGATGCTTTGCGCCCTAACCGAGACCCTGGCACCTACCCGTCTTTAGAAGCGCCGTTGTTACCAGTCAATTTCCGATAGGTGCAGAGGTTCGTTGGTTACGCCGGTTGCGAGGTGGTGGCGTGGAACAGTTGCAGGAAGGAACAGACGATCTGGCGGTTCTTGACCGCCACGCCGGCCGGGACGCGCAGGCGGACCCGGGTGTAGTTGAGAATCCCCCGCACGCCGCCGGCCACCAGGGCGTCGGAGACGTCCTGGGCGGCTGTTTTGGGCACGGTCAGCACCGCCAGCTCCACGCCGTGCTTGGCGCAGAAGTCGCGGATGTTCTGGGCCGACTGAACCCGGACCGGGCCGAGGCGGGTCCCAATCATCTGCGGCGAGACGTCAAAGGCGCCGACCAGTTCCATGCCGTAGTGCGCCATCGGCACATGCACGGCCAGGGTGGTGCCCAGGCGGCCGCAGCCCACTAGGACCATTTTTTTGATGGTGTCAATCCCCAGCGTGGCGCGGATCATGCGTTCCAATTCACGGACGCGATACCCCTGGCCGACCCGGCCGGTATGCCCCAGGCAGCACAAGTCCTGGCGCACCTGGCTGGCGTTGTTGCCGTAGAGGGCGGCCAGGTCGCGGCTGGACACCACCTCCCGGCCGCTCTCGCCCAGTTCTTCCAAGATGATGAGGTATTCGGACAGGCGCGAGATGGTGGGGGGCGCCAGCCGGCGTTCTTTGGGGGTGGATGGATCCGCTTCGCTCACGTTGTCCGCCTCACGTGGTTATCGGGGGTCGCTTGCTGAGAACGCTCACCATAGCCGGTCTTCCCCGTTCCGTCCACACGGAATTATATTGTCGGGTGTATGACAAGTATGTCGCTTCGGTTGGGAACCCCCTTTTGAGGAAAGGCGGTTCCCAAACCCTCCGTCAAACCTGTTTGTTGCCTTTTGCGGATTCCGCAGGCAGCCCTGCCGTCCCACGCGTGGTCTGTTGCGCGGGGCCGTCA
>CAITYL010000209.1 GCA_903896595.1 uncultured Lentisphaerota bacterium
CCGGCGCCACCCCCGCCGCGGCGGGCCCGCCCGCCCCCGCCGCGCCTGGGCGGGCCAGCCGGGAACGGGACCGCGCCCGCTGCGCCGCCCTGGACGGTGCCCGGTGCGGTTATGCCGTGTTTCCCGACACGTCCTTGCATAAACGCTTCCCCGACGAACTGGCGCCGCCGACGGACAACCGGTGCGAACTTCGCATCAGTCTGGCCCGGAACGAGGCGGAGGCCGGCCAGGTGATCGTGGCCGCTCACGACCGGGCACTGACCAGTGTGCGGGCGGAGGTGTCGGCCCTGCGCGAACCGGGCGGGGTGCAGCTGCCGGCCGGGGGCGTGTCGTTGCGTCTGGTTGACTGGGTGTACACCCGCAAGCCTGTTTATCCGGTCGCCCGGGTGGGGCGCTGGCCGGACCCGCTGCTGCCGCTACGCCCGTTCGCGCTGGCGACGGGCGAGGCGCGTTCTCTGTGGTTGACCGTGCGGGCGCCCGCCACCGTGCCGGCCGGGGTGTACCGCGGCACGGTGACGATCACGCCCGCCAATGCTCCCGCCACCACCCTGCCAATCACCGTGCGGGTGTGGGACTTCACTCTGCCGGAACGGGGGCATCTGCGCACGGCCTTTGCTTTTCATGAGGAGGAAGCCAAGGCGTGGTATGGCCGCTTCGACAATGGCATGCGCCGGCGGTGGCATGAGTTTCTCCTCGCGCACCGGCTCAATCCATTGGACATCTACGCCCCTGAACCAACGCCGGCGCGGGGCTGGCGGACGACGGACCGTGATCGTGGCCTGAACACCGCCTGTGCCGGCTACGTGGAGGAGCTGAAACCCGCCGCTTTCGACCGTTATGTCCGCACCGCTGCTGATTATCGCCGGCGTCTGGCCGCCGCAGCCCCGGACACCGCCCTGTTCACCTTTGGTTATGACGAGGCGCCGCCCGCCCGTTATCCGTTGTTGCGGGACGAGTTTGCACGCCTGCGCGAACGCCTGCCCGGTCTGCCGCGCGCCTGTACCGTGGCCCCCACCCGGGAACTGGTCGGCACGGTGGATCTATGGGTGCCGCTGACCGCTTTTTACCGGGAAACCGAGGCGCGTGACTGCCGCGAGCGTGGCGAACAGGTCTGGTGGTATGTCTGCTGCTTCCCCTGGTTTCCCTATGCCAACTGGTTCACTGATTACCCCGCCGTGCCCGCCCGTCTCCTGTTCTGGATGAACTGGAAATACCAGGTTCCGGGCGTGCTCTATTACAGTATCAATAATTGGCAGAGCAACCGGCAGACCGACGGGTTGCCGCCGTTTCTGAAGCCGCACGGGGACCCCCTGCTGCAGGCGGCGGTCAGCCAGGGGCGCCGCTGGCCGGAGATTCCGTGGAATTCCTGGACCTATTGGGAGTACAACGGTGACGGCCAGTTGGTCTATCCCGGACCGGACGGCGAGCCGATTGGCAGCATCCGCCTGGAATGCGTGCGGGACGGCATCGAGGACTATGAATATTTCGCGCAGCTCGCGGAACTGCTGAAGCGGACGCACCGTCCCGACGCGCCGCCGGTGCCGCAAACCCTGCTGCTGCAGGCCGGCGACCTGCTGGAAGTGCCGTCCGAGGCCGTGCGTTCCCTGACCGAATACACCCTTGACCCGGCCGTGGTGTTGGGCATTCGCGAAACCCTGGGCAATACCCTGGAGGCGCTCAACCGCTATCTGGGCCCGCCCGTGCAAGTGAATTAGGGACAGGTGAATTGTGATTATGTGGGGGCGCCGCCCCCAGGCCCCTGCCAAAGGGACCTGTCCCTCTTGAAACCAGGATATCGAGGATTCTCAAGGAACTGGTTCCTTGAGCGGGGCATGGGGCAGAGCCCCGCATAACGATCCGTTCCGCCTCAGGCATGTGAATTAGGGACAGGTGAATTGTGATTATGTGGGGGCGCCGCCCCCAGGCCCCTGCCAAAGGGACCTGTCCCTTTGGAAACCCCGAGACATTCCGTTTCAAGAGGGCCGATGCTGCGTGCCGCCCAAGGTCGCAACCACTGACGGAGCACCGGAATGCGGCACCCAGCATCGGCCTTCTTGAAACCAGGATATCGAGGATTCTCAAGGAACTGGTTCCTTGAGCGGGGCCTGGGGCAGAGCCCCACATAACGATCCGTTCCGCCTCAGGCATGTTGGCGGCGCCAGCGGGAGAAGGCGGCCGGGCAGGAGAAGCCGAGGTCGGCGGCGATCTGCTTGTACGGCCTGCCCGTGGCGCGCCAGGCCAGCATCTGTTCGCGCCGGTGCTGATTGACATAGGCGAGCACGGTCTGTCCCGTATGCCGATGGAAGAGTTTGGCGAAATGACAGGGGCTGTAGCCGGCCAGCCGGGCCAGTCCGGCCAGGGAGGTGTCCTGCCCGGTTCCGTCGCGAATGTGCCGGCAAATGGTCTGGATCACCTGCTGCTGGAACGCGGCCGTGTTTTCCTGCCGCTGCGGCTGGAAACCGCGCTCCACCATGGCCACGTTCACCAGCGCCAGGAGCGCCAGCAGGCCGGCCCGCGCTTCCGCCGCCGACCGGCTGTGGCGGTAGCGGGTCACAAACTGTCGCCAGTTCAGTCCCAACTCGTCCCAGGAGAGAGAAAAGCGGGCGTTTTCATCGTAGGTGATCTTTTGCCGGTGCACCCGTACCGTGAAGCCGCAAACACCGCTGTCCAGAAAGTACAGCCAGAGATGGTGCAACCGGTCCGCCGTGGGCGGGTACTCATTGTCATGCGCCTCGCCGGCGTCAATGAACACGAAAGTGGCCGGCGGACAGCGATGCAGGCGGCCGGCGAGACAAAAATCGGCCTGGCCGCCCAGAGTCAACAGCGCCTCGACGCGGTCGTGGCGGGACTGGTTGGCCTGATGCCAGGACAGCGCGCCGTCGTCAGCCAGGTCGGCGGCCGGCGTCACCCGTGACGCCACAATCTTCCACGCCTCCGGCCGCCACAGCCGTTCCACCTGCGGTTGATCAAAGAGCCGATTTTTCATATGAAATTTCCACCGCTGAGCAAACGGTTTCCCCATTTACTGCATGGGGGTGACTATAATCCCGACCAGCGGCGGCGGAACCGCCCTTCGGTTAAGAACTTGCAAAACCCGCGGAAAGTCTGAGGGTTACAACCGTTCCGAAGGCAGGGTCGGCGTTATTTCAAGACCGGGAGCCGCCCGTCCTCGGGCGGACAGCGACGGTGTCACTCCGGTTCCGCCCTTTTTATGGGGCCCCCGTCACGCCAACCCCATGGCGCGCGTCTCCGACGATGAC
>CAITYL010000210.1 GCA_903896595.1 uncultured Lentisphaerota bacterium
CGGCCCGAAGCAGATGACGCCGAGCGTGCGCCCGGTTTCGATGATCCAGGCGGCGTCCTGGGCGGCGGCCACGTCAATGGCCTTGAATTCGCTCCAGGCGCGGTCGCCGGCCAGGTGCGAGGTGTTGTTGGGACCGGCGTAGTGGTAGAGCGCCATCTCGCCGGCATGCAGCGGCTGGCGGCGGTCCCACCAGCCGGCGCCGGAGCAGGCCTTGTAATAATGCCGGCTGAGCAGCGGCTGTTCCGCCTCGTTCCACAGCGAGCTGTCGCCCTCATGATAGGCGGTGCGGGTCGGGTCGAGTTCGTTGAAATAACGGCGCAGTTCCGGCAGTTTTTCCATGGCCAGAGAGGTCTGGTTGCCGTTCCAGCGCATCTCGTTTTCGACGCTCCACAGGATGACACAGGGGTGGTTCTTGTCGCGGCGGACGAAGCGCCGGAGATGGTCGCGGGCGGCGTCCCACAGGGCGGGGGAATCGGAGGCGATGGCCTGCCCCGAGCCGTGCAGGCCGGTCTCGCCGGTGATCAGGATGCCTTCCTCGTCGGCCAGCTCAAGAATGAAGGTGGGGTGGGGATGGGTGTGCAGGCGGGAATGGTTCATGTTGCCGTCGCGGAGCATGCGGAACCACTGGCGCGTCCACCCCTCGGTGAGGTAGTAGGGAGTGGTCTTGTGCCCCCAGTCGGAGAACAGGTGCAGCGGGTGGCCGTTGAGCATCAGGTCGGGCCCGTCCAGCCACACCTCGCGGAAGCCGAAGCGTTCCTGGGCGGTGTCCAGCACCCGGCCGTCTTCGCGAACCGCCATGCGCAGCAGGTACAGGTTGGGCGTCTCGGGCTCCCACAACAGGGCGTCCGCCCATGGCATGACGACCGTCCGGGTCACGGTTTCCCGGGGCGCCAGGGTCACGGCAAGCTCCGGCACCGCCAGCGCCACCGGCAGCCGGGTCGTTGCAGTGGCCCCTTTGCGCCAGGGATGGACGGCGGCGGCCAGGGTGACCTGACGCGGCTCGCAGGAGGCGTTGGCGATCTCAAAGATCAATTCCAGCTGCTGCTGGCGCACGCTGGTGCGGAGGGTCACGTCGCTGACCCGCACGTCGCCGCACTCCGCCAGCGTGACGTCCTGCCAGGCGCCGCTGTGGATCCAGGGAATCCAGTTGCCGGTGGGAGTGGTGGCCCGGCCGCGCTCGTCCCGCTCATAGTCGCGGATGCACAGGGCGATTTCATTGGCGCCGGCGCGCAGGAAATCCGTCACGTCGGTCTCGAAGGGCAGCGTCGGATGATGGTGCGCCGCCACCGGCCGGCCATTGACGAACAGGACGGCGCGCGGCATTACCCCGGCGAACTTCAGAAACCAGCGCCGGCCGGCCGGCCGCGCCGGCAGGTCGAGGGTGCGGCGGAGCCAGCCTTCGCGGGTGCGGGCCCAAGCCAGTGGATAGCCGAAAGCGTCGAAGAGAAACTCCAGGTCGGGCGCCAGCGTTTCCGGGGCGCCCTTGAACAGCTTCTGCCGGTCGGTGAAGAAGGTCTCCCCCGGACGCCGCACCGCATCCTCCGGCTTGGTCCACCAGGAGGGCACCAGCAACTGGCCGGCCGCCCAGGGCGCGGCGGCGCCCGGCACCTGGTCGCGCGGGGTGGCGGCATCCTCGGGATAGAGCGGCAGGAAATCCCACCAACCGTTGAGACAGGTCACGGTTTCGGCATGCATCGTGTCGGACATGAAAAAGGGCATCCTGGGTGGGCCAACCGCCTGAAACATGAAAAACCGATACGGTAATGGCCGGCATGAACAACGGCAACCCGGCCGCCGAGAAGGCCACATGACAGCCGGACGATGTTGGGAACCCCCTTTTTAAGGAAAGGCGGTTCCCAACATTTTCCGACAAATTTGTAAATAACGGCGCGGCATGATATTGGTTCAACAGGCGAACCGTTCATGCAAACGGGTTGCGTGGACGCGAGCGGCGGAGGTGATGATCATGAACACGGTCAAGGATCTGCTGGCGGCAAAGGGTTCCACGGTTTACACCATCGCCCCTGGCGCGTCGGTCTATGAGGCCTTGGTGCTGATGGCCGACAAAGAGATCGGCGCCCTGGCGGTGATGTCGGGCGAGCACCTGGTGGGGGTCATTTCCGAACGCGATTATGCGCGCAAGGTGATTCTGCGGGGCAAGTTTTCCAAAAACACGCCGGTCAAGGAGATCATGTCCCCGGCGGAACCGACGGTGAAGCCCGCCCACACC
>CAITYL010000211.1 GCA_903896595.1 uncultured Lentisphaerota bacterium
AGCGCCCCTCCGCGTTAAGGCACAAATAGGTTTGACGGAGGGTTTGGGAACCGCCTTTCCTCAAAAGGGGGTTCCCAACGACATCATTGTCATGCACTCATGGCCGTCAATAACATTGGCCGACCGACCGGCGCGCCGCTACATTCCTTTGGCCATGGTTTCACGGTACTCCTGGAGAACGCTCGCATGCAGGAAAAGCAAACGTCTTTTGGGAAACTGGTGCAATGCCGGCGCAGCGTCCGCCGCTACACCTCCGAGCCGGTGCCGCGGCCTCTAATCGACCAGTGCCTGGAAGCGGCGCGGCTGGCGCCGTCGGCGTGCAATTCCCAGCCGTGGTCGTTTCTGGTGGTTGATGAGCCGGGGCGGCGGGACCGGCTGGCCGCCACCGCCTTTGCCGGGGTTTACGCCATGTGCGCCTTTGCCCGCCAGGCGCCGGTGCTGGTGGCCATGGTCACCGAACGCTCGCGTTTCAGCGCCGCCCTGGGCGGCCTGTGGCGCGGCGTCCAATACAATCTGGTCGACATCGGCATTGCCGGCGAGCATTTCGCCCTGCAGGCCGCCGAACTCGGCCTGGGGACCTGCTGGCTGGGCTGGTTTGACGAGAAGGCGGTCCGCCGGGAGCTGGAGCTGCCCCGCGGCACCCGGGTGGACATCCTCTTCGCCCTGGGCTGGCCGGCCGACGCGCCGCCGCCCGCCGGCCAGCTCCGCCGCCCCCTCGACGCCATCCGACGGTACGTGGACTGAATGATGGGGGGGGTATTATTGAGGCTCTTGCAAAACCATCAACAACGCATTTAAACAGGAGAAATCAGGAGAGAACGGAGAACCACTTCTCTGCGGCCTCCTGTTCAAAAGTCGATATTTGCCGGGAATTTTCGCCTTTTTGCGGATTCCGCCGCCGCGTCCTCTTGGTCCTCAACGTCCTCTGGATTTTTGGTTGTAGCCCCCGTCCTCCCGGTCCTCAGCGGCGGCACGGGTATGCCGTTTTTTGGGAGCAGGGCGAGGACTATGAGGACAGCCATCGTTCCAGATGACGTTGAGGACCGGGAGGACGCCCCGCGGAGGCGCCCCGAGCTGGCCGGCTGACTTCAAGGTTCGTCCCGCCCATGAAGGGGTTTGATGTCAGGTGTCTTACGGTATATCTCACTTTTAGTCGCAGGTAATGGCTTGACCAGGAGCGGAGCACGATGACCACCACCACGCTGTCAACTAAAGGCCAAGTCGTGATCCCGGGGGCCGTTCGCAAGCGGCATCACTGGCATCCCGGTCAGGCACTGACCATTGAAGACACGGCCGGCGGCATTACCCTGCGCGAGCAGCCTGCGGGAACCGCCTTGCGTGGCCTGGTGGGCATTGCCGGATACCAAGGCCGGACCAAGTCACTCGAGGAGATGGAAGCGGCCATTGCCCAGGGAGCCAAAGAACACCATGATCGCGATTGATGCGCTGCATCTCTCGCTGGCCAACCGGCAGGCCGACCGCTTCTGCACATTCGACCAGAAATTGGCGCGAAACGCCCGCAAACAGTCGGTTACCGGCATCATCCTGCTGTGACCGGGCTGAGGATTGACCGCCCGCCGGCAAAACTCGCTGCCCCCTCGACGCCATCCGCCGCTACGCGGACTGAAGGTCCATTCCATCTTACGGGGCTTACCGCCGCCGCGTCCTCTTGGTCCTCAACGTCCTCTGGTTTTGGGTTTGTAGCCACCGTCCTCCCGGTCCTCAGCGGCGGCGCGGGTGCGCCGTTTTGCGGGAGCGGGGCGAGGACAATGAGGACCCGCACCGCCCCAGAGGACATTGAGGACCGGGAGGACGCCCCGCAAAATCCGCAAAAAGGCACAACCAGGCTTGACGGAGGGTTTGGGAACCGCCTTTCCTTAAAAGGGGGTTCCCAACCGACATCAGTGTCATGCACCTGCGGGAGAAACCGGTTCGCGTCCGGCCCGCCACGCCGTTACATTCCTGCCGCATCGCAATCCGGAGGAATCGCCGCGCCATGTCAGACGTTGCCACCGCCCCTTGGCGGACGTTGTATCCTTACGCCTCACATTATGCGCCGCTGCCCGGCGGGCAGCGGCTGCACTATTTGGACGAGGGCAGCGGCCCCGTCGTGGTCCTGGTGCATGGCAATCCCACCTGGTCATTTTTCTTCCGTGACTTGGTGCGCGAACTCCGCGACGCCGGCTTCCGGGTGATCGCGCCGGATCATCTGGGCTGCGGCCTGTCCGACAAGCCGCAGGCCTGGGACTACCGGCTGGCGGGGCATATCGCCAACTTGGAATTCCTCTTGTGGGAGCACTTGCGCTTGGAGCAGTGCGATCTGGTGGTGCATGACTGGGGGGGCGCCATTGGCTGCGGTGTGGCCGGCCGGGCGCCGGCGCGCATCCGGCGGCTGGTGGCGATGAACACGGCGGCGTTCCGGCTGCCGCGCTGTCCCTGGCGCATCCGGGTCTGCCGGACGCCGGTGCTGGGGGCGCTGGCGGTGCGCGGGGGCAACGCTTTTGCCCGGGCCGCGGTCTGGATGGCCACCACCCAGCCCGGGGGCCTGCCGCCGGCCGTGCGCGCCGGGTATCTGGCGCCCTATGATTCCTGGGCGAACCGCATCGCCACCCTGCGCTTTGTCCAGGACATTCCCCTGGCCCCCAGCCATCCCACCCGCGCCACCCTGGAGGCCGTGGAACAGGGCCTGACGCGGCTGGCGGACAAGCCGCTGTTGCTGCTCTGGGGGATGCGCGACTTCTGCTTTACCCCCGCCTTCCTCGCGGAATGGCGCCGCCGCTTCCCCGCGGCCACCGTCGAGGAGTTCCCGAACGCCGGGCATTATCTGCTGGAGGATGCCCGAGACAAAGTGCTTCCGCGCATTCGCGAGTTCCTGCAACAGCGGTAACAAAACCAAGCCTGTTACTGCTGTAGCAAAGGGCTTGCAGCCCGCCAAATCGAAACCGTGCCGCTCGAAGAGCGCGATGCAATCGCTTTGCCACCGTGGCCGGGCTTTTGACGGTTTCTCAGCGCCTCTGCGGGGCGTCCTCGCTGTCCTCAATGTCTTCCGGGGCGATGCCTGTCCTCAATGTCCTCGCCCCGTTTCCGTAACACCGCAAACCCGCACCGCCGCCGAGGACCGGGAGGACGGTGGTTTCGAACCCAAAACCGGGGACGTTGAGGACCATGAGGACGCGGCAGCCGTCAAACATTTACCCTTTTCAGCGTCCTGGACACAATTCACCCGTCCCTACAACCCCAACCACGCCTGTTGCCGGGTGTAGCAAAGGGCTTGCAGCCCGCCAAATCGAAACCGTGCCGCTCGAAGAGCGCGATGCAATCGCTTTGCCACCGTGGCCGGGGTTTGACGGTTTCTCAGCGCCTCTGCGGG